>DASWHD010000097.1:0-43163 GCA_036393335.1 bacterium
CGGCGACCTGCTCCTCACCCTCGGCGCCGGCGACATCACTCGCCTCGCCCATCGTCTCGCCGACCGCCTCCCCGCCCACCTCGGTGTCTCCCCCTCTCCCGTCTAGGACACATCCTCTAAGGAATGCAGGAAATTCAGGAACTTGCTTCTTGCGCAGCCGTGTGACCCGCGGTCACTCAGCTCTGTCTGAAATGGTATTCGAGCCCCCCACTGTCCACTGTCCTTTGCCCGCTACCCTCGATGCCGAGGTGCGGGCGAACGAGCCGCTGGCGCGCCACACGACCTTTCGCATCGGTGGACCGGCGGACTGGTGGGTGCGGCCGCGCACGGTGGTGGCCCTGGAGGCGGTGGTGGCGGCGGTCGGCGGCAGATTCACCCTCTTGGGCAAGGGGTCCAACGTCCTGGTGCGCGACGGCGGCATCCGCGGGGTCGTGGTCAACCTCGCGCACATCGACTACCTCGCCTGCGCGGAGGACCGCCTCCTCGTCGGTGCCGGACTGCCGCTGGGCCGCCTCTTGGTGGCAATGCGGCGCCACGGCCTCGGCGGGTTGGAGGACCTGGCCGGAGTGCCGGGGACGGTGGGCGCCGCCGTGCGCATGAACGCCGGCGCTCACGAGGACTGCATGGCGGATCTGCTCCTCGCGGCCCGGGTGCTGGATGGTCAGGGATACCTAAGGTGGTGGAATGCAGCGGATCTCGGCCTCCGCTACCGCGGTAGCGATCTCGCCCCCCACGAGGTGGTGGTGGAGGTGGCGTTGCGAGCGCGGCCCGCACGCCCGGCACCAGGGGAACGGGCCCGGCAGCGGCTCGCCACCAAACGCGCCACCCAGCCCCTCGACCTGCCCAACGCCGGCTCGATCTTCAAGAACCCACCGGGCCACTCTGCGTGGCGTCTGATCCGCGACGCCGGGCTGGCGGGCGCGCGGCTGGGTCAGGCCGAGATCTCCGCCAAACACGCCAACTTCATCGTCAACCTGGGTGGCGCCTGCGCCGCCGACGTGGAGGTGCTGATAGAGCGCGCTCGCGCGGCCGTCCTGGCGCGCACCGGGATCGCGCTGGAGCTGGAGATCCAGGTTCTCGGCGAGGCGAGCCGGGATGCGAGGCCGGGGAGGTCGGAGATATGAAACCGTCGGGCACCAGGGTACAGATCGGGATGGGGGGTGAGGGGTGGGGGATGGGGGAGTGGATCCGGCCCTGCGGGCCGGCCCATTCATGCGATGAAGAAATCTGGCCGGCTACGCCGGCCAACCTCCCCCTTACCCCCCATCCCCCAACCCCCATCCCGCTGCCGCGGAGCATCGGACCATGACCGAGCGTGGTTACTGGCGCGGCAAGCGCGTCGGTGTGCTGATGGGGGGGACCTCCCACGAGCGGGAGATCTCGCTGGAATCCGGCACGGCGGTGCACGCCGCCCTGCTGCGCAAGGGATACGACGCGGTGGCGATCGACACCCGCCACGACCTGCCGGCCGCGCTGGCACGCACCCACATCGACGTCGCCTTCATCGCCCTCCACGGCCGTCTCGGTGAAGACGGTCGGGTGCAAGGCTTTCTGGAGATCGTCGGGGTCCCGTACACCGGCTCCGGAGTGCAGTCCTCGGCGGTGGCGATGGACAAACTGCTCACCAAACGGCTGTTCTGCTCCCATGACCTCCCCACCCCCGAGTTCTGGGTGGTGAACAGCCCCGAAGAGGTGACGGCGTTGCTGCGCGACCTCGACCAGCCGTTGGTGGTGAAGCCGGTCTACGAGGGCTCGACCCTCGGCATCGCGGTGGTGCGGAGTGCCGATCAGGTGGAAGCAGCCCTGCGCTCGGCCCTGGCCTATGGCCGCCGGATCTTCATCGAGGCGTTCATCGCCGGCCGCGAGATCACCTGCGGCGTCCTGCACGGCGATCCCCTGCCGTTGGTGGAGATCCGTGCCCCCGGGGGATTTTATGACTATCAGGCGAAGTACCAGTCGGATAGGACCGAGTACCTGACGCCGGCACCCCTGCCCGAGGCAGTCACGCGCGACATCCAGCGCGCGTGCGCCAAGGCGGCGGCGGCCCTCGGTTGCCGCGGCGGGGTACGAGTCGACGTGATGGTCGACGCGGCGGACAACTACTTCCTGCTCGAGGTCAACACGGTGCCCGGGATGACCGGCCACAGTCTCCTGCCCAAGGCGGCGATGGCGATCGGCATCGACTTCGATGATCTGGTGGAACGACTCCTCGATGGCATCCCCCGGGAGCGTGATTAACGTCGTGCACAGACGGATTTCCTACGACGAAACCGAGCCTCTCGGCGCCGGTACCTGAGCGATGGGTGCCCGACATCGACCAGGCAAGCTGCAGCCGGTGGCCCGGCGGCGCTGGCGTCTTTGGTCTGGACGCGGGGGCCGCGGCGAAGGTCGGGCGAGCGCGCGGCGAAGCACGAAGGTGGTGCTCCGCGAGCAGACCCTGTCCGCGCGTGCCGGCCGCACCTCGGCGGCCGCGGCTGCGAAGCGCGCGGCGGCGCGCCGCCCGGTCCACCCCACGGCGCCGAGCCTCCGCGAGCAACAGGCGCGGCGCCGCGCCCGGCTGCGCGTGGCGCTGGCCCTCTTGGCGGTCGTGGTGCTCGGCGCCGGCGGTGCCGGCCTCTACCGGGGTATGGCGTGGCTGCGCGCCCAGCCGCTGTTCAATCTCCAGGGATTCGACGTGGTGGTGGATGGGATCGGTGGGCCGGGAATCACCGCCGCCTACTTCGCGGAGCGCTACCTCGCTCCCCATCGCGGTGAGTCGCTCTTCGCCCTCGACCTCGCCGCCGTGCGGAACGCGATCCAGGCAGACCCGTGGGTGGAACGGGTGGTGGTGACGCGCTGGCTCCCCGACCGCCTGCGCCTCCAGGTGGGAGTGCGGGACGCCGTGGCGGTGGTGACCGCCGGGTTGCACGGCTGGCTGGTGGACCGGGAGGGGCAGGTGATCGAGAAGATCGAGAACTTCGGCGCCGCCTCCCTGGTGCGCATTCGCCTGGGGCCGTCGGAACGCCGCTGGGTGGAGCAGCCGGCGGCGATCCACCGTGCCCTCACTGCCGTGCAGGCCAGCCAGCGGCGCGGGTTCCCTTCCCCGGACGAGATCCGCCATCTGCGCTTCGACGAGCTGGGCGATCCGGTGCTGGTGGCGGAGCACGGCGGGATCGAAATCTTTCTCGGCCGCGGCGATTATCCGACGAAGCTCGACCGGCTGGCGCGCATCCTGCCGGACGTGGCGGAGTCGAAGCAGCGCGTGGCCCGCATCGATCTGCGCTTCAAGGACCGGGCGGTGGTCGTCGGGCCAGGTTAGCCCGCATTTCTCACCACGACTCTGCTGCGCCCGCGCAACTGCCCGCATCTCCCGGCCGTGTCCTCGTCCGAGTCCTCGACAGGCTGCAAGCCTGCCTGCGGGCTCGGACTTGCGGGCCAGCCAGGATCTACGGCCATTTGCACGGGCTCGCGACGACTCCTGGTGAGAAAAGCGGGCTAGGCGTCAGGGATCGGGGTGCACCGCCGCCGCGCGGCCCGCGGTGGGATGGCCTTATCGCCGGAACGCGACGCCGCTGATCGCTCCCGGACTCCCAACTAGACTGGCCGCCATCGCGCAACGGATACTCGGCCTCCGCAGGAGGCCGGGAGGAACGAGCGTAGAGGCAATAGGAGGCCGCGATTGAAGAGCGAGTCCATTGTCGGCCTGGACATCGGCACGACGAAGATCTGCGTGGTGGTCGGCCACGTCGGCGAGGGTGGCGAGGTCGAGGTGGTGGGGCTCGGGACCCACCCGTCCACCGGTCTGCGTAAGGGCGTGGTGGTCAACATCGATGCCACCGTCGAGTCCATCAAGCGCGCCGTGGAGGAGGCGGAGCTGATGGCGGGCGAGGAGATCAGCCGCGTCTTCGTGGGCATCGCCGGGGGCCACATCAGGAGCTTCAACTCGCGCGGCGTGGTGGCTGTGAAAGACCGCGAGGTCTCCCAGGACGATGTGGAGCGGGTGCTCGACGCGGCGCGCGCCGTCTCCATCCCGATGGATCGCGAGGTGCTGCACATCCTGCCCCAGGAGTACATCGTCGACGACCAGGACGGGGTGAAAGAGCCGATCGGGATGTTCGGCGTGCGCCTGGAGGCGGAGGTGCACATTATCACCGGTGCGGTGACCAGCGCCCAGAACCTGGTGAAATCGTGCAACCGTGCCGGGTTGGAGGTGGCGGACATCGTCCTCGAGCCCCTCGCCTCGGCCGAGGCGGTCCTCACCCCGGAGGAGAAGGAGCTGGGCGTGGCCCTGGTCGACTCCGGTGGGGGCACCACCGACCTGGCGATCTACTTCCGCGGCGGGGTGTGGTACACGTCGGTGCTCTCCCTGGGGGGCAACAACGTCACTAACGACATCTCGATCGGCCTGCGCACGCCGGTAGCGGATGCCGAGAAGATCAAGCGCAAGCACGGCTGCTCGCGCACCGCGTTGGTGAACGACCGGGAGACCATCGAGGTACCGTCGGTCGGCGGCCGGCCGCCACGCGTCATGTCCCGGCAGATTCTGTCGGAGATCATCGAGCCGCGCCAGGAGGAGATCTTCGCCATGTTGCGGGAGGAGATCGAGCGCTCGGGTTACGCCGGCATGATTGCTGCCGGGGCGGTCCTCACCGGCGGCGCTTCCTGCCTGGAGGGGATCGACCAGACCGGCGAGGCGGTGCTGCACATGCCGGTGCGGGTGGGCCGCCCCACCGGGGTCGCGGGGCTGGCCGAGGTGGTGTCGAACCCCATGTACGCCACCGGCGTGGGACTGGTCTGCTACGGCGCCCATGCGGGGATCCACGACACCTATTTCAAGCCCGCCACCGGGGATGACGGGGTGTTCAGCGGCATCGTCGGGCGCATGAAGGGATGGTTCGCAAATTTCTTTTGACATTTCACCAAAATTGATCACATAAAGCGCATCCTTCCGGTGTCGCTTCCGACGCCCGCTGTCCCCGCCTGACCCCTGCTGTTTTGCTGTTCCTTCCCGCCGTGGAATCGTTGTGCGATTTCCACACCTGCCCCAGACCTTCCCACCCCGCGTCTTCCGGACCGCGTCTGCCCGCTCGCTGCGCTTCGCGACCGCTTATCGCCGGTTCGGACCAGGAGCACGGCCATGAAGTTCAGCTTTGCCGAGGACACCAAGCCCGCCGCCGTCATCAAGGTTGTCGGTTGTGGCGGTGGCGGCAACAATGCCTTGAACAACATGATCGCCTCGGGGATCAAGGGCGTCGACTTCATCGCCCTGAACACCGATCGCCAGGCCCTCGAGCGCTCGCTCACCGAGGTCCGCGTGCAGATCGGTAACACCGGCCTGGGGGCCGGGGCGCGGCCGGAGATTGGCAAGCAGGCGGCGACTGCCTCCATCGACGCGATCCGCAGCCACCTGGAGGGCGCCGACATGGTGTTCGTGACCGCCGGCATGGGGGGCGGCACCGGCACCGGCTCGGCGCCGGTGGTCGCGGCGGTGGCCCGAGAGGTGGGGGCCTTGACCGTCGCGGTGGTCACCAAGCCGTTCGGTTTCGAGGGCAAGCGGCGCATGCGCATCGCCGACGAGGGGCTGGCGGAGCTGCGCCGCGAGGTGGACACGGTGATCGTCATCCCCAACCAGCGACTGATCTCGGTGGTGGAAGGTAATCTCTCCTTTCTCGACGCCTTCGGCGTCGCGGACGAGGTCCTCACCCAGGCGGTCAACGGCATCTCCGAGCTGATCACCACCCCGGGCTACATCAATCTCGACTTTGCCGACGTGCGCACGGTGATGAAGGATATGGGTGCTGCGGTGATGGGCTCCGGCCGCGCGAGCGGCGAGGGCCGCGCGGAGGAGGCGGCCTTGAAGGCGATCTCCTCACCGCTCCTGGAGGACAGCTCGATCGACGGTGCCCGCGGCGTGCTGATCAACATCACCGGTGGCTCGGACATGACCCTCGCCGAGATGAACAGCGCCGCCACCTTGGTCCAGGAGAGCGCCCACGAGGACGCCGAGATCATCTTCGGCTCGGTGTTCCGCGAAGACATGAACGGCGAGATCCGGGTGACGGTGATCGCCACGGGCTTCGAGGACAAGGCGAAGCCGGAGCGCCTGCCCCAGGTACAGGCCCAGCCCCTGCCCAAGGCGGTGGGTTTCGAGGACCCGGCGCCCTTCGGTGTGTCGCGGGAGATCGAGCGCCAGCCGACCTTCCTGCGGAAGGAGTCCGGGACGATCCGCGTCCAGGACCGCGGCCACAGCCCGCGCACCTTCCCCGCCGGCGAAGACCTCGATATCCCGACCTTTCTGCGCAAGCAGATCGACTAGCCGGGACCGACTGCCGCCGGGGGGTTCCTGGCGGTATCCTCGGCGCGGCGGTCGCCGTACCCCAGTACGCCTGCGTCGCGCACCTGCGGGTCGGCCGGGACCTCCGGCCGCCTCCACGGCCGCACGACGATCCCGGCGTTCGCGCGCCGTGGAAGGCGCGCTTCGTCCTTCAGTTGCCTTCGACGTAGGGTTGTGAACGCCGTTTCGCGAAGCGCGTCACGAGATCGTCCAGCGCCTCTCTGATCAGCACGTTGTAGGTCGCGTTGATCTCGTTGGTGTCCCGCTCGCTGGCCGAGACCGCCTCGGTGCTACCGCTGTACACCTCGCGCTCGGGTTCGGTCTCGGGAGCGGATCGCCAGCATACGTCGTGTTTGCAGGCCAATAACACGTCGGTCTCGTAGCGATCGCTCAGCGCTTCCTTGTGCGTCCACTCGTAGAACCAGATCGCCTGGCCGGTGTCGACTAGGACCGCGGTGGTATTGATCGTCGCGCTCAGCCGCCTTGCCGGTAGCGCCGCCTGTTCCTGGGGGATGATGAACGACTCGAAGCTGTCTTTCAGCCTAACGTTGACGGGCGCCGGACTACCTTGCTCACCCTCGCTGGAGGAGCGGTAGAAGCGGCGCTCCCATCGTGCATCCTGGCGCACGTTCGCTGCCGACCGCTCCAGGGAGTTGACTTGAAACAACACCTGGGCCCCGAGTTCCTTTGCTGCCTGAACCGGCGTCGTGTGCGGGTCGTGGATCACTCGGTTCTTGATGATGTCCCAGGAGATGACGTGGTAGCCGGCCTTCGCCAGTGCTCGCTCCAGCTCCGACATCTCGACGCCGCAGTCCGTCTTCAATAGCAGACCGCGGCCGCTTGCCTCGCCGCTGTGTATGGCCGTGGTCTCATTCGCGCAACTGTCGGGCGCTCTCACGGCGATGGTGGTGATCGTCGGCAGCACCTCTTTGTAGGAGACGGTTTCGATGATCTCCGGAGAGGTATTGCGCTGCTGGTTTGCAACGTATTCGGAGCGCACGAGGTAGTGCGGGGTGCAGGCGAAAAGGACCGGCAGGAACGCGAGAAGGAGTGCGAGTCGTGTCCAGTGGTTCAGCATCGGTGAGCTCCTGCGGCGGTGCGTCGCGAACAAGGATATTTCAACGAATCAGCCAGGTGGCCTTCGGCGGAATCCGCAATCGGTCCTGCTTGCCCAAAACTCGGCCGTTTTCGTCGACGGCAAGCACATCGATGCATGGATCGTGGACCGCGATGACCACGCTATGACCGATGCGCAAGGTGGTGTTGGAAATGTCTGTATAGTCGGGCGGGTTGTCGGTGCATTCCCTGAACCTGATAGACTGGACGAGATGGCGGCTGTAGTTGGTGATGGTCAGCTCCCGTCTTTCGGTTTCAGCCGTGGCACAGGCGGAGGCCGCGGTGACGACCGCGATCAGCAACCCCAAGAACATCACGTGGGAGGTTTTCATGACAGCGACGCGGCGATGCCCGGGCGGGACTACGGGCGGGTGACGCGATGCGGGATTGGGGTAGGTGCTCGTGATGGTGCCGATTGGCACCGCTGTTGATCGGTTGGGGAGATCGGGAGAAGTTTCGGCATCATCGCGGCCCCGCGTTAACGGCTCAGACCACTCTGAGCGAGAGCGGTTGTTCCGGAGCTTCCCCGGTGTCCGGGCAGCCGGCGAGGCATCGTGGCCAGCGTCCCGACCGGGGATCCGGCCGTGCAGCAACTCGGCCGGTATGTATCGCCGTCTGCACGGACTCGTCACCTTCCTGGTGAGGAACCGTGGCCGGTCCCACGCGCCGTGCGGTTCCGCGCGAACTGCCCAGAAACGATGGGTAGGCTACCGAGCCATCGGCTCGGGACGCGGTGTGGTCTCGGTGCTCACCGGCAGCAGGGGGTACTCCACCCGCGGCTGGGTGCCGGTCAGGGTCCCCAAAAAGGCGACGACCGCGTCGACCTCAGGCGTCGCGAGCCGCTCGCCGAGCTGGCTGGTGCCCATGATCGCCACCGCCTGTTTCAGACTCCACTGCGGGAAGGCCTGGGCGAACCACCGGACGTATTCGGGCATGCTCTTCAGGGTAGCGACCACCCGCTCGGGTGTGGCGTTCATCTCCACCGCGGCCTGGATCGGGCCCTTGGCATGGGCCTTGAGGTCCGCCGCGCGCCCGTCCCAGAACTGGGCGACGTTGAACACGGCGTTGAGCACCGTGGGGGCGTTGCGCGGCCCCTTGTGCCAGCCGTGGCCCACCGAGGTCTCCAGGTTGTCCCCACCGCCCATGCCGACGTTGTGGCAGGTGTTGCAGCTCAGCAGACCGCTGGCCGAGAGGCGCGGCTCGAAGAACAGCATGCGCCCCAACTCCACCTTTTTTGGGGTGACCGGATTGTCCCTGGGAGCAGGGGCGCGGGTGGGGATGGGCGCGAAGGTAGCCCGCGCCTCCTGCAACAGGTCGTCGGCAGAGGCGGTGCCGGCGAACAACAGCGCGGCAGTAAGGGCAGCATAGCGCAGCATGGCTCCTCCCTTCCTCGATGGGTGGTTGATCAGCGGCTCATCCCGGGAGGCCTCAGCTCTGCCCGATCTCCTCCAGGAGGCTCACCAGGTCGTCGGCGTGCTCCTCTTCCATGGCGAGGATCCCCTCCAGCATGCGCCGGGTGGTGGAGTCGTCGTTGCCCAGGTAGTCGATCATCTCGCGGTAGCTATCGATGGCGATTCGCTCGGCCACCAGGTCTTCGCGGATCATGTCGGTGAGGGAGTCGCCCTCCACGTACTCGGCGTGGCTGCGGGTGAGCAGCCCCTCGGGGGAGAAGTTGGGCGCGCCGCCGAGCTGGACGATGCGCTGGGCGATCTGATCGGCGTGCATCTGTTCCTCGTTGGCGTGCACCAGGAACTCGGCGGCGGCGGGCTCGGCGCTGATGCCGGTCGCCATGAAGTGGTGGCGCCGGTAGCGCAGGATGCAGACGATCTCCGTGGCCAGGGCCTCGTTGAGGATCTTGATGACGGTCTCGCGGTCGCCCCGGTAACCGGGGGTGACGGCACCCTGCTCGATGTGCTGGCGGGCGCGCTTGCGCAGGGTCTGGATGTCGGTGAGAAATGGCTTCTTTGCCATGGTCGTCTCCGGGAGTTGCGGTGGTGTGTCATGCGCAGGTGGGGGCTCGGGGCGAGGGCGGTCTCTGGTGGGCGGGGGACACCTCCGCCCACCAGAGCGTAGAGGATGAATCTCTTAGCCGATCACAGTGCCCGCATGAAGGCTACCAGATCGCTTTTTTCCTCGCCCGTGAGCTTGAGTTGCAGGACCATGTCGAAGAACTCGACGGTGTCCTCCAGGGTGAGCAGGCGGCCGTCGTGCAGGTAGGGCGGTGAGTCCTTGATGCCGCGCAGGGGGAAGGTCTTGATGGGGCCGTCGGCGGCGGCCATGCGGCCGTTGATCATACGCGGCTCGTAGAACCGCTCCACCTTCAGGTTGTGCATGAGGTTGTCGGTGTAGTAGGGAGCCGGGTGGCAGCTACCGCACCGGCCCTTGCCGAAGAACAGGGCCTCGCCCCGGAGCTCCGCCTCGCTGGCCTTGGCGGGATCGAGGTTGCCGAACACGTCGAGCTTGGGCGCCGGAGGAAAGTCGAGGAGTTCCTGGAACTCGGCCATGAAGTGAACCTGGCTGCCGCGCTCCAGGACGTTCACCCCCTTCTTGGTGGCGATCACCGGATCGCCGTCGAAGTAAGCGGCGCGCTGCTCGAATTCGGTGAAGTCCTCCACGCTCTTCAATGCCCGCTGTGACCCGAAGAGGCGCTGGATGTTGACGCCGCGCAGGGACGGCGTATCGAGGCGATGGCGGAAGGCCTGTGGCCGGATGTCTCCGACCAAGTGGGTGGCAGCGTTCGTATGACCGTTGGCATGGCAGTCTAGGCACGCCACCCCCAGGCTAGGTCGCTCGGAGCGGCGGTCGGCAGTGGCGTTGAACTGCTGCTGCGGGAAGGGGGTGAGCAAGAGTCGCAGCCCTTCGAGCTGCTTCGGGTTGAGGAGGCCGTTGAACAGCTCGTAGTAGTTGTCCGTGGTCACCAGCTTGCCCTGGGAGACGTCTCCCAGGTCGGGTCGGGTGGTGAGGTAGATCGGCGGTGGAAACTCGGCGAGCAGGTGGTCGGGCAGGTCGAAGTCCAGGTCGAAGCGGGTGAGGTCGCGGCCGGTCTGGCGCTGCACCTCGTCGATGTGGAATTGCGGGAAGACCATGCCCCCTTCGCCGTGGTTGGGGTGGGGCAGCGGCAGGAAGCCGGCGGGGAAGAGGTCCTTGGCGCGGATCTCTTCCGGGGTCATGGCCGCCAACTTCTCCCAGGACGTCCCCCTCGGGAGCCGCACTCGCACTCCCTCCTGGACCGGCGCACCGCCGGACTTGGTCACGCCCTTGGCGGGATGGTCGCCGAGGTCATAGCGCTCGCGGAGGAGCGCCTGGTGGCGCTCCGTGACCGCGGCCTTGTCCGACTTCATGCGCGCCATGGTGGTGGCGAAGGCCGCGTGATCGACCACGGGGGCGTAGCTGGTCGGGATCCCGGCCATTTCGCCCGCATAGGCGGCAGCGCAGAGGGTGAGTGCGACACCCGTTGCAGCAGCGTGGCTCCAGAGTCGTATTGTGGGTCTGGTGTTCATCGTGATCCTCCTGTTCATCGTGGTTCTCCTCCATGGGTCGATGATGAGTCTGTGGCGTCCGGCCACCTGCCGCCAATTTTAACCAAAGAAGTCACCTTGGTCAGGGTGAATCGGGGGGCGACGTCATGCCCCGACGCGGACGTACTCGGCGAGGTACCGGGCGATCCCCTCGGGCGTCGGCGCCAGCGCTGCGTCTCCCTTCTGCCAGTTCGCCGGGCACACCTCGCCGTGGGTGTCGACGAATTGCAGAGCGTCGAGGGTGCGCAGGGCCTCGGCGACGCTGCGGCCCAGGGGCAGGTCGTTGACCAGGGCGTGGCGGACGACGCCGTGGGGGTCGATCAGAAACAGGCCGCGCAGGGCGACCGACTCCTCGTGGAGGATGCCGTAGGCGCGGCTGATGGACTTGTCCAGGTCGGACACGACGGGGAAGCGAACCGAGCCGATGCCGCCGTGCTCCACCGGGGTGTTCTTCCACGCCAGGTGGGTGTAGGGGCTGTCCACCGACACGCCGACCACCTCGGCGCCGCGCTCGTGGAACTCGGCGAGGTGGTGGTCGAAGGCGAGGATCTCGGTGGGGCAGACGAAGGTGAAGTCCAAGGGCCAAAAAAAGAGGACGACGTACTTGCTGCGCAGGCCGGACAGGGTGACCTCCCCGAAGGTGTTGTCGGGGAGCACCGCCTGGGCGGTGAAGTCCGGGGCGGGGCGGGTGACGAGGGTCTGCATGGGGTGCTCCTTGGGTTCGGTTGGTTGGATAGCCAGGGTCACATCAAGCGGCGTGCCAGGGCCGTATCGTCCGGATAAGTGTTTTCTCGCAAGGAGTTGTGGCGCAGCGGGACCACCATCGGGTTGCGCAATCGGGAGATGTCGCGAAGATTGTCGTGATACTTAGTGATTGTTGTCCTTTCGTTAGATTTCATCATGACCTCTCCCGCCCTCGATCTGACGGCCGATCTCCGGCAGGCGATCGCCCTGGCCACCTCCGAATCGTCGGTGGACCGGCTCCTCCAGGAGGCCCTCGACGCCCTGCAGCCGGTCGTCCCCTATGACCTCGCCGCGGTGATGCTCCTGGAGGGGGATGAGTTGCGGGTACGCGCGGCCCGGGGGCGGCTCGACGGCGACGCCGTGCGCCGCCACCGCATCCAGCTCTCCGCCTACCCGTCGGTGCGGGAGGCAATGCGCCACGGTCACGCCCGGATCTACACGGAGCACGACCACGCGGCGGGCGACGGCGACCCCTACGACGGGGTTCTCGACCTCCCCCACGGCCACTCTTGCATGCTCGTCCCCCTGGTGGCGGACGACCTGCCCCTCGGGGTCCTCACCCTCGATCGCACCGTCTGCCAGCCCTACCCCGAGGCCACGGTGGCCCTCGCCCAGGCCTACGGGGCGCTGTTGGCCAGCGCCATGCGCTACGAGCGTCAGTCTGCCCTCCTGACGCGGTTGCGTGCCCAGTGGGAGGAGCAGAACCGGCTGCTTTCAGACAAGATCGGCGCCGGCAGCGAGGTGTGCGCGATGATGGAGGGGAGCCGCAGCCCGGCCATGGCCCACACCGTGGAGTTGGCCAAGCGCGTCGCTCCCACCACCACCCCGGTCCTGATTACCGGCGAGACCGGCACCGGCAAGGAGCTGCTGGCCCACGCCATCCACGGCTGGAGCGGTCGCGCCGAGCGGCCCGTGGTGAGCGTGAACTGCGCCGCCCTTCCTGCTGGCCTGATCGAGAGCGAGCTGTTCGGCCACGTGCGCGGCGCCTTCAGCGGCGCCACCCGCGAGCGCATCGGCCGCTTCCAGGCCGCCAATGGCGGCACCCTGTTCCTAGACGAGGTGGGGGAGATCCCCCTGGAGCTCCAGGCCAAGCTGTTGCGCGCCGTGCAGGATGGTACCTTCGAGGCGGTGGGCAGCGACCGCACGGTGCGGGTCGACGTGCGCATCCTCGCCGCCACCCACGTCGACCTCCGACAGGCGGTCGCCGACGGGCGGTTTCGCGAGGACCTGTTTTACCGCCTGCACGTCTTCCCCATCGAGATCCCGCCCCTGCGGGCGCGGCGCGAGGACATCCCGCGCATTGCCGCCAACTTCCTGGCCGGGCTCGCCCGCCGTACCGGTCGCGGACCGTGGACCCTGAGCGACGCGGCGCTGACCGCGCTGGGCGCCCACGAGTGGCCGGGCAATGTGCGCGAGCTGGTGAACCACCTGGAGCGTGCGACGATCCTTGCCGGCCGCGGCGATCTGGCGGTAGGCGAGGTGCGGCCGGCGCCTCCGGCCCCATCGGCGACGGAGGGGCTTCAGACCCTGGAGACTGTCGAGCGCCGATACATCGACCGGGTCCTGCGCGCCACTGGCGGCAAGATCTACGGCCCGGGGGGAGCCGCGGAGATCCTGGGCATCAACGGCTCCACCCTCGCCAGCCGCATGCGCAAGCTCGGCCTCGGCGGCGCCCGCGACTACCGGTAACGGGGCCGCTTTCGTCACCACAGAGACATCGCGGGCGCCGAGAGCGGCCCATGCGGTATCTCCGGGGACGGTGGTCGTAGCCGCCTGGAGGAGCGGGCAAGCCCGCGAACCGTTCGGGTTTGGCGTGACGCCTGTTCGCGGGCAAGCCCGCTCCTACGGGGGGGCACTCCGCGGCATTGGTAATCCACCCGTAGGAGCGACCTTGGTCGCGAACCGTCCGGGCGCGATCGCTGCGGGCTATTCACGGTGGCGGCCGGCGGACCACCAGATGCGGCAGGCGCCTTCGTCGGAGACCATGCACGGACCCACAGGCGTCCGCGGTGTGCATGGGCTGCCATAGAGGCGACAGTCGATGGGGTAGAGCTTGCCCAGCACCACCTGGGCGCAGTCGCACCCCGCCGGCATCTGGCCCGCGCGGCGCCGCGCCTCCTCGCCATAGCCGGGAAAGCGGTGGCGCGCATCGTGCGCCGCGTAGCGCGGCTTCAGCCGGTAGCCCGACCGCGGGATGGTGCCGATGCCGCGCCAGGTGGCATCGACCACCTCCATGGTCTCGTCCAGGCAGCGCCGCGCCGCCGGGTTGCCGCCCGGCCGTACGACCTTGGGATAGCAATTGTCGAGGAATGGGTGGCCCGCGAGGTACTGGCGCAGCACCGAGTAGAAGGCGGCGAGCAGGGTGTCGGGGGTGAAGCCGGCGACCGCCGCCGGCAGGCGGTGGCGATCGACGACGAAGGCCCACTCCTCGGGTCCCATCACCGTCGCGACGTGGCCCGGGGCGACCAGGGCATCGAAGCCCGGGGTGTCGGACTCCAGGAGCAGCGCCACCGCCGGCCAGGTGAGGCGGCCGGACAGCAGGAGGAAGAGATTGTCCGGGACGCCCTCGGCCACCATCGCGGCCACCGGCGCCGTGGTGGTCTCGAAGCCGGCGGCGAAGAACACCACCGGTCGCCCGGGCTGGGCCTCGGCCACCCGCGCCGCCTCCCTCGGGGAGGCGACGGGACGCACGTCGCCGCCGGCGGCCCGCGCCTGCTCCAGCGAGCGGACCTCCCCGGCCGGGAGATTGACCGGCACGCGCAGCATGTCGCCGAAGGCCACCACGGTCACCGCCTCGCGCAGGGCGATCTGAATCGCGTAGTAGACGTCCTCCTCGGGGCAGACGCACACCGGACACCCCGGGCCGGGGATCAGCTCGATGTTCGGCGGCAGGGCGCCGCGCAGGCCGGCGGCGGTGATCGATCGTTCGTGGCCCCCGCACACGTTCATGATCCGCACCCGCGGCGGCAGCGGCAGGGCGTGGATCTGGTCGAGCCAGTCGCGCGCGGTGTGGACCATGGCTACCGCTCGGATAGGGGTGGCCCGGCTGCCGCGGATCGTGGCTCCGGTTCCTGGGCGAGGATCTCGTCGAACAGTTCCCACGATGACAGGGCGTCCGTCTCGGCGACCTTCTGGATGGCGTAGCCCACATGGACTATCACGTAGTCGCCCACGGCGACGGGGTCTTCCTGCATCAAGAAGAGGCTGACGTCGCGCTCCACGCCCTTCGCGGCACAGCGCGCGGTGAAGCCGTCGACGGAGACCACCTGCATGGGGATGGCGAGGCACATGGGCTCTGTATAGCAGATGAGATAAACAAAAAAACAGAATAAAAGAGACCGTAATATAACTATAACAAAAGGCGTATAAATACGTTCCAACGGATACGGATCTTTTCCGCTACAATTGACTCCAATACCGAGAGAAACGCGCTCTGCTTTGCGGCCTCGAAGATGCCGCTGGAGAGAAGTGGTTATGGCCAACGCCCCTCCCAAGGTCACGCTGGTGCTGGGGATCGGCAACACCCTGTTGACCGATGACGGCGCGGGGGTCCACACGGTCTCCTACCTGCGACGCACTCAGGGGGAGGGGATGGATGTGCGCTACGTCGACGGTGGCACCCTGAGCTTCGTCTTTCTGGAGGCGATCGAGGGGGCCGGCGGGTTGATCGTCGTCGACGCAGCGGAAATGGATGCGCCGCCGGGGACGGTTCGCCGGTTCGAGGGCAGGGCGATGGACCGCTTCCTGCGTGCTGGGAGACGCAGTGCCCACGAAGTCGGGCTGGCGGACCTCCTCGAGCTTGCGCGCCTGCGGGGCTGGCGCCTGCCACGGCGTGCCCTGGTGGCCATCCAGCCGGAACGGGTGGGGTGGGGCGACGCACCGTCGCCCATTGTGGCCCGGGCCATTCCCGCGGCGGCGGAACACGTGGTGAATCTCGTGCAGGGGTGGCGGAACGGACATGGGGTCGAAGGGAGCGCGGAGCCCTGCGCGGGCCACCATCCAACAAGAAAATCATACGGCTTGGGTCAACGATAGGAGCCGAAGTCGAGTTTATGGATCCAGGAAGTGATCCCATTGTAAGACGAGGGTCCGGCCGTCTCCGCGCCGGCAGGCGGGAGACCGTCTCCTCTCGTGGCCACCAGCAGCCCCGCGATTCGTTTTTCGATCGGCAGTGGGATGGGGGGATGAAGGAGAAGGGCGATGGATGACATGACCTTGGGTGACCTGCTGCGGCAGCGTGGCGTAAGCCGCAGGACCTTCTTGAAATACTGCACGGCCTTGGCATCGCTGATGGCCCTGCCCTCGGGGATGGGCGAGGCGATCGCCCGCGCCCTGGAGAGAGCGCGGCGGCCGTCGGTGATCTGGCTCTCCTTCCAGGAGTGCACCGGCTGTACCGAGTCCCTGAGCCGCTCCGCGACGCCGACGGTGGAGGAGCTGATCCTCAATGCGATCTCGCTGGACTACCACCACACCCTGCAGGCGGCCTCCGGGACCGCCGCGGAGGCGGCGCGAGAGAACGCCATGCAGGAGGCGTTCGGCCATTACCTGCTGATCGTCGACGGCTCCATCCCCACGGCCGATCCCGGCTACTCCACCATCGCCGGTGTCAGCAACGTGGCGATGCTGGCGGAGACCGCCAAGGGTGCGGCGGCAGTCGTGGCGGTGGGGAGCTGTGCCTCCTTCGGCGGGTTGCCGGCGGCGGAGCCCAACCCGACCGGCGCCGTGGCGGTATCCGAGTTGGTGAAGGATCGGCCGGTGGTAAACGTGCCGGGGTGCCCGCCGATCGGCGTGGTGATTACCGGCGTCGTCGCCCATTACCTCACCTTCGGTTCCTTGCCGGAGCTCGATGCCCTGGGACGGCCCAGGGTGTTTTACGGCGAGACCATCCACGACCGGTGCTACCGCCGCACCTTCTACGACCGTGGCCTGTTTGCGGAAAGCTTCGATGACGAGGGGGCGCGCAAGGGGTGGTGCCTGTACAAGCTGGGATGCAAGGGGCCGGTGACCTATAACGCCTGTGCCACCACCAAATGGAACGCCGGCACGAGCTTCCCGATCCAGTCGGGCCACGGCTGCCTCGGTTGCTCCGAGCCGGCCTTCTGGGACGTGGGTGGCTTCTACAACGCCCTGTCGGTGACCACCACGCCGTTGACTAAGCCGACGGGGATCGCCCTGGCCGCCGGAGCCGTGGCCGGCGCCGCCGTCGCCATCGGCAACCGCCGCAAGCAGGCGGCGACCCGGGCCGGACATCGGCGGGCGACCCTGGCAGACCTGGAGAAGACATCATGACCTCGACATCGATCGACTTCCTGCTCTGGGTGCGTGGCCCCGGGTTCGCGGCCGCGGTGGTGATCTTCCTCGTGGGCATGGTGTGGCGGCTGATCGAGATCTTCAGCCTGGGCCGCAAGCCCGATCTGTCGTTACCCCGCGAACGGGGGGGCGCATCGGGTATGCACACGGTGTTCCGCCGCTTCCTCTTCCCGCCGGGGATGCTGCGGCGCGGGCCGGTCGCCTACCTCGGTGGATACATTTTCCACGTCGGCTTCGGCATCGTCTTGCTGTTCTTTATTCCCCACATCGAGATGGCGCGCGGCGTGGTGGGGTTCGGCTGGCCGGGGCTCCCGACCCCATTCGTGGACCTGGTGGCGGTGATCACCATGGTCACCCTGGTGGTGATGCTGGTGAGCCGGCTGACGGATCCGGTGAAGCGCTTCATCTCCACCTTCGAGGACTACCTCGTCTGGGCACTGACCGTGTTGCCTTTGCTCACCGGCTACCTCGCCTACCACCACCTGCTGCTGCCGTACCGGACGATGCTGGCGTTGCACATTCTGGCGGCGGAGCTGCTGCTGGTGGCGATGCCGTTCACCAAGCTCATCCACTTCGTCACCTTGTTCCCGGCCCGGTGGTTCAACGGTGACCTCTTTGGTCACAAGGGGGTGGCGTCATGAGCGCGTCGCTGGAGCGGGGAATCGCGGTCTTCAAGGAGGTCCTCGATGCCCCGATCGCGAGTTTCTTCGCGAGCTGCGTCCACTGCGGTCTATGCGCCGAGGCGTGTCAGTTCTACGTCGACACGGGCGATCCCAAGTACACGCCGATCCATAAGCTCGAGCCACTGAAGCGGTTGTGGAAGCAGGAGTACACCCTGGTTGGACGGATCGCGGCGGTCCTCGGCCTGAGCCGCCCGATCAGCGATGCCGAGCTGGCCGAGTGGAGCGAGCTGGTCTACGACTCGTGCACCCTGTGTGGGCGGTGCTCCATGGTCTGCCCCGTGGGCAACGACATCGCTTACATGGTGCGCAAGATGCGCGAGGGGATGGCGGTCGCCGGCCACGCGCCCCAGGGCCTGGTCCTTTCCACCACCCGCACGATCGAGTCCGGCAGCCCCATGGGGGTGAGCCTGGACACCGTCAAGGCACAGATCCGCCACCAGGAGAAAGAGACCGGCGAGCGGATCCCCCTGGACCAGGCGGACGTGGACTACCTGGTCCTTCTGTCCTCCATGGAGGTGGTCAACTATCCCGAGTATCTGGGGGCCGTGGCCAAGATCTTCAAGCAGGCCGGCGTGACCTGGACCCTCTCGTCCGAGGGGTTCGAGGCAACCAACGCCGGCATCCAGATCGGCGTCTCCGACCTGGCGCGGGAGATCGTGCAGCGGGTGGTGGACGCGGCGGAGAAGCTCAAGGTGCGGGGCGTGGTCAGTCCCGAGTGCGGCCACGCCTATATGGCCCTGCGCTGGGAGGGGCCGAACCTCATCGGGCGGCCCTACAACTTCGAGGTGGTGCACATCGTCGAGCTCCTCGACCGGCTGCGCGCGGAGGGCCGCCTGCGGACCCGCGGCAAGAGCTCCACCCCGCTGACGTTTCACGACCCGTGCCAGCTCGTGCGTCGCGGCGGGGTGATCGACCAACCGCGCAGCGTGTTGCGCCTGGTGGCGGCGGACTTCCGCGACGTGGCGGATCGCGGGGTGATGAACTGGTGCTGCGGCGGGGGCGGCGGGGTGAGCGCCAACGACCGCGCCGAACACTTGCGCCTCGCGGCCTTCCGGCAGAAGAAGGAGCAGCTCGATGCCGCCGGGGTGAGCACCCTGGTGACCGCCTGCGCCAATTGCCGCGTGGTCATGGAGGAGGCGCTGGAGGCGTATCACATGGAGCACGTCCAGGTGCTGGGGCTGACCGAGCTGGTCGCCGAGCACCTCGACACCGAGGAGGTGGCGGCATGACCGGCCGGCGGACGCACATCTACCCACATCTTCGCGCCGGGTCCTCGGCCGTGCTCCGCGACGTACTACTGGTACGCCTGCGTCGCCCGGCCTGCGGGCCGGCCCGAATCTGCGGGCACCTGTGCGCCCGCTCTCCATGGGATCTCGGAGAGGTGAGCGTGGTCCCGCTCCATTGGAGGTGAATCGTGAGTGAGCGAATCGTTGTCGACCCCATCACCCGCATCGAAGGCCACCTGCGCATCGAGGCGCAGATGGATGGCGACACCATCCAGCAGGCGTACTCGTCGGGCACGATGGTGCGCGGGATCGAGATCATCCTGCGCGGCCGTGACCCGCGCGATGCCTGGGCCTTCACCCAGCGCATCTGCGGCGTGTGCACCCTGGTGCACGCGATCGCCTCGATCCGCGCGGTGGAGGACGCCCTCCAGTACCCGATCCCGCCGAATGCGCAGCTCATCCGCAACCTGATGATCGCGGCCCAGTACGTGCATGACCACGTCATGCACTTCTACCACCTGCACGCCCTCGACTGGGTGGACGTGGTCTCGGCCCTGCAGGCCGACCCGAAGGCCACCTCGGCCCTCGCCCAGTCGATCAGCCCATACCCGAAGTCGTCACCGGGCTACTTCGCGGACACCCAGAGGCGTCTCAAGGCATTCGTGGAGAGCGGCCAACTCGGGATCTTCGCCAACGGCTATTGGGGCCATCCGGCCTACAAGCTGCCGCCAGAGGCGAACTTGATGGCGGTCGCCCACTACCTGGAGGCCCTCGCCTGGCAGCGGGAGGTGGTGAAGCTACACGCCATCTTCGGCGGCAAGAACCCGCATCCCAACTTCCTCGTGGGCGGTGCGCCGTGCGCCATCGGCGTCGAGTCCGGACAGCAGTCGGGCACCACCCTGGACATGGTGGGGCTGGCCCAGGTGCAGGAGGTGATCCGCGAGATGCAGGCGTTCGTGGACCAGGTCTACGTTCCAGACACCCTGGCCATTGCCGGCTTCTATAAGGAGTGGGGTGGCCTGGGCGAGGGTGTCGGGAACTTCCTGTGCTACGGCGATCTCCCCGCCACCAGCATCGACAACCCCGCCGGCTTCCTCTTGCCCCGCGGGGTGATCCTCGACCGTGACCTCTCCACCGTCTACGAGGTCGACCTGGCAGACCCCGAACAGATTCAGGAGTTTATCGCCCACTCGTGGTACGACTACAGCGTCGGCAAGGAGCGCGGCCTGCACCCGTACGATGGGGAGACCGAGCTGCACTACACGGGTCCGGCGCCGCCCTACGACCACGTGGGGGTGGAGAACGGCTACTCGTGGATCAAGTCGCCGCGCTGGAAGGGCAAGGCGATGGAAGTCGGTCCTCTGGCGCGGGTTCTTATGCTCTACGCCACGGGCCACCATCAGACCCGCGAGCTGGTCCACACGGTGCTGCGCACCCTGGACGTCCCCGTGGCGGCCCTCTTTTCGACCCTCGGCCGTACCGCGGCCCGCACCCTGGAGACCAAGGTGGTGGTGGACGCCATGCAGGGGTACTACAACCAGCTCATCGCCAACGTCGGCGCCGGCGACGTGCGGACCTTCAACGACGAGCTATGGGACCCGGCCACCTGGCCGCGTCGCTGCCAGGGGGTCGGGTTCATGGAGGCGCCGCGCGGTGGTCTCGCCCACTGGGTGGTGATCGAGGACGGCCGCATCGCCAACTACCAGGCGGTCGTTCCTTCCACGTGGAACGCCGGACCACGCGACCCGGCGGGCCAGCCTGGCCCCTACGAGGCCGCCCTTGCCGGCCACCGGCTGCATGACCCGACGCAGCCGATCGAGATCCTGCGCACCATCCACTCCTTCGACCCGTGCATCGCCTGTGCGGTCCATGTGCTGGATGCAGATGGCGCAGAGCTGATGGAGGTGCAGGTGCGATAACCAGGCGCAGCCTCCGCGCCGCCCTAATGGAGCATCACGATGGAGACCATCACCCACGACCGAGAGTTCAAGCAGGCCCTCGACTCCCTATCTGCGACCGAGCAGCGGGTAGTGGGCAGCCGCTTTGCGGAAAACGTCCTGGCGCTGAACGACGACTTTCGGGTGCGGCGCGTGGTCGAGGTCGCCGGCAACCCCGGGGCGACCGAGGAGGAGCTGGCGAGCGCCTATAAGGGTGCCCGGAGCGTGGTGGTGGAGACCTATACCGCCTGCGGTCACGATGCGGAGTGGCTCGCCCAGGCGGGCCATTTCGTGGCCGCCGCGGCCGCGGCCGCCGCGTTGCCGGTTGCCGAAGGTGCGGGAGCGGGGAGCTCGGCCTGGCGCGCGGCGATGCACGCCCGCATGGCCAGGACCTGCGAGATGATCGCCAGCGGCGAGGGCGGCACCCACACGGAGGCCGAGGAGCAGTACGCGATCCTCACGGCCTTCCTGCAAGCCGCCGGCCGGCCCGGCCCGGCGGCGTAGCGGCGCTGCGCAGTTTTCGGCGGGGGAGGGGGCCGGCCTGCGACCGTGGAGGCGGGATCGGCCCACCCGTCTTCGCCCTTCCCCTGCGTCGGGGCTCCCTTTACCGTTGACTCTTCTCGGCGCGCAGGCACGCCGGCCGTCTTGGAGAGGCGATGCACGGTTTTCACGGGACGACGATCCTCATGGTCCGCAAGGATGGGGCGGTGGCCATGGCCGGCGACGGTCAGGTGACCCTGGGGAATTCGGTGATGAAGGGCTCGGCGCGCAAGGTGCGGCGGCTCTACAAAGATCGGGTGCTGGCCGGGTTTGCCGGCTCCACCGCCGACGCCTTTACTCTGTTTGAGCGATTCGAGGCGAAGCTCGAGCAGTTCAACGGCAACCTCACCCGGGCGTGCGTGGAGCTGGCCAAGGACTGGCGCATGGATCGCGCCCTGCGCCGGTTGGAGGCGTTGCTCATCGTGGCCGATTTGGAGGCGAGCTTCCTGCTGTCCGGCACTGGCGACGTGATCGAGCCGGAGGGCGGGCTGTTGGCCATCGGCTCCGGCGGCGATGCGGCGCGCGCCGCCGCCACCGCCCTGCTGCGCCACACCGAGCTACCCGCGGTGGCGGTGGCCCGCGAGGCGCTGGCGATCGCAGCGGCCATCGACATCTACACCAACGACCGAATCCTCGTGGAGGAGCTCACCCCGTGACTCAAAGTGCCAGCCACCACGAGCTCACCCCGGCGGAGATCGTCGCGGCCCTCGACAAGTACATCATCGGCCAGCACGAGGCGAAGCGCGCCGTCGCCCTGGCGATCCGCGATCGCTGGCGGCGGCAGCGGCTCGACGAGGAGATGCGCGCCGAGGTGATGCCCAAGAACATCATCATGATCGGCCCTACCGGCGTGGGTAAGACGGAGATCTCCCGGCGCATCGCCAACCTCACGGATGCACCGTTCATCAAGGTGGAGGCGAGCAAGTTTACCGAGGTGGGCTATGTGGGGCGCGACGTCGAGTCGATGATCCGCGACCTCACGGAGCTGGCCATCAACATGGTGACCGGCGAGGCGACGGCGCAGGTCGAGGCCCAGGCGGCGGCGGCCGCGGAGGAGCGGCTGCTCGATGCCCTGCTCCCCCCCCTGCGTGCCTCCAGCTCGGAGGTGGTGGAGGGCGAAATCGAGGTCGCCGGCCAGACCACCGCGGAGACCCAGAAACGCACCCGTGAGAAGCTGCGCGACCGCCTCAATACCGGCCACTTCGACGAGCGCGAGATCGAGGTGACGGTGGAGAGTGCCGGCGGCCCCAACATCGAGGTCCTCGGTGGTGCGGGCATGGAGGAGATGGGCATCAACATCAAGGAGATGCTGGGCAACATGTTCCCCAAGCGCACGCAGCACAAGCGGGTAAAGGTCTCCGAGGCGCGGCGCATCCTGAAAGAGCAGGAGGCGGCACGCCTGGTAGATAAGGAGAAGGTGCAGGAGGAGGCCCTGCGCCGGGTGCAGGAGTCGGGCATCGTGTTCGTCGACGAGATCGACAAGGTGGCGGGCCGCGGCGGCGGCCAGGGGCCCGACGTCTCGCGGGAGGGGGTGCAGCGGGACATCCTGCCGATCGTCGAGGGAACCACCGTGGTCACCAAGTACGGCCCCGTGAAGACCGACCACATCCTGTTCATCGCCGCGGGGGCGTTCCACGTCGCCAAGCCCAGCGATCTGATCCCGGAGCTCCAAGGCCGCTTCCCGATCCGGGTGAAGCTCGACAGTCTCGATGCCCGGGATTTCGTGCGCATCCTCACCGAGCCGAAGAACGCCCTGACCCGGCAATACCGGGCGATGCTGGCCACCGAGGGGGTCGACCTGCAGTTCACCGACGAGGCGATCCACGAGCTGGCCCGTATTGCGGCCCTCGCCAACGAGCGCAACGAGAACACCGGCGCCCGGCGCCTGTATACGGTGATGGAGCGGCTCTTGGCCGACCTGAGCTTCGACGCACCCAACCGTGCGGGCGAGCAGGTGATCGTCGACGCCGCCTACGTCACCCACGCCCTCGCCGACATCATCGAGGACCAGGACCTGAGCCGCTACATCTTGTGAGGCGCCGCGCCGCTGCGACGACAGCGACCCGATCTTCGCCATGGCGGTGCCCCACGGGGAGGAGGTGGTCGACCCGCCGTTCCTCACCGACGACCCGCTCGCCGAGGAGCACGCCATGGCGGGCTAGTGCACCGCTACCGCCACCGGGCCCTGCTGCCGGTGACCAGTACCTGTCCCAGGTATCGCCGCCACTCCCCCCGCAAGCGGGTCGCCGGCCAGCAGGAGTCGGCGATCGGTGACACGCAGCTCGCTCAGACCATTGTCTACCTGCACACCCTGGAGGAGGCCCGGAGCGCATCGCCCGCTTCCGGTCGACCTACCTGGTGCTCAGCACCGGTTTCGACATCCTGCGCGGCGACCCCACCGGCACCTTCTCCCTCACGCCGGGCAGCATGGAGAAGATCGGCCAGCGGGTCGCGACCCTCGGTCTCCCGTTGCTGATGGTGCAGGAGGGGGGCTACAACCTGTGCAACCTGAAGCGCGGGCTCCCGTGCCTCTTCCGGGGCATCGCCCGCGCCGTCTTATAGGTACCGTGGGACGGCTGCCCTCTTTACTTCTTGATCGCGCCCCCCTGGGGCGCCGGCGAGATCGCCGGGAGTGACCATGACCTTGAGGATTGGACTCGTCTACGACCTGCGCGCGGTGCATCGCGGCACCGGGTTGTCCGAGGAGGACCTGGCGGAGTTCGACAGCGAGGAGACCATCGCCGCCATCGACGGGGCATTGCAGGAGCTGGGCCACCAAACGGAGCGCATCGGCCACGGGCGCGATCTGTGCCGGCGGCTCGTCGCCGGCGATCGCTGGGACCTGGTGTTCAACCTCGCAGAGGGGATGGCGGGCCGCTCCCGGGAGGCCCAGGTGCCGGCGCTGCTCGAGCTCTTCGCGGTGCCCTACACCTTTTCCGACCCTCTCACCTGCGCGGCCACCCTGGACAAGGCGGTGGCCAAGCGCCTGGTGGCGGCCGTGGGGGTTGCCACCGCCCCGTCGGTGCTGGTGCGGGACGCTGCGGACCTCGCCGCGGTGGACCTTACTTACCCCCTGTTCGCCAAGCCGGTGGCGGAGGGGACCGGCAAGGGAATCGACGCCCAGAGCCGCATCGCCACTCCGGCGGCGCTGGGTCCGGTGGTGGAACGCCTCCTGGCGCGTTACCGCCAGCCGGTCCTCGTGGAAGGCTACCTGTCCGGGCGCGAGTTCACCACCTCGATCCTCGGCACCGGCACGGGCGCACGGGTCCTCGGCACCCTGGAGGTGTGCCTCCACGCGGACGCGCCGCACGGCGACTACACCTTCGACGTCAAGGAGCAGAGCGAGGTCTACGTTGACTATCCGCTGCTCATGGAGGAGACCCTGCGCCGGCCCGTGGAAGAGCTTGCCCTGGCCGCCTACCGGGCGGTGGAGTGCCGCGACGCCGGACGGGTGGATGTGCGCCTGGACGGCCAGGGCACCCCCTGCTTCCTGGAGATCAACCCCCTGCCCGGCCTGCATCCCACCCACTCGGACCTACCGATGACCGCCACCGCCCACGGGATGACCTACCGTGACCTGATCGCCGCGATCGTCGCCGGCGCCTGCGCCCGCCAGGGGATCTCTCATGGCGGCTGAGCCCCAGCAGGTTCTGGTCCTGTACAACGAGCCGGCCGCCGGCGCCGCCCTGAGCGAGGCGGGGGTGCTGGCGGAGGTGGCGGCGGTGCAGGCCGCCCTGGAGGCGTCGGGCATCGCTCACCGGGTCGCCGGGGTGCGCACCCTCCCGGAGGCCCTCGCCACGGTGGCGGTCGGGGGCGAGGCGGTGGTGTTCAACCTGGTCGAGGGATTCGCCGGCGGGGCTGCGGAGGAGGCGGTCGACGTGCCGGCCATGTGCGCCGCGCTGGCGCGCGGCTGCACCGGCAACTCGACGCCGTGTCTTGCCCTGACCCTGGACAAGGCGCGCACCAAGGGGGTGTTGCGCGAGCACGGCATCCCGGTCGCCGACGGCGTGGTGGTGCGCCCCGGCGAGCCGCTGCCGGACCTGGTGCCGGATGCCGGTCCATGGATCGTGAAGCCGGTGGCAGCGGACGCCAGCGAGGGGATCGATGCGGAGCGCTCGGTGGTGGCCTCCCCCGGCCCGGCCCTGGCGGCGGCGGTGACGCGGATCCACCGGGAGCTCGACCAGGCGGCCCTGGTGGAGCGTCTGGTGGGCCGCCGTGAGCTGAACGTCTCGCTGCTGGAGCGCGGTGGGGCCGTGGAGGTCCTGCCCATCGCGGAGATCGACTTCTCGGCCTTTCCCGACGGCGCGCCGCGGGTGGTGGACTACGCCGCGAAGTGGCTCGCCGGCGCCTTCGCCTTCCACCACACCCCGCGCCTGCTTCCGGCGCCCCTGCCGGAGGCGACCGCCCGGCGGGTGCGGGAGCTGGCGCGCGGGGCGTGGCACGCGGTGGGGTGCACGGACTACGCGCGGGTCGACCTACGCCTCGCCGATGACGGCCGCCTCTACGTCCTGGAGGTGAACGCCAACCCCGACGTGGCGCCGGACGCCGGCTTCGCCGCCGCCCTGGCGGCGGCGGCAATCCCCTATGCCGAGTTCGTCCGCACGGTGGTGGACAACGCCCGGGCACGCCGCGCGCCCGCGGCCTCCCCACCGCCGCTGCCGGAGGCGGAGGTCGGCGAGGGGGTCGTGGTCCGGCCCTTGTGCCCCGCCGACCGAGAGGAAGTCCTGGCCCTGGTGCGCGGTGCCGCGGTCTTCCGCCCCGAGGAGCAGGAGATCGCCCGGGAGGTCCTCGACGACACCCTGGAGCACGGCACGGCGGCGGGCTACTACGGCCTGGTCGCCACCGTCGACGGCCGCGTCGTGGGGTGGGCCGACTACGGCCCGATCCCGTGCAGCGTGGCGGCCTACGACCTCTACTGGGTGGTGGTGAACCGGGAGGTGCGGCGGCGGGGGATCGCCACGGCCCTGTTGGCGCGGGTGGAGGCGGAGGTGGCACGGTGCGGGGCGCGTCTGGTGGCGATCGAGACCTCGGGTCGTCCGGCCTATGCGGCGGCGCGCAGCCTCTACCTGCGGTGCGGCTACCGGGAGGTGGCGCGGGTCGCGGAGTTGTACGCCCCGGGGGACGACAAGGTGATCTTTGCCAAGCGCCTCGCCGCGACGCCGTGAGCCGCGACATTGCCCGCGGGGATGGGGTGCACAGCGCGGCCCACGTCGACGGCCGGGGCCGTCGGCTGCGGTCGGAAAGGTCGCCGTGATCGCCGTCGCGGTCTTCGTCACCTGCTACGTCGGCCTGTTCCTTGGCCGTCTTCCGGGGCTGCGCGTGGATCGCACCGGCATCGCCCTCCTCGGGGCGATCGCCCTGGTGGCGAGCGGGACGGTCTCCGAGGCGCAGGCGGTGCAGGCGGTGGACGTCCCCACCGTGGTCCTGCTGTTCGCCCTGATGGTGGTCTCGGCACAGCTCCGGGTGGGCGGCTTCTACACCCGGGTGGCGCGCCGTCTGGCGGCGGTGGAGGCAGGGCCGGCCGTGCTCCTCGGGCTGGTGGTGGTCACCATGGGGGGGCTGGCGGCGGTGTTCAGCAACGACATCGTCTGCCTTGCCGCGGCGCCGGTGCTGATCGAGGCGTGCCGCCACCGCGGCCTGCGGCCGCTGCCCTTTCTCCTCGGGCTTGCCTGCGCGGCCAACGTGGGCTCGGCCATGACCGTGATCGGCAACCCGCAGAACATGCTGATCGGCCAGACCCTGCACCTCTCGTTCGGCGGCTACCTGCGCGCCGCGTGGCTGCCGGCAACCCTGGGGCTGCTGGCTACGTGGGGGGTGATCGCCTGGCAGTTCCGCCACCGCTGGCACGACGGGGAAACGGACGGGGGCGGCCAGCCGCTGCCGGTGCCGCCGCCCTTCAATCGGTGGGAATCGGGCAAGGGACTCGCGGTCGCGGTGGCCCTCCTCGCCGCCTTCCTCCTCGCCCCGTGGCCGCGGGAGCTGTGCGCCCTGGCGGGTGCCGCCCTGATCCTCACCAGCCGGCGCCGCGGCTCCCGGGACATGCTCGGCCTGGTGGACTGGCAGCTCCTGGTGCTGTTCATCGGCCTGTTCGTGATCAACGATGCCTTCCAGGCCACCGGCTGGCCCGCCCGGCTGGTGGTGGCGGCCGCCGCCCGGGGGATCGACCTGGCCCACCCGGCCGGGCTGTTCGCCGGCGTGGTGGTGCTCAGCAACGCGGTCTCCAACGTCCCAGCGGTGATGCTCTTCCTGCCCCTCGCCACCCACCCCCAGGCGGGGCCCCTCCTCGCCATCGGCTCCACCCTGGCCGGCAACCTCTTCCTGGTGGGGTCGATCGCCAACCTGATCGTCGCCGACCTCGCCCGGCGCCACGGCGTCGCCCTGGACTGGCGCAGCCACGCCCGCACCGGCGTGCCGGTGACCCTCGTGACCCTCGCCGTGGCGGCCACTGTCCTGGCATGCGAGTGACCCAGCCCGCGGCCGTCGCGGCGGCCCCCACTGCTCCTGGCACCGTTCGCCCGTTGGTGGTAAGAGTCCCGCACTTCGCCGGGCGGCCACTTCGCCGGAAAATGGTTTTGCCATGGAAAAGCTGATCGAGAAGGCGTCCATCCTGATGGAGGCCCTGCCGTACATCCGGGCCTTTCAGGACAAGACCGTGGTCATCAAGTACGGCGGCGCGGCGATGGTCGATCCGGCCCTGGCCGAGGGCTTCGCGCGCAACGTGGTGCTGATGAAGTCGGTGGGGATCAAGCCGGTGATCGTCCACGGCGGCGGGCCCCAGATCGGCCAGCTCATGAAGCGCCTCGGCAAGAGCCCGGAGTTCATCGACGGCATGCGGGTGACCGACCCGGAGACCATGGACATCGTGGAGATGGTCCTGGGCGGCAAGATCAACAAACAGATCGTCGCCCTGATCAACCGGCACGGCGGTCGCGCCATCGGCCTCGCGGGCAAGGACGGACAGCTCATCGAGGGACGCAGGACGCGCTACCAGAAGAACAACCCGGCCACCAACACGACGGAGATCATCGACCTGGGGGCGGTCGGCGAGGTGGCGCGCATCAATCCGGAGATCATCGACCTCCTGGACAGCGGCCGGTTCATCCCGGTGATCGCCCCGGTGGGGGTGGCCGAGGACGGCACCTCCCTGAACATCAACGCCGACTTCGTCGCCGGCAGCGTGGCCGCGGCCCTGTCCGCGGAGAAGCTGATCCTGCTCACCGACGTGGCCGGGGTCCTGGACCGATCGGGCCGGCTGATCCCGCACATCGAGCGTTCCAACCTGGAGGCCCTGCGCCAGGATGGGACCATCCAAGGCGGCTTCCTGCCCAAGGTGGCCGCCTGCGAGATCGCCCTCGCCGGCGGGGTGCGCAAGGCGCACATCATCGACGGGCGCCTGCGCCACGCCGTCCTGCTGGAGATCTTCACCGAGACCGGCGTCGGGACGGAGATCGTCGAGGGTTAACCCGCATTTCTCATCAGGGATCGTGGCGAGCCCGTGCAAATGGCCGTAGATCCTGGCTGGCCCGCGGTAGGAGCCGAATCCCTTCGGCGACCCAGGCCCGCAGGGCCTGTTGCGCGGATCGCCGGTGAAACCGGCTCCTACCCCTGCCGAGGACTCGGACGAGGTGGGCCGGGAGACGCGGGCAGTGGCGCGCGCTCGCCACGATCCCTGGTGAGAAATGCGGGTTGACCGCGCGGGTGCTGCTCACGGAGCACCGCCCCTGGCGTTCCTTCGGGTCCGCCGGCGGGAGAACCACCGCTAGAGGGGACGATAGGTCGCGCCCGAGACCGCTGGCGCGACCCGGCGGGCGAGGCTCAGCCGAGCGTCTGTCGCCCGCGCCAGGCTAGGACGACGAGGGCCGATGCGATCAGCAGTCCGGAGGTCGGCTCGGGGATGACGGCAGCCACGCTGTTGGGTCTCACCCGCGGGTCGTCGGTGAGAGCCGGCAGGACGAACGCGCTGTCGCCAGCCGGCCCCTGGGTGAACTTTAGCGCCGCGGCACCGGCGACCTGGTTGGGCGACTGGGTGGTCGAGAGGGGCCCGAAGTCGAGGGCATCGAAGCCCGTCCCTCCCAGGTCGATCTCCCAGGTGGCGCTGTCGCCGGCCGCCAGGCCGTCGTTGGCCCCGGGCGGGGTGGAGAGGTCCAGCAGGAGATCGTAGTAACCGAAGCCGCCGGCGTGCGGCTCCTGGGCGAGCTCCTTGTTACCATTGCCGGCGGTCTTCGTGCCCGCCGTCAAGGCACCGTCGCCGAGGGGATCGGTTACCAGGGTGAAGGCGGACGGATCGGCGGCACCCGTGTAGTTCAGGTAGACCTCGGACAGGGTGTAGGCGTTGGGCACCGCGGTGTGGTTGGCGAGATCGATGATCAGCAGATCGTTGCCCGTCGCCCCCGCGGCACCGGCCACGACCAGGGAGAGGGTGGCATCGAGGAGCCCGACGTCCGCGTCCGAATCACTGGCAAAGGCGCTGAAGGTGAGGGTGAACGCCTCGCCTCGGGTGGCCAGTATGAACGCGAAGAGGCCGGCGACGAGCGCTGGGATCAGAGGCTTGCGTAAGCGAGACATGATAATTCTCTAGAATGTTAGTCAGTTATATGGGGTTTTAGGTAACAGGCCACCCTCGCGGTTCACTTCCGCGAAAGGCTCACCGCTGTGTTGCGTCACATCTTACGCTTAAGCAAAAGGCGTGCCGGCCGTGAGTGTCTCCCAGGGCCGATCGGACATCGGTGCCCTGCCACGCCCTCTGGTCGGCGACCCCGGCTCGTCGGCGATGGCGTCACCGGAGGATCCATCGATGGTTTCAGGGACTTTCCTCGGATTCGAGTCCGGGGCCGGCCCCCGATCGGTCATGGGACGATCCTTCGTGGCGGCAGGCCCGGTGTCTCATATCGCCCTCGGCGTGCGGTCGGCGTCGTCGCAAAGTGAGACAGACGGGCGACAAGACTGTCTCGCGGGTGCAGGCACGGCGTGTGATCGGCAGCAAAGCCCCTCGGTTGGACGACGGGCGGCTTCGCCGCGCCTGAGCCGTTCCCTACCGCTGGCGGCGACCCGTTGCATGAGGACTGCTTGGCGCGAGGGGCACCGAGGTCGGCCTGGAAGCCTATGAGCTCGCGGGGGACTGCAGCGGGTGCGCCGCCATGACGCCCGCAGGGGGGGGCGGCTCAAACTTGCTTCACTTTCGTGTACCCTGTGTCGATAGTTAGGAGATCTGAAGGCCGGGAGGGGCGTCCCGACCCCCCGGGGTCACTCCTCCATTCATCACCCACATCGGACGGAGGTCGGCGGATGGCCACTACATCGATTGGCAGACGGACTCGTTACCTGTGGCATCTGTGGCTCGCGGCGCTGTTAATGGGCGCAATCGGCGCCTGCGGGGACGATGACGACGACTCGACTCCGGCGAACGCGGCGGCGGTGGATGCCACCGAGATCGCCGGCACCTGGAACGGCACCCTGAACATCGAGGGCGACGGCGAGGCCTTTGCCGTGACCTTCGACTGCACCGGCGCCTTCACCGGCACGGTCGGTGGGGTGGCGGTCAGCGGCCAGGTCACTTCGTTCGATCCGGATACCGGCGTGTTCGACGCCACCATGACCGTGGGGAGCGAGACGCGCACTCTGGCCGGCGTGGTGAATGTCAATACCCTCACGGGCAGCTTTACCTCCGACACCGGGCCGGCGGGCAACTTCGTCGTATCGTTCGCCGCCGGTTCGGCATTGGTGTGCAACTTCAGTCTGGCCGGCACCGCTACGCTGGTGATGACGGTCGCCTCCAGCACCTGCACCGGCACCGGTGACGCACCGTATGCCGGCAGTGGCGCGGCTCTGTTTACCCCGAACGACGCGGGCGGCGTGGACGTGGTGATCTCCTTGGAAGGTCCACCGCAAGTGGCGATCGCCGGCACCAGCGACGACGATGGTCGCGAGATCTCCTTTGCGGGCAGTGGCCTGCCGGATGGCGCCGCGCTCACGGTGACCCTCAGCGTCAACACCGACGGCGAGACCCTCACCGGCACGTTTGCCGGGAGCAACGACGACTGTTCCGAGCTTAGCGGCACCTTCACCGGGACGTTCGACTGATCCGCGGTCGCGGGCAGTGAAAGGGGCGGGGTGGCACACGCCACCCCGCCCCTTTCACTCGTCGCCGGGAGTCGGTGCCGGGTCAGACCCGCCGGCGATACAACAGGCCGGCCAGTGGGAGGCCGACGAGCATTGCGGCGTTGGGCTCGGGAATGACCACGGCCGGTGCCAGAGTGCGCTCGTTGGAGAGGACCTGGAACGGGGTGGCGCCGCCCTTGCTCACCAGGTAGCGGAAGAGCTGATTCGTGGGGCTTTCGCCGAAAAATGTATAGGTGAACCCGGCGAGGGACTCATCTTCGCCGATCTCGACCGCACCCGTGTGAACGTCCCAGTGCACGAAATGGCTGGTCGGGCCCACGGCCCAGCCGTCGGGCCCGCCGACGGCTGGGCTGCCCGTGTAGGGCCCTTCCGTCCAGTCCCGCAGGACGGTAAAGCCGACGATCAGCCACTCGGCGGCCGCATCGGTTGCCAGCCCCACCTCGTAGGAGAGGGTGGTGGTTCCCCCCTCGGCGTCGCTCTCCGGGGTCAGCGTCAGGGTGATATTCAGTCCCGTGATGTCGTTTCCCGGGGTGGCAATCAGGGCGGCCTGCGCCCCCCCGGCGCCCAATATCGCGAGACCGGCGACCAGCGACCAACGAGGTAGCACATTGCGGGCGAAAGGCATGTCTCTCTCCTTAAATCTGGCTCAAGTTTCTCTCTAGGAGACCGAGCTAAGGGTTCGGGTTCGTTCGGTTCGTATGGGTCTCGAAGCGTTTCTCAGCAATTGGAATGCCAGTGCCCAGCGGTGCGTTCGTTGCGATTGGCAGGGCGTCGTGATCTCCATGGGTCAGGGCTCCTGGTCGCCAACAGGTGGGCTTTGCGGCTAGAAATCACATGATACTCGATCAAAATAGATAGATATTAATTATTGGTGGATTCATCTGAATGTCAAATGTCTCGAATGTTTCACGAAGGCGTGTAGATTGGGTAAAAATTTTGCGTATCAAAAGGAGACGGTCGTTTGGGTGTGCCGTCTTAAAATGAGACGATGGTCGACCAGGGACCTTCGGGGGGAGTGCCGGGGATGCCGTATGGTGGGCTCCCCCGATCCGCGGTTGCCGGTTGCGGCACTGTGGCTTCCACCCTAGCCTCCCGGCGCCATGACCCCGGAGATCGCCCTGGTCCTCGCTCTGTGTGTGGCATCGGTCGTGCTGTTCGCAACCGAGTGGTTGCCCTATGACCTGGTCGCGCTGCTGTTGATCTTGGTGCTGGGGCTGAGTGGCGTGCTCACGCCGAGCGAGGCCCTCGCCGGGTTCGCCAACCCGGCAGTGGTGACGGTGGGCGCCATGTTCATCCTCGCCGCCGGGGTGCTACGCACGGGGGCCCTGGCCTTCGTCGAGCGGCGCATCGCCGAGGTCGCCGGGAGCTACACCGCCCTCCTGCTCCTCACCATGCTGCTCGTGGGGGCCGCCAGCGCGTTCGTCAACTCCACGCCGGTGGTGGTGGTCTTTCTCCCGGTGCTCCTCGGGATCGCCAACGAGCGAGGTTTATTGCCGTCGCGGCTGCTGATGCCGATCTCGTACGCGGCGATCCTCGGCGGGACCTGCACCTTGATCGGGACCTCCACCAACATCCTCGTCTCCGAGTTGGTAGCGGAGTTGGGCGCACCGCCGATCCAGATCTTCGAGCTCACTCCCGCGGGGCTGATTTTCGCCGCCATCGGCCTGGTCTACGTGCTGATCGCCGGGCCGCGGCTGTTGCCGCGCGTCGCGACAGTGACGTCGACCTTGGGCCTGGACCAGAAGCGCCACTACGTCTCCGAGATCCGTGTGGGCGCCGACTCCGATCTAGTAGGCAAGCCGTTGCGCAAGACGATCGCCGAGCGGTTTCCGCGCCTGCAGATCCTGGACATCGTGCGCGGTGGGGTCAGCCTGTGGACGGTGCCGCCACCGGTACTGATCCAAGTAGGGGATTGTCTGGTGGTGCGCGGCGATCTCAACACCCTGCTCGAGGTGCACCAAGACGAGCGCGTCGAGCTGCTGCCCGGATTGCCGCGCAAGTCGCTGAAGTTCAACCTGCGCGAGATGATGCTCGCGGAGCTGGTGCTGACGCCGAACTCCCAGTTCCTCGGCCAGACTCTGGCGGAGGCCCAGTTCCAGCGGCGCCATCAACTCTACGTCATGGGGATCATGCGCCATGGGCGGCACATCCAGCGCAACGTCATCCACCAGCCCCTGATGCTCGGGGACATCCTGCTGGTCTTCGGGGAGTTCGCGGCCCTCGCGGCGGTGCAGGGGAGCCGCGACTTCCTGCGCATGGACGGGGTGCACGAGGCGTACGTCAACACGGCCAAGGCGCCGATCACCCTGGCGGTGATCCTGGCAGTGGTGGTGTGTCTCACCTTCCGCCTCCTGCCTCTGCCCCTGGTGGCGATCGCTGCGGCCGTCGGCCTTATCCTCACCAACTGTATCTCCCTGGCGGACGCCTACCGTGCCATCCAGGGACGGATCCTGGTGCTCATCATCGGTACCCTCGCCCTGGGGCTGGCCATGGAGAAGACCGGCGCCGGTCAGTATCTGGCCCAGGGGCTGGTGGATTTTCTGGGGCCGCTGGGACCGGTCGCGGTAATCTCCGGGATCTATTTCCTTACCAGTCTCCTCACCGAGGTGATGAGCAACAACGCCAGCGCCGTGCTGCTCATCCCCATCGCCCTCGGGACGGCGGAGGCGATGGGACTCGCGTCGCGACCCTTCATCATGGCGGTCCTGTTCGGCGCCTCCGCCTCGTTCGCGACGCCGATCGGCTACAAGACCAACACCCTGGTCTATGCGCCGGGTGGCTATCGTTACCGCGATTTCATCAGGATGGGCGTGCCCTTGAAGCTGGCCCTGTGGGCCGTCGCGACCTGGCTGATCCCGCGCCTCTGGCCGCTTACCCACGAGTGACGACCGGGTCCACCCGTATTGCGCATGCGTGGGCGCTCTCCGGGTCGTGGTGAGAAATGCCGGCTGCCCGTCGTTGGCGTGGTTGCCGGGGCTTTGTTAGCGTCTCCGTCCGCGACTCTTTTTAACTCCCACTTTCGGCGTTGGCGAAATCTGCCTATCCCTCAGCTCAGCGAACCCGGGACATCGAGGTGCAACTGGGATCACGAAAACACGAAACGGATGAAGGCACGAAATCGGCCTTTTCATGCCGTTCGCGTTTTTCCCGGTTTCGTGCCTTCGTGTTCCTTCTTCTCACCGGGTGGGTGGGATGCGAGCTCGGGGCGTAGGCGGGCACCAAAGACACCATGAGCGACGGCCACATCCCCCACCAGCCCCTGCCGCGCTACGAGGTGCCGTACGTGCTCCTCGCCTGCATCTTCGTCGTGATGTTGATCCTCACCAACATCATCGGGGTGAAGCTCTTCTACGCCTTCCCGAAGACCTTCCCCACCGGGCTGTTCGGCGAGCCGTTCACCCTCACCTCCGGGATCATCACCTACCCCATCACCTTCCTATGTACCGACATCGTCAGTGAGATCTACGGCAAGCGGCGTGCCGACCTGATGGTGTTCGTCGGCTTCGTCATGTCATTCGTGATGCTCGCCCTCGTCCTGCTGGTGATGGCCCTGCCCGGCTCCCCGGTGTGGGTGAACGCCAGGTTCGGCTACCAGTCGGTGGCGGAGATGCAGAACGCCTTCGAGTCGGTGATGACCTTGCCGGGGACGCTGATCTTCGGCTCCATGCTCGCCTACATGGTGGCGCAGCTCACCGACAACCGCCTGTTCCACTTCTGGCGCCGCGTCACCCGCGGCAGGCATCTGTGGGTGCGGAACAACGGCTCGACCATCCTCAGCCAGCTCGTCGACACGGTCATCGTCAACACGATCTTCCTCGGCTTCGGCCTGCACCTCCCGCCCGTGGTGATGGCGAAGATCATCGTCTCCAACTACCTCTTCAAGCTGGTGATCGCGTTGCTCGACACGCCGTTTTGTTACGCCGGGGTCTACCTGGTGAAGCGTTTCCTCGGCGTGGGCTGGCGCCAGGAGGTGCATGCCGAGCTCGCGGCGGAGAGCGCCTGACGGAGGTCTGTTCCATGGCCACCTCGTCCGAGGTAGGAGCCGGTTGCACCGGCGACCCGCGCCCTCCGCGCGGCCGGCCCTCTCGGGCCGGAATCGCCGAAGGGATTCGGCTCCTACCGCGGGCCGGCCAGGATCTACGGCCACTTGCACGGGCTCGCGAACGGTTCGGGTTGGCGTTGGCCGTCGCTTCGCGAGCAAGCTCGCACCTACAACAAGAGAGGAGACCCACCATGGCCATCGAGACCCGCAACCCCGCCACCGGTGAGCTGCTCGAACGGTTTGCCGAGTGGCCCCCGGAGCAAGTCGACGAGACGATCGCCGCCACCCACCGCGCGGCCACCGCCTGGCGCGCGGTGCCCCTGGCGGAGCGCGCGCGCCTGATGCGCCGCGCCGCGGAGGTTCTCCGGGCGGGCAAGGAAGAGTACGCCCATACCATGACCGTGGAGATGGGGAAACCGATCCGTGAGGCGCGGGCGGAGGTCGAGAAGTGCGCCTGGGCCTGCGAGTACTACGCGGACACGGCGGCGGACCATCTCGCCCCAGAGGAGGCGCACAGCGACGGCAGCAAGGCGTACGTGCGCTTCGACCCGATCGGCATCGTGCTGGCGGTGATGCCGTGGAATTTCCCCTTCTGGCAGGTCTTCCGCTTCGCCGCTCCGGCCCTCATGGCGGGTAACGCAGGCCTGCTGAAGCACGCCTCCAACGTGCCGCGCTGTGCCCTGGCCATCGAGGAGGTGTTCCGCGATGCCGGCTTCCCCGTGGACTTGTTCCGTGCCCTGATCATCGGTTCGGGCCCGGTCGCGGCCCTGATCGACGACCCGCGGGTGAAGGCGGTCACCCTCACCGGCAGCGACTTCGCCGGCCGCAGGGTCGGAGAGCGGACCGGCGCGGCGATCAAGAAGAGCGTGCTGGAGCTGGGTGGCTCCGACCCGTTCGTGGTCCTGGAGGATGCGGAGCTGGAGCAGTGCTGCGCCGTGGCCGCCACGGCCCGTTGCATCAACAACGGCCAGAGCTGTATTGCCGCCAAGCGGTTCATCGTGGTGCGCGGGCGCCTGGCGGAGTTTCTGGAGCGGTTCCAGACGCAGATGGAGTCGCTGGTGATGGGCGATCCCCTCGACGAGGCGACGAACATCGGCCCCATGGCGCGGGTCGACCTCCGGGATGAGCTGCACGGCCAGGTGACCCGCTCCATCGCCGCCGGTGCGCACTTGGTGACCGGTGGGCAGGTGCCAGATGGCCCGGGCGCCTTCTACCCGCCGACCATCCTGGCCGACGTCGCCCCCGGACAGCCGGCCTATGACGAGGAGCTGTTCGGGCCGGTGGCGGCGGTCATCGCGGCCGCCGACGAGGCGGATGCCGTACGCATCGCCAACGACACGCCATTCGGCCTCGGGGCGAGCCTGTGGACCGCGGACACCGCGCGCGGCGAGCGGCTGGCGGCGCAGATCGACGCCGGCTCGGTGTTCATCAATGGCATGGTGAAGTCCGATCCGCGCCTGCCCTTCGGTGGGGTGAAGGCGTCCGGTTACGGACGCGAGCTGGCCCGCTTCGGCATCCGCGAGTTCGTCAACGTCAAGACGGTGTGGGTACGGTAGGTGAAGGGGGGAGGAAGAGGCGTCTCCGACCAGCCGCAGGAATTTCCCCCTCCCTCCGGGAGGGGGCCAGGGGGAGGGCGCATGGGCATGCGACCCCCCCGGTTCCCCACGCCCCCACCCCGGCCCTCCCCCGGTGGGGGAGGGGGGCGTCCGACCGTGCGCGCCAGCTTATGCGCCGCCTCGTGGGAGGGGCGGAAGGGGCCGGGGTGCTGCAACGCCGCCGCCGCGGTTACCCCTCGGCGGAGGCCATCAACAGTGCGTCGAGCAGGCCCTTCGCCTCCAGGGCATAGAGATCGTCACTCCCGCCGACCGGCACGCCGTCGATGAAGATCTGCGGTACGGTGCGCCGGCCGCCGGTGCGCTCCACCATCGCCTGGCGCAGGTCCGGGTCGGCGCCGACGTCGATCTCGTCGTAGCTGATCCCTTTCTTCCGGAGCAGGGCCTTGGCCCGATCACAGAAGGGGCAGATCGCGGTCGTATAGATCTCTACCTTGGCCATTGTCTCAACTCCTCCTAATATCCGGCGCCAGTCTATAGCGCCCCGCGGACAAGCCGTAGGGTGATTCCTTTTCTGGGAGCCAGCATGAACCGCCTTCTCGTCCTTTCCACTTTTTTGTTCACCCTCGTCATCGCGGTGCCGGCAGGGGCCGAGCGTAACCCAGGCGGCTGCGGCAAACAGCCCGGTTGCGGTGCCGGACCGTGTGCCATGGGGGCGGCGGGTACGGTCTTCGGGGTGCAAGGGGACTACTATTTCACGGCGTTGATCAATGCCAAGGAGATCGGCCTGGCCGACGACCAAGTCGCGGCGCTGAAAAAGCGGTACTTCGCTAACCGCAAGCAGCTCGACGGCTTAACGGAGAAGATGCAGGACGCCCAGCGGCGTCTCGAGGCACTGCTCGCTGACGGCGGCACGGACCAGGAGCAGGTCCAGAACGTCCTGGCAGAGATGGGCCGGCTGAAGGGGGAAATGCGCGTCAACATCCAGCAGACCGTGGAGGACGGGCAAGGCCTCCTCACCGAGGCACAGCGCCACAAGCTGTGGCAGATCGTCAGCGGTGCATCCCCCGTGGACGACCACAAGACTGCGTCGTAATCGGCGCCGGCTTGGCTTCTCGGAGCACGTGGGACGGTTTCTGCCCGCCCGTGCAGGGGGACGGCATGCCGTGCCCCTACGGTGGGTCTGCCGTGAGGGCGACGGGATTCCGCATGGCGACGGGCGAAGCCCGACCTGATATGGAGGGGGACGCCACGCGCCCCCCCTGCCTGACGGCAGGCAGGTCTCGCCACCCGGCACAGGTCCGGGTGACTTCACCCCCCGTGGATGGCAGGCTCGCGCCCGCCATCAGACCGTAGGTCGCGTCCCGCGACCTACGGTCTACCCAGCCCCGTTCTCCTGTAGCCGGTAGATCCGGGCGAAATCGCCTTCTGCGGCCAGCAGGGTGGCAGGGCTGCCCTCCTCTACCTTCCGTCCCCGCTCCAGAACCACCACGCGGTCGGCGTGGAGCACCGTCTGCAGACGGTGGGCGATGATCAACACCGTGCGGCCCCGGGCCGCCACGTCGAGGGCGTGCTGGATGAGGCGCTCGGAGTTGCGGTCGATGGAGGCAGTCGCCTCATCGAGGACCAGCAGGTCCGGGTCGTAGAGCAGGAAGCGAGCGAAGGCGACGAGCTGCCGCTCCCCGAGGGAGAGGCGGCTGCCGCGCTCGCCCACCCGCGTCGCCAGCCCCGCCGGCAGACGCGCGACGGCCTCGTCCAGCCCTACCTGGCGCAGTACCGCTGCCAGACGCTCGTCGTCGATTTCCTGAAAGAGGCAGAGGTTCTCCCTCAGGGTGGCGTCGAACAGGAAGACCTCCTGGCCGATCAAGCCGATGCGCCGGCGCAGGTACTCCTTGGGGTAGTCGGCCAGGGGCCGGCCGTCGATCGCGATCCGGCCGCCAGTGGGCTCGAAGAAGCGCTGCAGGAGGCTCGCCACGGTGGACTTGCCGGCGCCGGTCGGCCCGACCAGGGCCACCACCTCGCCCGGGGCGATGGCCAGATCGAGACCGCGCAGGGCGTCGACCCCGCCGTCGTACCTGTGGTGGACCGCGTGAAACTCGATGCGCCCGGCGAGCCGCTCCGGCAGGTCCGCGGGCCACTCCGCCGGGCGCCAGCCGACCTCGGGGGGCTCGTCGAAGAGGCGGAAGATCCGCTCCGCCGAGGCCATGGCGGTCTGAAAGAGGTTGTACTTCTCGATGATCCCGCGCACCGGGTTGAACAGGTGCTGGGTGTAGGTGATGAACGCCACCAGGGTGCCGACGGTGATCACCCCGCCGTGGACCCGCCAGCCGCCGATCAGCAGGATGGCGGCCACCGTGCCCCCGGCGCAGATCTGTACCACCGGCTGGAGCAGGGCGTTGTAGCGCACCCCGCGGATCTGGGCGTCGCGGTACGCCGCGTTGAGCTCCGTGAAGCGCCGCGCCTCCGCCTCCTGGCGGCCGAAGAGCTGCACCACGCGCATGCCGGGGATCAGCTCGCCGAGGGCCGCATTGATGCGCGCCAGGCGTCCCTTCACGTCGCGGAACACGAAGCGGATACGGCGGCCGAAGAAGATCGTCACCCCGGCCACCACCGGGAAGAGGACGAAGCCGAGGGCGGCCAGCACCGGGTCGAGGAAAAACAGGGTGGCGCTCACCGAGAGGACCACCACCAGGTTCACCACCACGCCCATCACGTCTGGGGAGAACAGCTCGCCGAGGGAGGCGATGTCGTTGGTCAGGCGGGTGACCAGCCGGCCGACCGGATTACGGTCGAAGAACTCGACCGGCAGGGACTGCACCCGGTGAAAGAGGTCCATGCGCAGGTCGTGCAGCACCCCCTGGCCGAGGCGGGTGAAGAGATAGCCTTCGGCGGTGGCCGAGATGGTGCGCACCCCCTGCACCGCCAGCATGAGCAGGGCGAAGTGCAGCAGGGCACCGCGATCCCGCGCCACCAGCCCCGCGTCCACCGCCCGACCTAGGAGCCACGGGCCGGCGGTCACCGTGCCGGCGGAAAAGACGATCATCGCCGTGCAGGTGAGAAACAGTGCCCGCCGCGGTCGCAGATACGCCACCATGCGGCGCACGATCGCCAGATCGGGCGGCCGGTCGGCGACCGAGTCCTCGTGGAGGAATGCATCCGCTGTGGTGGAAGAGTGGCGCATGCGAGAAATGGAGGTCAGGGGTCAGGGGTCGGCGCTGAGCAGATCCCCCCTCCCCCCGGGAGGGGGCCAGGGGGAGGGCGTGTGGTCCAGGCGACGCAGCGAGTAGTGCACCCGACGCGCAGCTCGTTCCCATCGCCCCCACCCCGTCCCTCCCCCGGAGGGGGAGGGAGACAGTCACCGAACCGTTCGTAGGTGGAGCAATGGCATCGGCTCACGTGGCGTACTCCTCGGCTGGCTGTTCGGCCACCAGTTGCGCGTAGAGGCCGCCGGCAGCCACCAGTTGATCGTGGGTACCGCGCTCGACGATGCGCCCGCGCTCCATGACCCAGATCTGGTCTGCGTCGCGCACCGCGCTCAGGCGGTGGGTGGCGAAGACCACCGTGCGCCCTTTGCGGGTGCGGCGCAGGTTGGCCAGGATCTTCTGCTCGGTGGCGGCGTCCACCGCCGACAGGCAGTCGTCGAGGAGCAGGATCTCCGGGTCGCGGATCAGGGCGCGCGCCAGGGTGATGCGCTGGCGCTGGCCGCCGGAAAGGTTGACTCCGCGCTCGCCGAGCATGGCGTCGTAGCCGCCGGGGAAGGCGCGGATCTCGTCGGCCACACTGGCGATCTCTGCCGCCCACTCCGCGGCCTCACGGTCCGCCGCCTCATCGCGGCCGTAGGCGATGTTGTCGGCGATGGAGCGGGAAAAGAGGTAGGAATCCTGCGGGACCACCCCCAGGTGACGGCGCAATGCGGCGGGCTGCCAGTGGTTGCCATCGCGACCGCCGAACGCGAGCTGGCCGGGGGCGACGGGATGGAGACGGGCGAGGAGGGCGAGGAGGGTGGTCTTGCCGCCGCCGACGGGCCCCACCAGGGCGACACTCTCGCCCGCCTGGATCGTGAAGTCGGCCTCCGCCACCGCCGGATGGGCCGCGCCGTCGAAGGTGAAGGTGAGCCCCTCGGCCGTGATCGGGAAGATCCGGCCGGTCGTCTCGCCCGCCTCGGCGTCGACCGAAGGCACGGCCTGAAGCACCTCGTCGACCCGCTCGAGAGAGGTAGCGCCGCGCTGGAAGAGGGAGAGGGACCAGCCCAGGGCGGTCATCGGCCAGGACATCTTCGAGAGGTAGCGCTGGAAGGCGACCAGGGTTCCTAGGGTCATGGTGCCGGCCAGGACCCGGTGGCCGCCCACCACCAGCAACAGGAAGAGGGAGACGAAGGTCATCAGCTCCAGGGTCGGCGAGAACAGGGAGTCGGGGACTGCGTGGCGCATGTTGGCCGCCACATACTCTCGCCCGAGGCGATCGAAGCGTGTCCCCTCCTGCCTCGCCAGCACGTATCCCTTTACTACCCGGATGCCGGCCAGGTTCTCCTGGATCTTGACGGACATGCGGGAGAAGGCCGCCTGCACCACCTTGAAGCGCACCGCGATCGCCTGGCGGATGTGGTGCACGAAGAATGGCACCAGCACCAGCGGCGCGATGATCACCGCCGTCAGGCTGGGGGAGAGCCAGATGAGGATCGGCGGCAGCAGCAGGAAGTAGACCAGGGCGTCCATGCCGATCACCAGCCCCGGCCCCACGGCGAAGCGCACCGCCGAGAGGTCGTTGGTGGCGCGGGACATCAGGTCGCCGGTCGGGTGGCGGTGAAAGAAGTCCGGCCCCTGGCGTACCAGGGCGCCGACCATGGACTGGCGCAGGTCGAAGTCGCAGCGGAACGATGTCCCGGCGAGCTGGATGCGCCACGCGTAGCGGCCGGCAGCCTGGAGTAGGACCAGGACCATGTAGGCGCCGGCGATGGTCACGAAGTGGCTGGCGGCGGCCCCTGCGGTCAGGGAGTCAATCGTCTCCTTGATGAGCAGCGGCAGGGAGACGTCGATCAGATCGACCCACACCAGGGCCAGGACCCCCATGACGAAGGGGCGGCGGTAGCGGGCGAGGAAGACCCGATACAGGAGGCTCGCGGTAAACCGGGCGCGGAGACGACGCATCGTCCCACGCTACCACCGTGTGGGGTCACTCCTCACCCGCGTCTATCCGCGGAGATACCCGCCCGTCGGGGTGCGCCGCGGCCATTTGGGCTCAAACGCCCTCCCCCACCGGGGGAGGGATGGGGTGGGGGCATTGGGGGTTGGCGGAGTGCCAGGTCCATACGCCCTCCCCCTGTCCCCCTCCCGGGGGGAGGGGGGCTCCAAGGACTCCGCTGCGCGGAGGATCCATTGAGCAGGTGGTGCGCGAGGCGGGATTCGAACCCACGACCCCAGGCTTCGGAGGCCTGTACTCTATCCAGCTGAGCTACTCGCGCGTCGCGGATCTGACGATTCTACTGGGGTCGGTTGGCGAGGCAAGAGGTGTTGCCGCCACCCTGATCGTCGGCTTTCGTTCTCAACTCGCGACGTCCTGCGCGACCAGTTCGAGGTGGCCGGCCAGTTCCGCAGGGATATCATCACCCGGCCAACAGCCAATACCGCACTGCAAGGAGTTGGCGAATCGCTAGCCCATTGCCATCCTCCACGGAGGGGCCCCACCATGGCTATGGTAAAGAGCGATCTTTTATCACTCGACCCATAGAAGAGGCCTGCCCATGAAGGCATCGTTATTCGGTCTGTTGTGCGCGCTGATCGTCGTCGGAACCGCGCAGGCGAGGGAGGTGGTCGTCCCCATGCGCGTGATCGACGGCAGCGGCGTGGGTGAGGAGATCGGGACGATCACCGCGTCCACCGGCCCGTACGGCACCGTCCTCACCCCGAACCTGCACGGCCTACCCCCCGGTCTGCACGGCTTCCACGTGCACCAGAACCCGAGCTGCGGTGCCGGCGAGAAGGACGGCAAGAGGGTGGTCGGGCTGGCGGCGGGCGGTCACTACGATCCCAGCAATACCGGGCGCCATGCCGGCCCCTACGGCG
>DASWHD010000098.1:0-16484 GCA_036393335.1 bacterium
CCGCGCACGTTGGGTTCCGGCGAGTCGCGGCCCGGCAGTTTCCTGGATTCCTGGGTTCCCGCGTTCCCCGCGCGCGTCGGCGTGGTCTCCAGCGTTCGGACTCACGGTCTCCAGCGGTGAAGATATGGGTAACGATCAGCCTGAAGGGGGTTAGAACAACACCCGCTCGATGCCGCCGTGGGTGGCGGCGTGGACGAACTCCTCCTGCCACTTCTCGCCCAGGGTGCGCTCGGCGAGCTCGCAGACGAGGTAGTCGGCCTTCACGTCCATCGCCTCTAAGCGGGAGAGGCCCTGGAGGCAGGCGGGGCAGGAGGTGAGGATCTTGGTGTCGCCCAGCTCGCCGTCGGCGCGGTGGCCGAGGGCGCGCTCGATCTCCTCCTCCTTGCGCAGGCGGATCATGGCGGAGATGTCCGGGCGGGTGATCGCCAGGGTGCCGGCCTCGCCGCAGCAGCCGTCGGGGATCGGCACGCTCTTGCCCGGCAGCAGGTTGGCCAGCACCTTTTGCGCCCCGTGGGTCTTGAGCGGGGTGTGGCACGGCTCGTGATAGAGGTACTTGCGCCCCGGCACCCCGTCCATGGAGACGCCCTTCTCCATCAGGTACTCGTGGATGTCCAGGAGGCGGGCGTCGGGGAAGATCTTGGCCAGCTCGTAGCCCAGGAGCTGGTCCATGCAGGTGCCGCAGGAGACGATCACCGCCTTGATGTCGAGGTAGGCGAGGGTGTTGGCCATGCGGTGGAAGAGCACCCGGTTGTCCGCGTTGATGCGGTTGCCGAGGGCCTCCTCGCCGCTGCTCGACGCCGGGAAGCCGCAGCACAAGTAGCCCGGCGGCAGGATGGTCTGCACGCCGTGGTGGTAGAGCAGGGCCTCGGTGGCCAGGGCGATCTGGGAGTACATGCGCTCCGAGCCGCAGCCGGGGAAGTAGAACACCGCCTCGTCCCCCGCCTTCTCCGGGTGGCGCAGGATCGGGATGGTCTTGCCGTCCTCGATGCCCAGGGCGGTGCGCGCCGTCTTGCGCGCCACCGCCGGCAGGGGCGTGTCGATGAAGCGCAGCACCTGCGGGACGATGCCTTGCGTGTTGGGCGTGGTGTGGCGGGTGCGACCGTCGAACAGACCGAGGCGCTTGCCCCAGCCGTGAAGCGTGCGCTGCACCCCGAAGCCGATGCGCATGAAGAACAGGCGCGCGGTCTTCACCGCCCCCGGGCTGGTGAGCACGAGGAACAGCATGGCCACCTTGGCCGCGGGGCGGAAACGGGCCACCCCCTTGTCCTTGAGCAGCCGGCGCAGGCGCACGCTCACCTCGCCGAAGTCGATGTTCACCGGACAGGGCGCCTCGCACTTGTGGCACACGGTGCAGTAGTCGGCCACGTCCTGCAGGTTGCCGAACTCGTCCAGGGAGATGCCGGCGCGGGTCTGGGACTCGTAGAGGAAGGCCTCGATGATCATCCCCGTCGCGAGGATCTTGTTGCGCGGCGAGTAGTGCATGTCGCTGTGCGGCGAGTGGGTGTTGCACACCGGCTTGCACTTGCCGCAGCGGATGCACGGGGCGATGGTCTCGGCGATCTCCTCCAGCTCCGCCGCCTTCATCAAGATCGCCTCGCTCTCCAGCAGGTTGAAGGACGGGGTGTAGGCGAGAGCGAGGGGCGCGACGTCGGTGAGCTTGCCCGGGTTCATGTGGTCGTCCGGGTCGACGCGCCGCTTGTACTCGGTGAACGCCGCCACCACCTCGGGCTTCAGGTACGGCAGCTTGGTAATGCCGATGCCGTGCTCGCCGGAAATCACGCCGCCCAGCTCGACGGCCTTGGCCATCACCTTCTCCACCATCCGGTGGGTGGTGCGCATCATCTCGTAGTCGTTGGAGTTGACCGGGATGTTGGTGTGGACGTTGCCGTCGCCGGCGTGCATGTGGGTGGCGATCACCACCCGCGAACGCAGCCTGCGGCCGTGGATCTCCTTGAGGTCGGAGATGATGTCGACGTGGCTCTCGAACAGAGCGGTAAGTGGCTTCTCCACCTCGCGCCGGTAGGAGATGCGCAGGTCGCCGCGCTGGATGATCCGAAACAGGGTCTCGTCGCTGCGGATCACGCCCGCGGGGAGGAACTCCACCAGCTCCACGGCGGGGCGGTCCAGCCCGTCGACGAACCGCTGCCAGCGGCCCGCCACCTGATCGATCACCTCGATCCCTTCACGCAGCTTGCGGGCGAGGAACTCGCTCGGGCGGTCCGCCGGTTGTTTGCTCGCCAGCCGTGCGCGGAGCCGTGCCCGCTGCGCCCGGATGATGTCCAGTTTGTTGTGGGTGGACAGCTCGATGTTGAGGCGCTCGATGAAATCGGCGTACTCGGTGAGCCGTGGCAGGGGGATGACCACGTCCTCGTTGATCTTGAAGGCGTTGGTGTGGCGGGCGATCGCCGACATCTGGCCGCGCACCTTCCAGAACGCGGCGCGCGCCTCCTCGTCCACGGCGATGAACCCCTCGCCGTCTCCCTGCGCCGCCATGCGGCAGATCTCGGAGGCCATGCGTGCGACCCGCGCCTCATCGTGGCCCCCCAGGTCGATCAGCAGCACCACCCGGGCGCGCACGCCGCGCGGCGACTTGGTGTGGTAGCCGGTGGCCTTGACGTACTTCTCATCGAAGTGCTCCAGGGACGTGAGGTGCACGCCGTCGTCGGCATCGACCCGGTTCTTGATGGCGACGATCGCCTCGGTCGCCTTGGACAGCTCGTCGCCGAAGAACTCCAGGCACAGGGTACGGGTGTAGGGGAAGGGCTTATGCAGGACGAAGGTCGCGGAGGTGATGATGCCGTCGGTGCCTTCCTTCTGCACCCCCGGCAGGCCGCCGAGCCGCTTGTTGGTGACGTCCTTCACCAGGCCGATGGTGCGGAACTCGGTGCCGGGGATGCGCAGGATCTCCGGCTCACCGCGGCGGGTGTGGCCGTCCGCCTGGTAGCGGGTGATGCGGTAGGTGGCCATGACGTCGGGTCCGATCTTGCCCATGTTGTGGTCGAGGCGCTTGACCTCGAAGGGCAGGCCATCCGGATCGATCATGCGCCACGACAGGAGGTTGTCGACGCAGGTCCCCCACATCACCGCCTTCTGCCCGCCGGCGTTGGAGGCGACGTTGCCGCCGATGGTGCACGCCCACAGGGAGGTCGGGTCGGTGGCGAAGACGTAGCCCGCCGCCTTGGCGCGCTCCGTCACTCGCCCGGTCACCGCCCCGCATTGCCCGGCGATCGTCGCGATAAACGCGCGCGCCGGATCGGTCGCCCCCTCGTTTTCCTGCTCCGCCACGTCACCGATGCGGTCGAGCTTCTCGGTGTTGATCACCACGCTGCGCGGGAACAGGGGTACCGCGCCGCCGCACAGGCCGGTGCCGCCGCCGCGGGCGATGATCGACAGGCCAAGCTTCTTGCACACGCGCACCACCGCGCCGATCTCCGCCTCGCTGTCCGGGGTCAGGACGGCGAACGGGATCTCCAGACGCCAGTCGGTGGCGTCCGTCATGTGGCTCACCTTCATGAACGGCGAGAAGTGGATGTTGGCCCGCGCCGTGACCTTGGCGAGCGCAGCCCGCGCCCGGCGCCGGGCGCGCTTTTCGCCCGCGACGCCGTGGCGGAAGTCGTTCACCCGGGCGCGCGCCTTCTGCGCCACCCGTAATGCGGTCGGGTTGTCCTGGGCGCGTTCTTCGATGGAGCGCAGCCGGTCGTTGTGCTTTTCGTTGAGGAGGCGTAACCGCTTGCCGTTTTTCAGCAGGTCTTCTTGCAGGTACGGATTGCGGGTGATCGCCCAGATCTCGCCCAGGACCTCGAACAGCCAGCGCGCCGAGCGGCCGGTCTGGCGCTGGCCGCGCAGGGCGTTGAGGTCGTCCCACGACTCGCCATCCAGGAGCCGCAGGACGATCTCCCGGTCGGAGTACGAGGTGTAATTAAACGGGATCTCGCGAATCCGCGGCTCGCCTGCGGGCGCGGCGAGATCCGCACCCTGCAGGGTAGGCGCGGTATCCGCGTCCAGGAGTACGGTGGTGGCCGATTCAGAAGTGCTCATGGGGCGACTCGCGTGCGATGGGACGACATCCTAGGACAACGATTCGCTGTGTACATCCTTCGCGCGCAGTGGGCGATGGCGGGACGGGATTGCCGGGGATGGGTGCGTCATTTGGCGCTTAGCCCGCATTTCTCACCATGAATCTGCTGCGCCCGCGCAACCGCCCTGCCTGCCTGCCGGCAGGCCGCATCTCCTGGCCGGGTCCTCGTCCGAGTCCGCGCCTGGGGTAGGAGCCGGTTTCACCGGCGATCCGCGCACCAGGCCCTGCGGGCCTGGGTCGCCGAAGGGATTCGGCTCCTACCGCGGGCCGGCCAGGATCTACGCGCGTTTGCACGGTCTCGCCACGATCCCTGGTGAGAAATGCGGGCTAGCGATCGGCCGTGCCTCGGCCGGCAGGCGACGGTACGCGGACTCCGGACGGGACGGAGGGGCGAGCGTGGGCCGGCCCCGGGTTGGACACGGCGAGGTGTTCTGCCGTCCGCGTCATGTCCGTCCGTCACCTTGTCAGTGGCCGCATGACACGGTTGGCAGACGCGGCGTGTTCCGATCACGGCTCCCGCCCCTTGCCCCCATGGATCCTCGCGGCAGTGACTGGCAACAGGGGATCGTGGTGGTCGCCGCGATCATGGGCACGAGAATTGCTGCAAAACTGAGGTCTACCTGATTTTTTTTCTTCGGCCATCGCCGCGCCGAGGGGCAGTGGGAGCGCGGCGGGGGAGTGGCTATGGAAGAACAAGGTCGCCGCGGCAGGCCGGCGGTGTCTGGACAGTGGGCGACGTTCGACCTAGCAAGACGCCATCAATCCGCCGGATGGCGTGACAAGGAGAGGCAGCGTGCTCCAGCGACCGCGGCGGTTCCGGGCAAAATCGTATGTCAACTTTTCAATAGTGATTCTACGGAGGATGTGATGAGGGCAGTGGAACGAAGCAGTGGTTGGCGATTCATGGGCACGTGGGGTCTTGTGGTCAGCGCCGTGCTCTGGGCGCCGGGGGTCCATGGGGCGACGGCGATCCTCAATCCCAGCCAGGACACGACGCTGGCGGCGGATTTTCCGGACAACGGCTCCGGAGCGTGCGACTCGATCTTCGCGGGCACAACGGACAACGGCGCGGCGCGCCGGGCGCTGCTGCGCTTCGACCTCGCCAGCGAGGTCCCGCCCGGCTCGATCATCAATCGCGTGACCCTGACGATGGCCGTGACCCGCGGCGGCAATCATGCGGACGCGGTGATGGCCCTGCACGCGGTGACCACGCCCTGGGGCGAGGGCAGCAACGGCTGCGGGGTGCGCGGCGGCGGCCAGGGGGAGCCGGCGGTGAGCGGGGCGGCCACCTGGAACGAGGCGGCGGCCGGGATCACCGCCTGGGGTAGCGCTGGTGGGGACTATCTCCTCACGGCCAGCGGCAGCACCCTGGTCAATACCACGTCCCCGGTGTGGGACAGCGCGGTAGCGGGCAACGGCGCCATGGTCAGTGACGTTCAGGCGTGGCTGGATGCCCCGACCGCCAACGACGGCTGGGTGTTGATCGGGGACGAGGCGAACCCGACGACCACCCGCCGCTTCGACAGCCGGGAAGGGGGCTCTCCGCCGGCGCTGGTGGTCGACTTCACGCCCACGGGGGACGTCGAGGCGTGCTGTCAGACCAACGGCGACTGCGCGCTGACCATCGTCGGCTCGGGCGACTGCCTGGGCACGACCCTGCCCGGGGTCGACTCCTGCGAGCCCAACCAATGTCCGCAGCCCACCGGCGCCTGCTGCAACGTGGACGAGTCGTGCTCGGACGCGGTCGATCGGCTGACCTGCGAGGGCGCCGGCGGCACCTTCCAGGGCGGCAACAGTACCTGCAGCCAGGGCAACGTGGACTGCGGCCTGACGCCGTTCGTCGCGGCGCTGCCGATTCCGCCGATCCTGCAACCGGACAACCCCGGCCAGACGCCGTTGCACTACACGGTGTCGGTGGAGCCGGCGACCCAGAGCGTCCACCCCGAGCTGCCGGCGACCAATCTGTGGACCTACAACGGCGCCTGGCCAGGCGCCACCCTCGTCGCCCAGAAGGACCAGCCCATCGAGGTCACCTACCTCAACAACCTGCCGGCCGGCGGGCGCGGCAACCGGGGCAGCAGCCTCCTGGAGGTGGACACCTGCGCCCACGGCCCCAACTATTATGGGGACGCCAAGCGCATCGTCACCCACCTGCACGGTGGCCACGTCCCGGCGCGGGTGGATGGCCAGCCGGAGTACACTCTCCTGCCGGGCGAGACCGACCTCTACGCCTATCCCAACAACCAAGAGGCGGCGACGCTGTGGTACCACGACCACGCCCTGGGCATCACGCGCCTCAACGTCTATGGCGGCATGGCCGGCTTCTACCTGCTGGCCGACGCCGAGGACACCCTGGACGCCAGCAACGCCTTCGGCCTGCCCAGCGGCCCCTACGAGATTGGCCTGGCGATCCAGGACCGGCAGTTCGACCCGGACGGCTCGCTGTTTTACAACGCCCAGCTCGAGGACGCCTTCCAGGGCGACAAGATCGTGGTCAACGGCAAGGTGTGGCCGTACTTGAACGTGGCGCAGGGCAAGTATCGCTTCCGGATCCTCAACGGCTCCCAGGCGCGGGAGTACATCCTGCGATTGGAGAACCTCACCGATCCCGGCAACGACCCGAGCTTCACCCTGGTGGGCACCGACGTGGGGCTGGTGAGTGCGCCGATCGACCTGGGTAGCCAGTTCGGGCGGCTGGCGCCCGCCGAGCGCTTCGACTTGGTGATCGACTTTGCCGGCTATCCGGCGGGCACGGAGATCGTGCTGCGCAACGACGAGACGACCCCGCCGGTGGTGCCCAACGTCATGAAGTTCATCGTCACCGATCAGCCGGGCTATACCGGGCCGATCGCCCCGACCCTGCGGACCGTGACGCCGATGCCGGAGGCCTCGGCAGACGTCACGCGCTACTTCCGCCTGGCGCAGATGATGGCACCCTGCACCAACGATCCGAGCCGGATGGTCCACGAGTGGCGGGTGGAGTCCCTGGACGGGCCGGGCGGCACCGTGATCGGCCAGTATTGGGACGACCTCTCGGACTTCCCGATCCTGGGGAGCCGGGAGATCTGGGAGTTCGAGAACCCGACCAACGTCATGCACCCGATGCACGTGCACCTGGTGCGCTTCCAGATCCTGAGCAAGACCAGCCTCACTACCGGGCAGCCGATTTCCTTCAAGCCATGGGAGGAGCAGCCCAACGGTGACAAGACCTGGAAGGACACCGTGCGGGTGCCGGCGCAATCCCGGGTGCGGATCATCATGGACGTCATGGACTATCCGGGGCGGTTCCCGCAGCACTGCCACATCCTCGACCACGAGGATCACGAGATGATGCGCCAGTACCAGACCACGCACGACCCGGCGAATTGTGACACCGACGGCACCTGTGATCCGGGCGAGGACTGTGTCTCGTGCGCCAGCGACTGCGCCGAGGTCAGCGGTGCGGCCTGTGGCAACGGCCTGTGCGAGGCGGGCGACGGCGAGAACTGCCTCACCTGTCCCGCCGACTGCGCCGGCAAGCAGAAGGGCTCGGCCGCCAACCAGTTCTGCTGCGGCGCCCCCGGTGGCACGAACAACATCGGCTGCGGCACCGACGTCAGCGACGCCCGCTGCCTCGATGCCGGCGCGAACCTGTTCTGCCGCGCGGCGCCGCGGGTCCGGGCGTGCTGCGGCGACGCCCTATGCGAGGGCGCCGAGACGATCGCGAGCTGTGCGCCCGACTGCGATCCCAACGCCTGCTCGCCGACCGAGCCGGGGACGGAGGTCACCTGCAACGACGGGGTCGACAACGATTGCGACGGCCTGACCGACGCGGCGGATCCAGACTGCCAGGTCTGCGTGCCGACCGAGCCGACCGAGGTCTCCTGCCTCGACGGGCTCGACAACGACTGCGATGGCCTGACCGACGCCAACGATCCGGACTGCCAGGGACAAGTGGACTGCTCGCAGTACGGCGACCGGACCTCCTGCAACAACGACCCGAACTGCCGGTGGAAACAGAACCAGTGTCAAGCTAGGTAAGAAGCGTTCAGCGGTGCACCAAGGAAGGGAGCGAGCAAGTCGCTCCCTTCCTTCCACCGGCTGCGACCGGTAGTGACCGGACGCAGCGCGGCAGATGCCGTGTCGGACTCGGCGACGGTTGGCGCCCCGCCGGCCGTGGGAATTGTCGGGGTGACGTAGTGGGAGGGTAGAGGGGAAGGACGGTTGTCTCGTGCGGCCGTCCTATTTTTTGGCCACGCTACCCTGGGGCAGGCGCGGGGTTGGCCGTGCGCGGGATCGCGCCACCTCCCGGAGACGCCTAGCCCGCATTTCTCACCCGGGATCGTGGCGAGGCCGTGCCAACGGCCGTAGATTCTGGCCGGCCCGGGTAGGAGCCGAATCCCTTCGGCGATCTGCCACATTGGGATCGCCGATAGAATCGGCTCCTACCCCGGACGAGGTGGGCTAGGAGATGCAGGCGGTTGCGCGGGCGCAGCAGATTCATGGTGGGAAATGCGGGCTACAGCCAGCCCTGGATCATCGCCTCGGTGAGGCGGGCGGGGTGGCCGCGCCAGACGATCTTGCCCCCTTTCACTACCGCTGCGGCGGGGATGCCGCGGACATTGAACTCGCGGCTGAGCGCGCCATCCTCCTTGGCGACGGGGTAGGTGACGTGGTTGTCGGTGAGGAAGGTACGCACCTTGTCATCGGTGCCGTCGCGGGTGAGCTTGGTCAGGCCGACCACGTGCAGTCCTTGCGCCTTGTACCGGTCATAGATCTCCGTGAGCTTCGGCACCTCCCGGCGACAATGGGGGCACCACTCCTCCCAGAAGATCAGCAGGGTCGCGCCGGCCGCCTGCAAGGATCCCTCGCCTTCGCCCTCGCCCTGGTACCACTTTTCCACCGCCAGCGCCGCCGGGGCCGGCTTGCCGATCACCTCCACCTCGATGGCAAGGGCACGGGCCTGGCGGCCGGCTCGGGTCCGGCTGTGGCTCTGCAACAGGTCGTTGAGCTTCTGCCGGGCGCCGTCGATGTCCCCCGCGCTGATCATGGTGTTGGCCTCACCGAGCAGGCGCGCGGCGGTCTGCTCCTCTTCGGCCGTCGGTCCGCTGCCCTGGGCGGCGAGCTGGTTGACCCGCGCCTCCAGCCGGTCGAGACGCTGGTTGATCCTCTGCTCCAGTTGCTGGAGCCGCTGGGAGAAGCCCTGCTCCAGGGCGGCGATGCGCCCGTCGTCGGGGGGAGGGGTCTGCTGCGCGCGGGCGGCGGCAACGCCCGCCAGCGTCGCGAGTGCGACCGTCAAGGTGGTGGTCAAGACGCGCAGGGTACGGGGGGTAGGCATCGATCGATCTCCGAGAGGATGGGCTGCTGGATGGCCGGGTCTTTCGGCCATGGGGTTGGAGGTGGGGTTGCGCCGGTTTACCGGCTAATCGCGGGCCGAGATCGCCGCTACCGCATCCGCTGCGATCTCCCGCACGTCCGGGAACGGATCGTCGAGCAGGACGCGCAGGGCCGGCAGATGGGCGGCGGTGCCGGTGAGGCCCACGGCATACGCCGCGTCGCCGCGGATCGTGGCGCTGGCGCCGGTGAAGAGGGGCGCGACCGCCGTGGCGATGGCGGACACCCCAACCGGGTCGAGCTCGGCGAGGGATTCCACCAGCGCCACCGCCCCCATCCGGACGCGGATCCGCTCGTCCTGCAAGAGGTCGGCGACCATGGGGTACAGGCCGGGGTCGTGCTGAAACATGAGGATGATGTTTTCCAACAATCCCTGATCCATGTAATCCGCCACCATGGCGGACGACAGGTGCCCCGGATCCTCGCCTGCCATGCGGTGCCTCGTCTGTTCACCGGCCCCTGGTGTACGTTAGCGTCCTGGTCGTCATGGGGAGGTGAGAGTAATCCCGGAGCGCACACCTGCCAAAGGGAGTGTCGGTCATGGCGACCGCCAACCAACGACTCATGGCCAATCCGGTAAGCCACCCTCACGGGGCGGAGAGGGTCGACGACGGCGCGTCCGTTCCTGGCCCGAGCCTGCTGCTCGGCGTGGCCAGCCTGATCGTGATCGTCGCCGGCATGCGTGCTGCGGCGCCGATCGTCGTGCCCTTTCTGCTGGCGGCGTTCATCGCGGTGGTGTGCGCGCCGCCGATGTTCTGGTTACAACGCAAGGGGGTGCCCGCGGTCCTGGCGGTAGTCGCGGTGATCGTCGGGGTCATGGTCGCCGGTCTGCTGATCGGCGCCGTGATTGGTACCTCCCTGAGGGACTTCCCGGACGCGGTTCCGGGCTACCAGGCGCGCCTCCACGAGCAGGTGGCCGTGTTGCGCGAGTGGTTCGCGGCGCGGGGGATCGTCTTGCCCGATCCGGTAGCCGCCGGCTACCTCGATCCGGGCAAGGCGATGGAGCTGGTCGCGTATGTGCTGGCCGGCCTCGGGGGGGTGCTGGGCAATGCCTTCCTGATCCTGCTCACCGTGGTCTTCATGCTGTTCGAGGCGGCGAGCCTGCCAGACAAGCTGCGCGGGATCGTGCGTGATCCCGACACCACGCTCCCGCGGCTCGGCGCGATCACCGCCGGGGTCAAACGTTACCTCGGCATCAAGACGCTGATCAGCCTCGCCACGGGGATCGCCATCGCCGTGTGGCTGGCGGTGCTGGGTGTCGATTACGCGCTCCTGTGGGGGCTGCTGGCCTTCCTGTTCAATTACGTGCCGAACATCGGCTCCTTCATCGCCGCGGTGCCGGCGGTGCTCCTCGGCCTGATCCAGCTCGGGACGGGCTCCGCGCTCCTCGTGGCCGCGGGCTACACGGTGGTCAACGTCGTCGTGGGAAACGTGGTGGAGCCGCGCTTCATGGGGCGCGGGGTTGGCCTCTCCACCCTGGTGGTCTTCCTCTCCCTGGTCTTCTGGGGGTGGGTACTGGGACCGGTGGGCATGCTGCTGTCGGTACCCCTGACGATAGCGGCGAAGATCGCGCTGGAGGGGCGGGAGGCGACCCGGCCGATCGCCATCTTGCTGGGGACAGAGGTCCCGGTGGCGCCGCCCGCGGGGGAGGGTGACGGAGAAACTCCTTGACGAAATACCGAGGTAGGCGTGGTATTTACCGCACGTTGTGCTATCGGCCGCTGCCGCCGGATCACGCACCGCAGCCGAGGGGCCGATGACTCCCCGGGCGCCGGCACCGCGGTCACGAACGGCGCGCGCGGGGCGAACGACGTTTGGCGGGTGACGAAGGTACGTTGCGAGGGCTAGGTATGGCGCGAAGCGACATGGTGACAATCGAAGGCAATGAGGCGGCGGCCTCGGTCGCCCACCGGCTCAACGAGGTGATCGCCATCTACCCGATCACCCCCTCCTCCACCATGGGAGAGCTGGCGGACGAGTGGTCGGTCCAGGGCCGGCGCAACATCTGGGGCACGGTGCCGTCGGTCACCGAGATGCAGTCCGAGGGTGGCGCCGCCGGGGCGGTCCACGGCGCGCTCCAGGCGGGGGCCTTGACGACGACCTTCACGGCGTCCCAGGGGCTGCTGTTGATGATCCCCAACATGTACAAGATCGCCGGCGAGCTGACGTCGTATTGCATGCACGTCTCGGCGCGCACCATCGCCACCCACGCCCTGTCGATCTTCGGCGACCACTCGGACGTGATGGCGTGCCGCCAGACCGGCTTCGCCCTGCTGGCCGCCGGCTCGGTGCAGGAGGCCCATGACATGGCGTGCATTGCCCAGGCCGCCTCCTTGGAGTGCCGCGTCCCGTTCCTGCACTTCTTCGATGGCTTCCGTACCTCCCACGAGGTGGCGAAGATCCACCTTCTGTCCGACGACGACCTGCGGGCGATGGTCGGCGACGAGCTGGTCGCCGCCCACCGGGCGCGCGCCCTCACCCCGGACCGGCCGGTGCTGCGCGGCTCGGCCCAGAACCCGGACGTCTTCTTCCAGGCCCGCGAGGCGTGCAGCCCGTATTACGAGGTGTGCCCGACCATCGTCCAGGAGGTGATGGAGCGGTTCGCCGAGCGGACCGGCCGCCACTACCGCCTGGTCGATTACCACGGCCACCCCGAGGCGGAGCGGGTGGTGGTGGTCATGGGCTCCGCGGCGCAGACCGCCGCGGAGACGGTCGACTACCTGGTGGCCCAGGGGGAGCGCGTCGGCGTGGTGACCCTGCGCCTGTTCCGGCCATTCTCACCCGCCCACCTCTTTGCCGCCCTGCCGGAGACCGTGCGGGGCATCGCGGTCCTCGACCGGACCAAGGAACCCGGCAGCCCGGGCGAGCCCCTCTACCTGGACGTGGTCACCGCCCTGCACGAGGCGCGGGTCGCCGGGCGCATGCCGTTCCCGCAGGAGCCGCGGGTGATCGGCGGTCGCTACGGCCTGTCCAGCAAGGAATTCACCCCGGCGATGGTCAAGGCGGTGCTCGACGAGCTGGCCGGTGAGACGCCGAAGAACCACTTCACCGTGGGCATCGTCGACGACGTCAGCCACACCTCCCTGGCGATGGACGACACCTTCGACATCGAGCCGCCGGACGTGGTGCGCGCCGTGTTCTTCGGTCTCGGGGCCGATGGCACGGTGGGGGCGAACAAGAACTCGATCAAGATTATCGGCGAGGAGACGGACAATTTCGTCCAGGGGTACTTCGTCTACGACTCCAAGAAGTCCGGAGCGATCACCATCTCCCACCTGCGCTTCGGCCCGCGGCCGATCCGCTCCGCCTACCTGATCCGGCGGGCGAGTTTCGTGGCGTGCTCGCAGTTCGTGTTCCTCGACAAGTACGACGTCTTGGAGGCCGCGGCCCCGGGGGCCACCTTTCTCCTAAATTCACCCTACGGCCCGGACGAGGTGTGGGACCAGATGCCGCGCGAGGTGCAGGAGGAGATCCTCGACAAGCAGATCCGCCTGTACGTGATCGACGCTCACGCGGTGGCGCGCGACCTCGGCCTCGGCGGCCGCACCAACACCCTCATGCAGGCGTGCTTCTTCGCCCTCTCCGGGGTGCTCCCCAAGGATGAGGCGATCGCCAAGATCAAGGAGTCGATCCAGAAGACCTACGGCAAGAAGGGCGACGAGGTGGTGCGCCGCAACTTCGCGGCGGTCGACGCCGCCCTGGAGCATTTGCACGAGGTGCCGGTGCCGGCCGAGGTGAGCACCAGCCGCACCCGGCCGCCCATCGTCGCCGGGGTCGCCCCGGACTTCGTGCAGAAGGTCACCGCCGTGATCCTGGCGGGCAAGGGCGACCTGTTGCCGGTCTCCGCCTTTCCGGTGGACGGCACGTGGCCCATGGGCACCTGCCAGTGGGAGAAGCGTTCCATCGCCCTGGAGATCCCGATCTGGGAGCCGGAGTTGTGTATTCAGTGCGCCAAGTGCGCGATGGTCTGCCCCCACGCGGCGATCCGCGCCAAGCTGTATCCGGTGGAGGCCCTGGCCGGGGGACCGGGCGACTTCCTGGCCATGGACTACAAGTCCAAGGGAGCGCTCGGTGGCCAGAAGTACACCATCCAGGTCGCGCCGGACGACTGCACCGGCTGCACCCTGTGCGTCCATGTCTGCCCGGCGAAGGACAAGGCCGAACCGCGGCGCAAGGCGATCAACATGGCGCCCCAGCTCCCGGTGCTGGAGCAGGAGCGGCGCCGCTACGACTTCTTCCTCGGGCTGCCGGAGGTCGACCGCACGGCGATCGACAAGTTCGACGTCAAGCACGTGCAGCTCTTCCAGCCCCTCTTCGAGTACTCCGGGGCGTGCGCCGGCTGCGGCGAGACGCCCTACGTGAAGCTCCTCACCCAGCTCTTTGGCGATCGGGCGCTGATCGCCAACGCCACGGGCTGCTCCTCGATCTACGGCGGCAATCTCCCCACCACCCCGTACACCACCAATCCGGACGGGCGCGGGCCGGCCTGGTCCAACTCCCTGTTCGAGGACAACGCCGAGTTCGGGTTCGGTTTCCGGGTCGCCATCGATTCCCACCGCGAGCACGCGTTGCAACTCCTCCACGGGTTGGCCCGGGAGATCGGCGCCACCCTGGTGGACGAGCTGAAGACCGCCGACCAGGGGAGCGAGGCGGGGATCCGGGCGCAGCGGGAGCGGGTCGTGGCCCTGCGGCGCAAGCTGGCGGGGATCGACCGCCCGGAGGCACGCCGTCTCGACACCCTGGCGGATTACCTGGTGGACAAGTCGGTGTGGCTGATGGGGGGCGACGGCTGGGCCTACGACATCGGCTACGGCGGCCTGGATCACGTCCTCTCCACGGAGCGTAACGTCAACGTCCTGGTCCTCGACACCGAGGTCTACTCCAACACCGGCGGCCAGGCCTCGAAGGCCACGCCCCTGGGGGCGGTCGCCAAGTTCGCCGCCGCGGGCAAGGCGACGGCCAAGAAGGATCTGGGGCTGATGGCCATGAGCTACGGCCACGTCTACGTCGCCAGCGTCGCCTTCGGCGCCAAGGACAACCACACGGTGAAGGCATTCGTCGAGGCGGAGGCCTACCCTGGTCCCTCCCTGATCATCGCCTATAGTCCCTGCATCGCCCACGGCTACGACCTCGCCTTCGGTTGCGATCAGCAGGAGCGGGCGGTGAAGAGCGGCATCTGGCCCCTCTATCGCTACGACCCGCGGCGGCTGCTCGCCGGCGACCCGCCCCTGGTGCTCGACGCCCCGGCGGGCAAGATCCCGGTGGTGGACTACATGCGCAACGAGACCCGCTTCCGCATGGTGGAGCGGATCGACCCGGAGCGCTTCCACCGCCTGGCATTGCAGGCCCAGCACGCCGCCGAGCGGCGCATCGCGGTCTATGATCACCTTGCCAAGCTGCAAGTGCCCCGCGTCGCGGACCGGCAGGAAGAGAATCAGGAAGAGAATACTGGGCCGGAAACACCCGCGGACGACGAGTAATCGCGGTGCGCCGCGGAATGGACAGAGTTAGCCGCAAATGGACGCGCATGGATTGCGATGATGATCGGAGCCCATAGAGCACCCTCAGTTGGTTGGATCCTTGCGGCCAGCCCTGGGTCGGACATCCCGCGTCGCCTCCGCTGCACTTGAGCCGACCTACCATCCCCTCGATCGCTTTGGACCCCTGTACCTACGATGCAATCGTGAGTATCGAGCGTACCGGTGGATCGCCGCGGTATCAGCGTCCATTCGCGTCCATTCGCGGCTAGGTTTTTTTGTCGGAAGGAACCCCCTATGGACCTGTCCACCACCTATCTCGGATTCAACCTGCCCCATCCCCTGATGGCGGCCGCGGGGCCGATGTCCGACAGCCTCGACGCCGCGCGGCGCCTGGAGGACGCGGGGGCCGCGGCGATCGTCCTGCGCTCCCTGTTCGAGGAGCAGATCGCCAGCGAGGGGCTGGCCACCCACCGTGCCCTGGACAGCCACACCGATACCTTTGCCGAGGCCCTCACCTACCTCCCCGACCCGGAGGACTTCGTTCTCGGACCGCAGGAGTACCTGGAGCACCTGCGCATGGTGAAGGAGGTGGTCGGGGTGCCGGTGATCGCCTCCCTCAACGGCACCTCCGCCGGGGGCTGGCTCGACTATGGCCGGCAGATGGCGGAGGCGGGGGCGGACGCCCTGGAGCTCAACCTCTACGACGTACCCATGGACGCCGAGCGCAGCGCGGCGGTGATCGAGGACCAGGCGGCCGCGGTGGTGATCGGGGTGAAGGACTTGGTCGCCCTGCCGGTGGCGGTGAAGCTCTCCCCCTTCTACACCTCTCCGGCCCATTTCGCCCGGCGCCTGGTGGCAGCCGGGGCAGACGGGCTGGTCCTCTTCAACCGCTATTTCGAGCCGGACATCGACGTGGAGGCCCTGGAGATCATGCCGTGCCTGCACCTGTCGAACCCGGCGGAGCTGCTGCTGCGCCTGCGCTGGCTGGCGATCCTCTCCGCCCGGGTGGAGACCTCGTTCGCCGTCACCGGCGGGGTCCACACCGGCGTCGACGCAGTCAAGGCCGTGATGTGCGGGGCGGACGCCGTGCAGCTCCTGTCCCTCCTCCTGCTGCGCGGTCCCGAGGCCCTTGGCCATGTGCGCGACGAGATGGCGCGGTGGTTGGAGGAGCACGAGTACGACTCCCTCGCCCAGGCCCGTGGCTCCATGAACCTCGACCACTGCCCCGCCCCCCACCGCCTGGGCCGCGCCAACTACATGTATACCCTCCAGACCTGGGAGCCGGCGTAGGCCGGATCCGCCACGATCCCCCGGCCCAACGGCAGGAGCCGATTCCCTCCTGCCGGCAGGCAGGTCGGCGACCCAGGCCCTTCGGGCCGGCCGCGCCAGCGGCGCCAGCCCGCCGCGCCTGGCGGCGCGGGTCGCCGGTGCAACCGGCTCCTACCCTCGGTCGGGAAATCGCGGCGCACCCCCGGAACCCCGGTAGGAGCCGATTCCCATCGGCGACCCAGGCCCGTAGGGCCTGCCGTGGCTCTGGCGCGGGTCGCCGGTGC
>DASWHD010000099.1:0-49357 GCA_036393335.1 bacterium
CCCATCTCTCCTACCGATGACCCGAGATAGGCTCTACACCGCCGAGCGCGATTGCCTCTGGCACCCCTTCACCCAGATGAAGGAGTGGACCGAGCGGACCCCGATCGTCATCGAACGCGCCCACGGTTGTACCCTCGTCGACATCGAGGGTCGGGAGTACCTCGACGGCGTTTCGTCCCTATGGTGCAACGTGCACGGGCACAACCACCCAGCGATCAACGACGCCATCCAGACGCAGCTCGCCCAGGTCGCCCACTCCACCCTGCTGGGCCTCGGCTCGGCAACCGCCGCGGCCTTCGCAAGCGAGCTCATCGAGGTCGCCCCGGCCGGCCTGACGCGGGTCTTTTACTCCGACTCCGGCTCCACGGCCGTGGAAGTCGCCCTGAAGATGGCGTTCCAATATTGGCAACAGGAGGCAGCAGGCGCATATCGGGGACGCAAGCGCTTCCTATGCCTGACGAATGCCTACCACGGCGATACGGTCGGTGCCGTGAGCGTTGGTGGCATCGAGCTGTTCCATAAGATTTTCTCCCCGCTCCTCTTCGACAGCTACCACGCCCCCTCACCGTACTGCTACCGTTGTCCGCTCGGCCTTCGGCCCGAGACCTGTGCCATGGAGTGCTTCGACGAGCTCGCTGCCCTCGCCGAACGCCACGCCGGGGAAATCGCGGCGGTCATCGTCGAACCCCTAGTACAGGGCGCTGCGGGCATGATCACCGCCCCCGCTGGCTACTTGCGCCGGGTCCGCGAGCTGTGCGATCGGTTGGAGATCTTGCTCATCGTCGACGAGGTCGCCACGGGCTTTGGCCGTACCGGCAGCCTCTTTGCCTGCGAGCAGGAAAGGGTCGTCCCGGATCTTATGGCCCTCGCCAAGGGCATCACCGGCGGCTACCTGCCGCTGGCCGCCACGCTCACGACCGAGCGGGTGTACGCCGCGTTTCAAGGGGAATTCCAGGACCTGCGAACCTTCTTCCACGGTCACACCTATACCGGCAACGCCCTCGCCTGCGCCGCCGCCTCCGCTAGCCTGCGGCTGTTCTCCACCGACAACGTCCTGGCAAACCTGACAGAGAGAACGGCGCGCCTCGCCCACGGGCTGGAGACGATCGCTGCGCATCCCCACGTCGGTGAAGTCCGTCGGCGCGGCATGATGGTCGGCATCGAGCTCGTTGCGGACCGTGCCACGAAACAGCCGTTTCCGTGGCAGCAGCGAAGCGGCGTTCGGGTTTGTAACCGCGCGGTGGAGAAAGGCGTCTTCATCCGACCGCTGGGCGATGTAGTAGTGCTAATGCCCCCGCTGGCGATGTCTCTGGAAGAGATTGACCGTCTCACGGCGGTAGTGACGGAGTGCCTCAGCGAAGTGCTCGCGTGAGCGCCAAAGTCGCGCGACAGCGCGTGCCCAGCGTGCCGGAATGCTCCCATCCATAACCATCGCGGAAACGAGACGTCCGTCGTGTTACCGCTCAGCGAGCTGCCGCGCGATCTGCTCGAGGAGTTGGTGCTCCACCTCCGTCGAGCTCTCGGCGTCGACGAATCGATCGGGCGCGTAATAGGTGCGTACCCCCTTCTCGTACGGCTGATTCTCGAGCACTTCCTGGCGAACCGCCACCCGCGTGCCAACCCCTACGGGGGAGACGGTGAGATGGATCCGATACCGGATCTGCACGAAGTCGCTCTCGACCTCATCCGCCTGGCGAATGACCTGTCGGGTGACATCACTGGTCCCGAACTGCCACTCTGTCCCCAGGATCCCCGCGGCCTCGTCCCGCACGGCTAGGGGGTACTGCTCCATGGCCGCCTCGGCCGCTCGCCACACTGCCGGCCGTGACTGGGCGAAGATTTCTTCCGTTGGGTAGATAGGATGGTCCTGGCGTACATAGGAAACCTGGTTGGCACACGCCAGGAACGAGCCAATAAGGCCGGCGACCCCCAAAAGTCGCTGTAAGGAGATGCGCCGCATCACCTGGAACCACAGAGAGGCGACATATCCGGCACCCGCCGAATTCCCTGGATTCCGACCTGGAAGCCACCCGTCGCAAACTCTCCCTCGAGCACGCTCACCCGCGCGCTGTGCCACCCCAACGCCACGCACGGCGTGCCGAAGGGGAAATCCTCCGCCGTCGTCGGCGGCAAGTAGGTCGGGTGCGGCCGGCCGATGACCATGGCACGGGCACACTCCGGAAGGGTCACGAGATTCCCCGACGGCTTCCACTGCATGAACATCATGTTCAGGGTCAGCCCCTGTGGCAGGTGCCGCAGTCGCCCGCTCATCTCTAGGCGGGTATGTAGCCCGCCCTCAACAATGATGTCGAAGGACCTCGCCCGCCGGCCATCTTCGCGGTCCACCACCACCTGAACCTGCGTCGTTTGTGGGTCAAGGCTCGCACCCAAAAGGATCGACAGCCGTCGCCTGTACCAAACGACGCCCGGCACAACCTGGCACCGGTAGCGCGTCCCCCCCTCTCCAGGCAGAGCAGCAACATAAAAGCCAGAGAGGGTCCATCTCGGAACCACAGAACCAAGGCGAACGGGAGGCTGCCAGCGTTCCTCCGCCTTGTGTATCGGGGTCCAAAACAGCGTTAAAAAATCGTGGTCTGTCCCAGAAGTCAAACCGCTCACTTTAATTTCCACAAGAGGAAACACACAAACCAGTATAAAAACGCCCTTCACAGCCGGTCAAACCCCGGTCGACCTAGGAATGCTCACCGGGAATCCCGTGGCCGCAATACATGGCCTGGCCTAGCCCGCATTTCTCACCAGGAATCGTCGCGAGTCCATGCATATGGCCGGAGATTCTGGCTGGCCCGTGGTAGGGAGCCGATTCTATCGGCGACCCAATGTGGCAGGTCGCCGAAGGGATTCGGCTCCTACCCCAGACGAGGTGGGCCAGGAGATGCGGCCTGCCTGCCGGCAGGGCGGTTGCGCGGGCGTAGCAGAGGCATGGTGAGAAATGCGGGCTAGATTCCATCACGACAAAAAAGAGGCGGCCCAGACACGGGGCCGCCTCTCACCTGGGAGCGACGCCAACCGCGAAGCAGCCGCAGATCACGCTGCCTGAAGGGCAGCCAGTTCCGCCACCTGCTTCCGTTTGTGGCTGTAGTTCACAATGATGTCCGTCGGGCAGACCTTGAGGCACTCGCCACAATTGTCGCACTTGGTGTAGTCGATCTCGGCGAGGTCGTCGACGATAGTGATGGCGTCGAGGGGACAGGCCTTCACACACTTGTTGCATGCGATACAACCCACTAGGCAGACCGACTTGGTCACTTTGCCCTTGTCCCGAGAGGAGCACGCTATGTGGTGGTCCTTGGTGATCGGGACCATGTCGATGACGTTCTTCGGGCACACCTCCGCACAGATGTTGCACCCAGTGCAGCGGGTGTAATCGACCACGGGGAGCAGGTACTCGTTCATGTGGATGGCGTCGAACGGACACTCCATCTCGCAGGTCCCTAACCCAATGCACGCAAAGGCGCAGTCCTTCTGCCCGCCGCCGATGAGCGCCAGCGTCCGGCAATCTTTGTGACCGTCGTACACCATCTTGTCCGAAGCGTTCACGGTCCCACCGGCACAGTACACCACCGCGACCAACGGATCCGCGCTCATGGCGCCGGCCGCGACGCCCATAACCTGCGCCACGGCGATCGCGGTCTCCTGGCCCCCCACGGGGCAGCCATTGGTCTCCGCGATCCCTTTTGTCACGGCGGTCGCGAACGGCTTACATCCGGGGTAACCGCACGCACCGCAGTTCGCCTGTGGCAGCACCGCATCCACTTCCTCAATCTTCGGGTCCGTGGGGACGTAGAACTTGCGGGCTGCAGCTCCGAGTCCGAGGCTGGCAAAAAAGGCAAGCCCTCCTAGCCCGACCAGTGCCTGTCCCACCGGCGCAACGGCTTCGATCATATGGTTCTCCTAGTACTGAACGGGAAAGCGCACGTTCATCTGCGCCCCCCTGCTCCGCATGTGGGAAACGTTACCCGCCGAATACCCGCTCGATCCCCTTGTCGATACCGGCGAAGCCCATGAAGGTGAGGGAGAGCAATCCCGCCACAATCAAGTTGATGGCGTTGCCCTGGAATGCTGCCGGAATCCTGGAGAGGACGATCCGTTCACGCAGTCCGGCGAACAACAGTAGGGCCAGGGTAAAGCCGACCGATGCCGCAAAACCGAAAACCGCCGCCTCGATGAAATTGTTCTCCACCTGCAACGAGAGCAATGCAACCCCGAGGATCGCGCAGTTGGTGGTGATCAATGGCAAGAAGATTCCGAGGGTCTCGTAGAGCGCCTCACTGGTCTTCTTCAACACCATCTCCACCAGCTGTACAAGGGAGGCGATGATCAGGATGAACGCGATGGTCTTCAGGTACTCGATGTGCAGTGGCACTAAGATCAACCGGTACACAGCCCACGTGGCGATCGCCGCCATGGTCATGACGAAGGTGACCGCCGCCGACATGCCAAGGGACGTATCCACCTTCTGCGAGACCCCGAGGAACGGACAGATCCCGAGGAACCGCGCCAGGACGAAGTTGTTGACGAGAACCGCTCCGATTACCAGGACGAGTGTGTCGAGCATGGCCGCCGCCCCTCTCCCCATCGTGGGGAGGAAAGAGGGAGGAAAGAGGGATGATCAAGATAGGGTGGGGAGGAATCTACGCACGTATCGGCCGACTCCTCAATTTCCCTGCGCTGTCAGTTTCAACGTAGGTATTGATCGAGGGCAAGGGCCTCGATGGCGCGAGTATACTCGCGCAATGCGCCCTCGATGTCCCCCTGGCTGCGCAACAACTCGGCACGATTGAAATGGGCTGAGGGGAGACGGCTACTGAGGCTGAGCGCCTTGTCCAGCTCTTCCGCGGCCGCCGCGATCTCGCCCTGCGCCTGCAGCTCCCGGCTGCGCTCGATGTGCGCCTGTGCCAAGGGGGCGGCCTGGATTGCCGGCTCCTCCTCCACCACCAACGACGGGTCCTCTGCCCGCACGATCCCGCCGCCGAGAACGCCGCCGGCCAGCACCAATCCAGCCATCATGAGTCGCCTGCCCATGGTCTTCTCCTTAGCCTTCATCATCGTAATAGAGGATGCGGTTGCAATGGCTGCACAGGTTGATCCGATCGTTGCGCTTCACGTCGGCATAGATCTGTGGCGGCAGCTTGATGTTGCAGCCGCTGCACCGCCCATCCCGCGCCGGCACCACCACCAAGGGACTACGCTTGGCAGCAATCCGCTTGTAGCGGCTGAGCGCCGACACCGACGCTGCGGCCCGTGCCATTTCGCGCTCCTTGGCGAGGCCAACGAGCTCCTCGTCGAGGTGGGAAAATTCGGCCTCCATGCCCGCCTTCTGTTCCTCAAACTCGGCTTCCTCGGAACGCATCCCCGCTTCAATCTTCGCCAGCTCCGCATCGAGCGCAGCGACCTCCTCCGTCAACCGTTGCCCCTCCTGCTCGAAGCTCTCGATCGCCTTCTCGGCGGTCTCGACTTCCTTGAGCAACGCATAATACGCCTTCTGGGTCGTAATGTTCGGGAGCCGCTCCTGGGTGTGCCGAAGCCGGATCTTCTCCTCCTCGATGGCGTTGCGGATCTCCACCTGCCGCCTCTTCAGCGGCTCGATCTCGCGCATCAGCTCCTGGTACTGGGAGAGCGACGAGACCACTTCCAGTCGCAACGCTTCGATCGCCAGTGGTAGCTTGTTTTTTTCACCCTCGATCTCGGCAATGCGGTTGTCGGCCTTCTGTAGCTCGATAAGGGCTTTCAAGTCAGCATTCACTTCGGTCCCAATCACGGTATGTCCTGTTCGTAGTCGCTACGGTCCGGAAACAGAAAAAGCACCTCGCGGAGGTGCTTTTTCGTAGGGAGTGTCTGATCCTGCGGTGTTCAGCGGCTGTCGGTGCATTGCGCCTGCTATGGTAAGTTGTCCACCGTTCGGCCCCTGGTGGGCCCACCTGGATTCGAACCAGGGACCAACCGGTTATGAGCCGGCGGCTCTGACCGCTGAGCTATAGGCCCGGGCCGAGGAGGGCGATTATCCGAAGCCGCGCTTAGGGGAGTCAAGTTGAGCCGGAATGGTCGCATGCGAGTGAGTTAGAGCCCCTCAGCGAAGGTCTCCAAGAACTTCGACCGCGTCGGATGGCGCAATTTACGCAGCGCCTTGGCCTCGATCTGTCGGATGCGCTCACGGGTGACGCTGAACTCGCGCCCCACCTCTTCCAAGGTGTGATCGGTCTGCTCGCCAATCCCGAAGCGCTTGCGCAGAACCCGTTCCTCCCGTGGCGTGAGGCTAGTCAGCACCTGCCCGACACTCTCCTGCAGGTTGATGCGGATGACGTCGTCCGAGGGCTGTTGGATCTTGGTGTCCTCGATGAAATCGCCGAGCTGCGAGTCTTCCTCCTCGCCGACCGGCGTCTCCAACGACAGCGGTTCCTTGGAGATCTTCAGGACCTTGCGTACCTTGTCGACCGGCATCGCCATGGCCTCGGCGATCTCCTCCGGCGTGGGCTCGCGGCCCATCTCCTGCAGCAACTGTCGCGACGTACGCACTAGCTTGTTGATGGTCTCGATCATGTGGACCGGGATGCGGATGGTCCGCGCCTGGTCGGCGATGGAGCGGGTGATCGCCTGCCGAATCCACCACGTGGCGTAGGTCGAAAACTTGTAGCCCCGGCGGTATTCGAACTTGTCGACCGCCTTCATCAGGCCGATGTTGCCTTCTTGAATCAGATCGAGGAATTGCAGTCCACGATTGGTGTACTTCTTGGCGATCGAAACCACGAGGCGCAGATTGGCCTGCACCATCTTCGACTTGGCGTGTTGCGCCGCACGCTGGTGGTGCCGGACCTCCTTGCGGAGGGACTCGAAGTACTCCATCGGCTGGCCGTAGAATCCCTCCACCTGCCGTACCCGCCGGTCCACCTCCCGGTAGCGCGCGATGAACTCGCTGAGGGCTTCCGACGATAGGCGAGCGCACGCCTTGCGTACCAGCTCGCCCTTGCTGCCGAGGCCCTCGGCGTTCAGGTAGTCATCGAGGACGATGCCAGTCTGCCGCTTGAAACGCTTCCTGAGCTGGCTCAACTCCTCTTGCAGATCGAGGATGGCATCGAGCCGCGCGAGCAGAAAGTCGATCTGCCGCTGCGCCAGGGGGCTTTCCTCCAGGGCGCGCATGTATTTCATGTAGCTGGCCTGAGTATCGGCCTCGCCAGACTTTGCCTTATCGCTCTCCCGGGACGCCTTCGCCGCGGCACGCTCCTTGCGTGTGCGCCGTTGGAGCGTGCAATCGTACAGCTCGGCGTAGGCGTCGATGGTCGCTCGGGCCTTGCTGACATTGACCTTCTGGCGCTCTTCGGGGCTGAGGTCATCATCGGGGCCGAGCTCGAAGAAGTAGAACAGCTCTTTCAGAGGCAACTTGCCGCGCAGATAACGTCGCCAGGTCAGGGCGATATGGCACTGAGCAAACGGTGCCGACAGGAGGGAGCGAGTCATGCGGTTCACGCCGGACTCGATCTCCATGGCGATCTCGATCTCCTCGTCGCGGGTGAGGAGCGCCACCTTGCCGATCTCGCGCAGGTACAGGCGTACGGGGTCGTCCGTGATCCCGAGAGTGGCGGCGTCGGTCGCCAGCGCAGACGGATCGTCCCCCGGCTCCTTACGCGCGCGTGCCGCCTGGCGGGCTGCCTCGGCCACGGTGGCGGACTTGCCGCCGGCCTCGCTGTCAAACTGGGGCACCTCGGTCACCTCGATCATGGCTTCGGACAAGAGGCTGAAGACCTCCTCGAGACGGTTAGATACGACGATCTCCTCGGGCAGGATCTCGTTGAGCTCATCATAGGTGAGAAAACCACGCTCCCGGCCCAGGGCCACCAGCCGTTGAATTTCGGGAATTTCCTGTAGTTCCAGGGACATATACGAGTACAGTCCTCAACAATAAGGGGATTGAATGTAAGCCGAAAGGAGAAAACTTAGTCGACATTCGGCTTCGTGTCCACGAGATTGGCCAGTTTTTTTTCTCCCCGCCAAATAAGGGACGGGACCTCTTTCCGCGCGACTCTCTTTAAGATTAGTGCCTTCTGCTCCACTCGGGCTCGTTCGTCATCGCCGGCCGCCTCCGCACTCCGCACCCGTGCGGCGATTTCTTCCATCTCCCGTTGCAGGCGACGGTCCCGGAGGGTATGCAGCCAGTCGTTGAAGGAGGCCGTCAGATCCGTTCGTTGCGCGAAGTCGGAAAGCACCCGGCGCGCCAATTCGCCAGACAGGATACCGCCCTCTGCATGCAGCCCTACCTCCAGGGCTTCCCGAGAGAACTGCTCCAACGAGAGCAGCCGTCCCATCAGGTCCCGCAGGGGTCCCGGTGGAAAATCATTGTCGACCCTATGAGTCTGCAAGAAAGAGAAGGATTCGGGATGCTGCGAGAGAAACCAGACCACCCCGAACGCCGCCTCTCCCAGCGCCGACGCGGCGTTTGTCTGCGGCCGCCGGGGGACTGCGCTCGAACGAGCCTTGCCGCTGCTTGGGGCAATCTCCTCTGCCACCCGCTCCACCGGCAGGTCGAAGGCGGCGGCGACGTGCTCCACGAAGAGCCGTTGTTCTGCCGCGTCGTTCAGGCTTCGTCCGACCGGCAAGATCTCGCGCAACGCCTTGAGGCGGCTCGCCAGATCATGCCCGCCAGTCTGTGCGAGTAGCTCGCGCACCGCGAACTCGAAGAGCGGTGCCGCCGTCGCCAGGCAGACCTCCATACCGCCCGCGCCCTGGTCCCGCAGTAAGGAGTCGGGATCGTGGCCCTGGGGGAGGGTAGCCACGCGCACCGACAGCCCTTCGTTCAGGGTCACCTCCAGGGCACGGAGCGCCGCACGCAGACCGGCCGCGTCGCCGTCGAACAGCAACAGGAGGTTGAGGGAGTAGCGCTTGAGTCGACGCACGTGGTGCCGGGTGAGGGCCGTGCCCAGCACCGCCACGGTATGGCCGAAACCGTACGCATGGAGGGTGATGGCGTCCATGTACCCCTCCACGAATAGGGCGACATCCCGTCCGCGGATCTCATGCTGGGACACGTCGAGACCAAATAGGGTCTCACCCTTCTTGAAGATCAGGCTCTCCGGCGAGTTCAGGTACTTGGCCTGGTCCACCCCCAGGGTGCGTCCGCCGAAGGCGATCACCTCGCCGCCCGGCTCGCGGATCGGGAAGGTCAGGCGATCGCGGAACCGGTCGTAGCCTCCCCCCCCACCCTGGCGCGGCACGATCAAACCCGCCGCCACCGCCCGCCCCACGGAGATGCCGGCGGCGACCAGGGTGCGCAGCAGCGTGTCCCAAGCGGGCGGCGCGTAGCCCAGGCCGAAGCGGTCGATCAGGTCATCGGTCAGGCCGCGGCGACGGGCATACTCCAAGGCCTTACGGTCGTCTCCGCGCAGCCAGCGAACGAAGGCGGCCTGGGCGCGGCGGTTCACCTCCAAGAGCTGGTCGCGCTCCGCCGCCGCCCGTTGCTCTGCGCCGGTGACGGGGTGCTGCGGTGGGATCCCCGCGCGCATCGCCAACGCCTCCAGCGCCGGAACAAAATCCAGGTTGTCATAGCGCATCGCAAAGGCGATGACGTCGCCCCCCACGCCACAGCCAAAGCAGTGGAAGATCTGCTTGCGCGGGCTGACCGTGAAGGAAGGCGTCTTCTCATCGTGAAACGGGCACAGCGCCGAGTAGTCGCTACCGGCACGGCGCAACTTCACCACCTCGCCGATGTAGTCGACGATGTCGTTTGCCTCGCGCACGCGATCGATGTAGCCACGGTCACTCAACCGGATGTGCCTCTCAATACGACCTGTGTCACCCCCTCACCCCCGGCCTCGGGGCGCGGGTGGTGAAACGACTCCACCGCCGGGTGGCTCCGCAGGCATTCCGCCACCACCCGCTTCAATACCCCCTCACCGTGGCCGTGGATGATATCGATCTGGCGCAGGGAACCCAACGCGCAGCCGTCGAGGTAGACAAGCAGCCGGCGCCGCGCCTCGTCCGCCCGCAGGCCGATTAGGTTCAGCGACGCGGCCAGGTCGTCCGGCACTGGCGGCAGCTCCACGGCCACCGACGTCGCCGTCCTCGGTCCTGCCGGCAGCAACTCGCTCGCCTGTACCCGCAGGCGCTGCCCCCCCGCCACCACCAGCCAGCGCCCACCCTGCTTGCGGCCCAGCTCCCCCTCCACCCCCAGGGAGCGGACGCGCACGGCCATCCCGGGCTGCAACTGGGCCTCCGGGATCGCGGACTCGCCCTCGACCGGCTGCGCATCGATCTGCGGGGTGAGGGCCGCCAGCTCCGCCGCGGCCTGCCGCCGGAGACCCACGATGTCGACCGTACCCGATGCAGAATCGTGTCGCTCCTGGCGCTCCAGACGCCGCAGGGACCGGCGCGTCTGCTCGAACAGTCGCGTGAGTTGGCGCCGCTTGTCACCGACCTCGACGTTCCACTGCTGCTGCAGATCGCGCCGCCGCTGGCGCAGGGCCTCGGCCTCCGCGTCCACGGCCTGACGGCGCTGGGCGAGATCGATCTCCGCCGCCCTGACCTGGGCCTCGCGGCTCGCCAGCGACTCCCACAGGCGCTCCGCGTCCACCAGCGCGCCCCCAAGGAGCTCCTCCGTGCGTGCCAGGACCGACACCGGCAGACCGTGCCGGCCGGCGGTGGAGAGCGTCTCGCTGCCACCGGGGCTGCCGACCAGGAAGCAGTAGGTCGGCTCCCCCAATGCGTCATCGAACACGACGTGGCCATTAGCCATGCGCGGCATCACCTCGGCGAATGCCTTCAACGGCGTCAGGTGGGTGGTGGCCATCACTAGGCCGCCGCGCTCCAGGAACCACTCGATCGCCGCCACCGCCAACGCGGCACCGGCCTGCGGCTCGGTGTGTGAGCCGACCTCGTCGAGCAACACCAAGCTACCGCGGGTGGCCTGCTCCATCATCGCCGCCAGGCGGGCCACCTGGGCCGAAAAGCTGGAGTGCCCCGAGCTGATCGCCTGGTGGTCGCCGAGCTGGCAGTAGACGCCGTCGACCGCGCCGACCCGGCTGCCGGCACCGAGTGGTGGGACGAGCCCCAGGCGCAACATCACCACCGCCAGCCCTACGGACTGGAGCAGTGCCGTCTTGCCGCCATGGTTGGCGCCGGAGATCACCAGGGCCGCGGTCGTCTCGTCGAGCCGCACGTCGTTGGCGACCACGGAGTCCGACCCACGATCGAGGACCAGCAGGGGGTGGCGCAGGGTCCGCAGGTCCAGCTCCACCGCATCGCCCCACTCGGGCACCTCGCCGCCCAGCCGCTCGGCGAGGCGGGCGCGAGCCTGCAAGAGATCGAGCGCCGTGGCCACCTCGTGAGCCGCGGTGATCTCCGGCAGGTGCTCACGCACCGACCCGTTGAGGCGCGCGAGGATCCGCGCCTCCTCCTCGGCCACCGCCAGCCGTGCCTCCTGGGCGGCGTTGTTGTAGGAGACGAGGCTATCCGGCTCGACGAAGCAGGTCTGGCCGCTCTTCGATCGGTCATGGAGGATGCCCGGCAGACGGCCGGAGTAGTTGGAACGCAGGGGTAGGACGAAGCGATCACCGCGCACCGTCACCCACTCCTCCCCCACCACCTCGCGCGCCGCCGGGGCGCGCAACAAGGACTCGGCGTGGCTCTTCGCCGACTGGCGGCGTGCCGACGCCTCGCGGCGCAGGCCGCCGAGCTCCGCGCTCGCCGAGTCACGCAGGCGGCCGTCGTCCCCCAAGGCGGCGGCCAGTGCCCGACCGAGGGTCGCCACCGCACCCCAGCCGATGCCGAAGGTCTCCGGTGGCAGCCAAGGTGCCTCGGGTAGCCCCTCGGCCAGGCGGCCGAGGTCGGAGAGGTAGACGCCCAGGCGAAACAGCTCGTCGCCGTGGAGCTGACGCCCCGTATCGAGAAGGTCCGCCGCGGCACGGTACTCGACGTCCTCCGGGACCGGCAGGTCGTGCCTCTGCCTCAGCCAGGCCCGCAGCCCCTCGACTGCGGCGAGGATCTCCCGTGCCTCCGCCCACGTCCCACATGGCCTGTGGGCACGCGCCTGGAGGCGTGCGGTCTCACTGCGGCCCAGGCCGGCTACCGCATCCAGGAGGCGATCAAGCCCCAAGAGGCGGAGAGTGGTGTCGTCCATCGCGGGTCCGCCGATGACGCCGGCGCGTGCCGGGAGGCTGCCTTAGCCGAGCCGGGCGCGGACCAAGCCGTTGACCTGCTTACCGTCTGCCCGCCCCTGAACCTTGGGCATCAGCACCCGCATGACCTGTCCGAGATTAGCCCCCGCAGGGAGCTCCGCGATCGCGGCATCTACCAACGCCACGAGATCCTCCTCGGTGAGGGGGGCCGGGAGATACCCCTCGACCACGCCGACCTCCCAGGTCTCCTTGTCCACGAGGTCTTGCCGCCCGCCGCGGGCGAACTGCTCCGCCGCCTCACGGCGCTGCTTTACCGCCCGCATCAACACCTGCACCGCCTCGTCATCGGTGAGCGCCCGCCGCCGGGCGATTGCCTCGTTCTTGAGATCGGCGCTGAGCATGCGCAGCACCCCGAGGATCCGGCTATCCCGCGCCTTCATCGCCGCCTTGATGTCCGCCTGGAGGCGATCGACTAGCTCCGCCATGATGCACCTCGTACCGCCGCGACACGGCGGCGCAAAGAAAAAAGACCCGCCACCCATGCGGGTGGCAGGCCACAGGAGATTCGCCTGGGGAAGCTCTGGACCCTAGCGGCTCGGTTGCACCGTCCGCTTCTGCATCTTCGCCACCCGCTTGCGGGCCGCGACCGCCTTCCGCTTGCGGCGAATCGACGGCTTCTCGTAGTACTCTCGCTTGCGCAGCTCCGCCATCAAACCACCCTTTTCACACGCCTTCTTGAAACGGCGAAGCGCTCCCTCGAAGGAGTCGCCGTCCTTGATTCGTACGCCCAGCATCCGGTCCCCTTTATTTGGTTCTGGCTGTAGTCGTGGGTGCCTGGTTCGGCACGGTGAATCGGTAACTGTAGTTAGCGCCCATACGTGGTGTCAAACGGCCGCCAGCCCGGCAAGAAGACACGTTGGCTAGTGCTACCAAACTACGGCGTGTAGTTCGGTGCCTCCTTGGTGATGATCACGTCGTGCACGTGCGACTCGCGTAACCCCGCCCCGGTGATGCGCAGGAACCGCCCGCGTTTGCGCAGCTCGTCGATGGTCGCGGTCCCGCAATACCCCATGCCAGAGCGCAGCCCGCCGAGGAGCTGACAGACGGTCTCGGCGAGGGTGCCCTTATACGGTACCCGCCCCTCGATACCCTCCGGCACGAGCTTGCTATCTTCCCGCCCCTCCTGGAAATAACGATCCTTGGAGCCCTCGGCCATGGCGCCGAGGGAGCCCATACCGCGATATACCTTGTAGCTGCGCCCCTGGTAGAGCTGGATCTCCCCCGGGCTCTCCTCCACCCCCGCAAACAGGGAGCCGATCATCACCGTGCTCGCCCCGGCGGCGATCGCCTTGGTGATGTCCCCGGAAAACTTGATGCCACCGTCGCCGATCACCGGCACCCCCGCGTCGTCGGCGACCCGCGCGCACTCGGCGATGGCGGTGAGCTGGGGCACGCCGCAGCCGCTCACCATGCGGGTGGTGCAGATGGAGCCCGGGCCGACGCCCACCTTCACGGCATCGACACCCGCCTCGATCAACGCCTTGGCTGCTTCCGTGGTGGCGATGTTGCCGCCGATCACCCCGAGGTCCGGATGGTCGCGCTTGATCGCCTTGACCGTCTCGATCACTCCCCGGGAGTGACCGTGGGCGGTGTCCACCGCGATCACATCCACCCCCGCATTGACCAGCGCCTCGACCCGCTCATCCCGATCCGCACCGACCCCCACCGCGGCCCCCACCCGCAGGCGGCCGTGCTGGTCCTTGCAGGCGTTGGGATACTTGCGGGCCTTCTCGATGTCCTTGGTGGTGATGAGGCCACGCAGGTTGAAGTCGTCGTCGACGATCAGCAGTTTCTCGATCCGGTGCTCGTGGAGCAGCGCCTTGGCGTCCTCGGGTTGGGTCCCCACCGGACCGGTGATCAGGTTCTTGCTGGTCATCACCTCCCGCACTTTCAGGGAGTGGTCCTTGACGAAACGCAGGTCGCGGTTGGTGAGGATACCCACCAGGCGCGGTCCCTCGGTGACCGGCACCCCCGAGATCCGGTAGGTGCTCATGATCTCCAGCGCTTCGCGGATCGGCCGGTCGGGGGCGATGGTGATTGGGTCGAGGATCATCCCCGACTCCGACTTCTTCACCTTTTCCACCTCATGGGACTGCGCCTTCGGCGTCATATTCTTGTGCAGGATGGAGATCCCCCCTTCCTGCGCCAGGGCGATGGCGAGGCGCGATTCGGAGACCGTGTCCATCGCCGCGGAGAGCAGCGGCACGTTGAGCCGGATCTCCCGGGTCAAACGAGTGGCGAGATCCGCCTCGTTGGGCAAGACCTGCGAGAACCCCGGCACCAGCAGTACGTCGTCGAAGGTCAGGCCGAGGGGGGGCAGTTCTTCCAGCATCGCCGGCTCCGGGAGAGGAATAGATCTTGTACTGGGTCTCCCCGCCGTATTCAACCCGCGCTCCGCGCCGCTGCCCATGTCCGGGCGGGACCGGCAAGCCCCACCCCGCCGTCGCGCTCACCGCAACCGGGTCGCGAGGTCCGCCAGATAGGCCCGGAACGGTGGCCCGAGGGTCTCGTCACGCAGGGCATACTCCACCGTCGCCTTGAGAAAACCGAGCTTGTCCCCGGCGTCGTACCGCGTGCCCTCGAACTCTAGGGCGAAGATCCTCTCTCTCTTGAGGAGCCGCACCAGGCCGTCGGTGAGCTGGATCTCGCCACCGCTGCCGGGCGTCACCTGCTCCAGCTCCTCGAAGATCCGCGGGGTCAGGATGTAACGGCCGATGATCGCCAAATTGGACGGTGCCGCGTCCGGCTGTGGCTTTTCCACCATGCCACGCACGGCAAAGGCCCGACCCGCCATTACGGTGGCGTCGAGGATCCCGTAGCTGCTCGTCTGTTCCTCCGGCACCCGTTGCGTCGCGACCACCGACCCACCGTGTTCTTCGTACAGGCGGAGCATCTGCGCCAGGCATGGCGGATTGGCATGAATCAGGTCGTCGGCCAGCACCACGGCGAAGGGTTCATCCCCGACCAACCGCCGGGCGCAGAGGACCGCATGGCCGAGCCCGAGAGGCTGGCGCTGGCGCACGTAGCTGACCTGGACCTTGTCGAGCAGCTCGTAGGTGGAAGCGAGCATGTCGGTCTTGCCGCTCTGTTCGAGAAAGTAGTCGAGCTCGAACGAGATATCGAAATGGTCCGCGATCGCCCGCTTGCCGCGTCCGGTGACGATGATTACCTGTTCCAGCCCGGCATCCGCCACCTCCTGCATCGCATACTGGATCAGCGGCATATCGACGATCGGCAGCATCTCCTTCGGGGTCGCCTTGGTGGCGGGAAGAAAGCGGGTACCAAGACCCGCGGCAGGGAATACGGCCTTACGCACGGCGGGGAAGCTCATGGATGCCTCAGGTGGGTGGGCGGACGCGCAGGTCGTCGCCCGCGGCCGGCACCACGGTAGCGAATCCCTGCGGATGGGTCCGGTGCCACTGCCAGGCGTGGGCGACGATCGTGTCCAACTCCGGATAGGCAGGTTCCCAACCCAGGTCGGCACGGATCCGCGCGCTGTCCGCCACCAGCACCGCCGGGTCGCCGGACCGGCGCCGGGCCACCTCCACGGGGATGACATCGCCGGTGATCCGCTGCGCGGCGTCGATCACCTCGCGCACCGAAAAACCCCGGCCATTGCCGAGATTGTAGGTGCGGCTCTCCCCCGCGGCGGCCAAGTAATCGAGGGCAAGGAGATGGGCCGTGCACAGGTCCTCCACGTGGATGTAGTCGCGGACGCAGGTGCCGTCGCCGGTCGGGTAGTCGGTACCGAAGACCGAGATCGACCGCCGTCGCCCGAGGGCCGCCTGCAATAGCAAAGGGATCAGGTGGGTCTCAGGGCGGTGATCCTCCCCGATGGAGCCATCGATGGCAGCCCCCGCGGCGTTGAAATAACGCAGGCTCACGTAGCGCAGGTCGTAGGCACGGTCGCAGTCGGCCAGGATCTGCTCCACCATCCACTTGGAGGTGCCGTATGGATTGATCGGCCGGGTCGGCGCATCGTCCGGGATGGGTATGGTCTCGGGCTCACCGAACAGCGCGGCGGTGGAGGAGAAGACGAACCGTCCCACCCCGGCTGCGCGCATGGCCTGGAGGAGATTGAGCGTGCCGGCGACGTTGTTGGTGTAGTACAGGGCCGGGTCCACCAGCGACTCGGCCACCAGGGAGCGAGCGGAGAAGTGCATCACCGCCTCGGGGGGCTGCGCCGCAAGGCAGGCGCGCAGCGCCACCCGGTCGAGAAGATCCCCCTCCACCAGCGCGACCCCCGGCGCGACGGCGGCGCGGTGGCCCGTGGCGAGGTTGTCGAACACCACGGGCTCGTGCCCTGCGGCCGCCAGTGCCCGCACCATGTGGGAGCCGATGTAGCCTGCCCCCCCTGCCACCAACACGCGCATCGATCGGTCCGATCGCCCCGTCCCGTGCCCTTCATGGGACGTAGATCACGTCCCCCCGCAGCATGACGAAGTCGGAGTAGTCTGCCGCACCGCGTACCGTGCGCTTGTAGTCGACGGTGTGCCACTCTCCGTCGCGCTCCAGCTTGACACCGCTGGTCTTGGCAAACGGCGTCGGGCCACCCGCCTGGGCCATCACCTCTAGGAAGGTCGTGGTCCCAGTGATCGGGTACCGCCCGGGCCGCGAGACGCGCCCCTGGACGCTCACCAGCATGCTGTTGGGGTTAATCACCGCGACACTCGCCTCGGCATCCGGCACGTACTTCTCCAGGGCCGCCTCGATGTCCCCCTTCAGCACGGCGACGGTCTTGCCCGCGGCCTCGATGTCGCCGACCAGCGGGAACGACACCTTGCCATCGGGCCGCACCACCACCTGCTTCTGCATCTCCGGCTCGCGCCACACCGAGATCTCCAGCGCATCCCCGTGACCGAGGACGTATTCCCTCGCCTCTGCTGCCGACGCGACACCGGCGGCCACGCTCCAGAGTAGAGCAAGACCCACGGCTGCATGCAGGGCACGCGATAGACTCATGGCCGATCCCCCAAACACTGGCCGCCGTCAGGCAGGCCGACACATTACGAGCATATTCAACCACATAGCGCGGAGCGCGACATCGAACGTAGGGGATGGCACTCCGGGGTGTCAAGGAAGCGGCCCTGGTGATCAGCCGGACGGGGTGCGCCTGTCACAGGTTGAAGCCGCCGGCCACGTCGAGGTTCTGGCCGGTGACGTAGGCGGCGGCGGGGGAGAGGAGATAGTCGAGCGCCCCGAGGATGTCCGCCGCGCGGCCCGCTCGCCCCGCCGGCACGGCGACGGCGATATCTGCCGGTAGATCGACGGAATTTTCCAGATGGCCGGGGGAGATGACGTTGACCGTGATCCCCTCCGGTGCGAGGGCACGGGCCAGGGACTTGCTGTAGATGAGGACACCGGTCTTGGCCAGTTGATAGGCGGTGGCGCGCGGCCGGGCGAGGATCCGGTCACACGAGGCGTAGCCGAGGTTGACCACTCGCCCGCCGGCCCCCGCCGCACGCAGCAGGGGCAGGGCGAAGTGGCAGCACAGGTAGGTGGCGGTAAGGTTGCCCTCCACCACGTACCGCCACTGATCTGGCACCACCTCCAGGACGTCTTGTACGTGGTAGGTCCCGACGTTGTTCACCAGCACGTCGAGCCGTCCGTAGCGGCCGCCGATCGCGCGAAACATGGCCGCCACCTGCTCTGCCACGGTGACGTCCGCCGCCACGGTCCACGCCTCCCCATGGGCGGCGCGGATCGTCGCGGCCACCTCCTGCGCCGCGTCGCCGCTGGTGTGGTAATGCACGAGGGTTGTGTAGCCACTGCTACCCAGGTGGCGTGCGATCTCTGCTCCGAGGCGCCGTGCGGCACCAGTGACCAAGGCTACCCGTCGCTCCATGGCTCCTCCGCGGGCACTCCCCGTCGCCCGGAATCGCGTCGTGGGCAGGTTCAACCGCCACGTTCCCGGTAGATCTCCACCCCCGCGTAGGCCGCCTTGTTCAAGGCCTGAGGCTTCCGCACGTGCACCCGCACCGCCGCGATCGGAAATTCGGCGAACAGCAGGGCCGCGGTCCGCTCCGCCATGGTCTCGATGAGCCGGTACTGGCCCGCGACGATCAGCGCCTCGATGAGCTGTGACGCGCGGTCGTAGTCTACGGTCAGGGCGAAGTCGTCACCGGCCGCCGCGGGCCGTACGTCATGGCTCATCTCGATGTCGAGGAAGACCCTCTGGGGATGGTGGCGCTCCCAGTCGTGGATACCGACGATGCAATCGACTGCGAGGTCGTGGATCTGGATGAGATCGTTCATGGGTGCTCGGTGTCGCGCAGTGGGCTCCATCACAGGCAGGCTGCCGGTCAACCCCCGGCGCCGTAGACCTGCTCGATGAGCCACCGGGTCGGTTCATTGAGGTCCCAGGTGAGGGCGATGGCGGGTGGGGTCCAGGCGTACTCCATCGCCTCGTAGTTCAGCCGGACCGCCTTGCTGTCGGCAATCGCCCGCAAGTTGACGAGCAAGAAGTGCTTTCTGCGATAGAACTCGGGGGAGAAGATGCAGTCCTGAACCAGGACGAGCTGCAGATCCCGGACCGCGATACCGGTCTCCTCCCGGACCTCGCGCACGAACGCGTCGGTCACGGTCTCGCCGTACTCGATCTTGCCCCCCGGCGTCCCCCACTTCCCGGACCACTTGCGCGTCCTGACCAGGAGTAGCTCGCCGTCGGTGTGGACCACCAGGCCGCCCACGGTGGCGATGGGCATCTCCAACGCCTCGATCGCCGCCTCCCGGGCGAGAAAATCGATCACCTCCCCGAGACTGTCGAACAGGTAGTCCGGTGCGGCGGCCGCCAGCATCTCGCGCTGGCTGTAGCCGGTGGTGAGGGCACCGGATCGGACCCCCGCCGCCTGTGCCGCCGCGACGTCGTGGACCATATCGCCGAGAAACAGGGTGTGGTCGGGTGGCACCCGGAGCGACGCGAGGATCGGGCCGATCGCCTCCGCCTTGTCGACGATCCCCCCGAACACGCCGTCCACCAAGGGACCGATCCCGTGCCGTGCCACTTCCGCCTCCAGCAGGCCGGGACGCATGGTGGAAAAAAGATAGGTGCGGAGCCCGTGGCTGCGTGCGAACTCGAGGAAGCAACGCGCGTCCGGCATCAAGAGGATGGCGTCCCGTAGCGGCTCGTATGCGGCGAAGAACAGGCCGTCCACCTCCTCCTGGCTGGCCCCGGGGAGGAACCGCGCGTAGAAGCGCATGAACGGCAGCTCGAACTCGCGCTGAAACGCCGCACGATCGAGCGCTGCGACGCCGAAGGCGGCCAACACTTCGTTGCTGGCGGTCAGCGTCGCGTGCAGGTCATCACCCAAGGTGCCCGACCAGTCGATGAGTAGGGTGTCGATCACGGCGGCGCATTCTACACGCCGAGATCGACCACGCCCGCATTTCTCGCCCCCCACGGAGCGCGTGCAACCCGGGCGGATTATCCCCATACGGACGGCGGACGAAGAGAGAGGCATCCCGACTGGCCCGCCATTCTCCCCATGAAGATCGAAGACGGCGAATTCCTCCTACGTCTCGGCCGCGCCGCCCTCACCCTGTGGCTGGAAGAGGGGCTGACCACCGCGCCGCCCGATGACCTGCCGGACGAGGTGCAGATCCGGCGCGGGATGTGGATGAGCCTGTACGGCTACCCCCACCGCATGCACCGCGCCAGCGTGGGGGTGCTGCACGATCCGCCGGCGATCGTCGAGGCCGCGATCAACGCCTCGATCCTCCTGGCTCGGCCGGAGACCGGCGGCACTCCCCAGATCACGGTGGCGGACCTGGCCGCATCCACCCTGGAGCTGTCGATCACCTCCAAGCCGACGCCACTGGCGCTGGACGACGCCACGGAGATGGTCACCCGCATCGTGCCGGGCCGTCATGGAGTGATCATGGAGGACGAACAGCGGCGCGTGATCCTGCCCCCCCACATCGTGGTAACCACCCCGCCGACCATGCCGCGGTTTCTCGACCGCATCTGCGAGCGCTGCGGACTCGACCCGGAGTTCTGGCGCCACCCGGATACCGTGGTGGCCACCTTCACGATCGAGGTCTTCGCCGAGCTCTGGCCGGTGGGCGAGATCGTGCACCGGGACGTGCTGGAAGCCGGGGAGCAAGCGTGACTACCATCCGCTATCGTCGCCCCGCGACCTTCCGCCGGCTGCCGGAACGGCTCGGCGGCGGCAGGGAAACCCGGGTCCATGCAACAGCACACGGAGACCGTCTCCATCCAGACAAGAGGCCCCGGCCTCTACGAGATCACCGACCAGGTGGTCGCCTGGGTGCAAGGGCTGAACATCACCACGGGGCTCCTGACCCTCTTCGTCCAGCACACCTCGGCCTCCCTGCTCTGTCAGGAGAACGCCGATCCAGAGGTGCAACGGGATTTCGAACGATTCTTCCGCCGGTTAGTGCCGGATGGCGACCCGCTCTTTCACCACGTGGCCGAGGGGGCCGACGACATGCCGGCCCACGTCAAGGCGGCCCTCACCGCCACGACGCTCACCGTCCCGATCCGCGCCGGACGAGTCGCCCTCGGGACCTGGCAGGGGCTGTTCCTGTACGAACACCGCCGCCAACCCCATCGCCGTCGCGTCTTGCTGCACGCCATCGGCGAGACCGCGAGCTAACGCGGCACGTGGCCCGCACCTCCTGCCGGCCGGATCCGCTTCCCGGCAAGCCCGAGGCACCCCGCGGTGATACCGGGTCTAGCCCGCATCTCTCACCATGACTCTGCTGCGCCCGCGCAACTGCCCGCATCCCCCAGCCCACCTCGTCCGGGGTAGGAGCCGAATCCCTTCGGCGATCCGCCACATTGGGTCGCCGATAGAATCGGTTCCTACCGCGGGCCAGCCAGGATCTACGGCCATTGGCACGGGCTCGCGACGATTCCTGGTGAGAGATGCGGGCTAGCCGCCGCGCCGGCGAGGGTTGACCATGGCGACGCAACAGCACGAGCAGGAGGCCGGCGAACGGCCGCCGGTTCCCCAGCCACAGGACACTCGAGGACAGACCCTGGTCCCCGACCTTCCGTCCCTGGCGGTGCTAGACGCCCTGTCCGACCCGATCGCGGTCCGCGATCTTGGCTTCGTCTACCGGTTCGCCAACGCCGCCTTCTGCGAATGGCTACGCCGGCCACGGCGAGAGATCGTCGGCCGTACTGATTTCGATCTTTATCCTCCGGAGCGGGCCGCCCAGTACCGGAGTTGGGACGAATCGGCTCTCGCCGCCCGGCTCTGCCTCACCCATGTGGAGAAACACGAAGACCCCCCCGGCAAACGTTGGCTCCGAGTCACGCGCCGCCCGGTCCTGGACAGCACCGGAGCGGTGATCGCGTTGGTCGAGCACGTCCGCGACATCACCGAAATCCGAGAGAACCGCGAAGAGTTCGTGCCCTTCCTCCAAGCGGTGGAGCAGAGCGCCTGCACCGTGGTGCTCACCGACGTCGGCGGTAACATCGCGTACGTCAACCGCAAGTTCACGGAGACCACCGGCTACAGCCGCGCGGAGGCGATCGGGCAAACCCCCCGGATCTTGAAATCCGGCGAGCTGCCGCCCGAGCGCTACAAGGAGCTCTGGAGGACCATCTCCTCAGGCAAGCAGTGGCGCGGCGAGCTGCACAACAAGAAGAAGAGTGGCGAGCTCTACTGGGTGTCGGCGGCGATCTCGCCGGTCTTCGATGACACGGGGACGCTCTCCCACTATCTCGGGATCCAGGAGGACATCACGGAGCACAAGGAGGCGATGCAGGCGTTGCAGGCGGCGTACCACCAGCGTGACCTGCTGTTGGCCACCATGCCGTCCGTCCTCATCGCCATCGACCGTGCGGGCTGCGTGAGCGAATGGTCCGGTACCGCAGAACGTACCTTCGGTATCCAGGCGGCCCAGGTGATGGGCCGCCCGTTCAAGCAGTGCGGTATCCGATGGCACATCCTCGACGTGATCGACAAGGTCGAGGCTTGCCTCACCGATCAACAGTCGTTGCGCCTCGACAACGTGTGGTTCTTGCGTCCCGATGGCAGCGAGGGGGTCCTCGGGATCACCCTCACTCCGCTTCAGGATGAAGAGGGGCAGGCGGCGGGCTGCGTGCTTCTCGCGGCCGACGTCACCCAGCGCAAGAACCTGGAGAGCCAGCTCAGCCAGGCGCAGAAGCTCGAGGCGATCGGCCAGCTCGCCGCCGGCATCGCCCATGAGATCAACACCCCGACCCAGTACGTGGGGGACAATACGCGCTTTCTCCAGGACGCCTTCGCGGACCTCGCGGTGGTCCTGAGCGGCTACCAGCGACTCCTGGTCGCCGCCGGCAATGGCCCAATCCCCCCCGCACTGCTGGCGCAAGCGAAGGAGGCGGCAGAGAAGGCGGACCTTGACTACTTGCTGACCGAGATCCCCACGGCCATCGCCCAGTCCCTCGAAGGGGTCACTCGGGTTTCCAAGATCGTCCGGGCGATGAAGGAGTTTTCTCATCCGGGGACCAAGGAGAAGACCGCGACCAACCTCAACGAGGCGATCGAGTCCACCATCACCGTCAGCCGCAACGAGTGGAAATACGTGGCGGACATGGAGACCGACCTCGATCCGAACCTGCCGCTGGTCCCATGCCTGCCCGCCGAGCTCAACCAGGTCATATTGAACATGATCACCAATGCCGCCTACGCCATCGGCATGGTGGTCGGTGATCACGGTGGCAAGGGGACCATCGAGATCTCCACCCGCCAGGACGGTGACTGGGTCGAGATTCGCATCACCGACACGGGTTGCGGGATCCCACCCGAGGCACAGGAGAGGATTTTCGACCCATTTTTTACCACCAAAGAGGTGGGCAAGGGCACGGGTCAGGGGCTCTCCATCTCCCACACGGTCGTCGTGGAAAAGCATGGTGGCACCATCCATTTCGACACCGTGCTCGGCAAGGGCACGACCTTCGTCGTCCGCCTCCCCCTCAAACTCGGTAGCGAACCCAGGGGCCAGCGGTGAAAAAGCGCGTCTTATTCGTGGACGACGAGCCCAACGTCCTGCGGGGCTTGCAACGCATGCTGCGCAGCCAACGCGAAGAATGGGAGATGGCCTTCGCCGGCGGCGGTGAAGAGGGGCTGGCGCTGATGGAGCAGGAACGTTTCGACGTGGTGGTCTCCGACCTGCGCATGCCCGGCATGGACGGCGCCGAGTTTCTCACCGCGGTGATGCGGCGCTACCCGAACGTCGTGCGCCTCATCCTCTCGGGTCACTCCCAGTGGGAGCTGATCATGAAGTCCCTGGGTCCAGCCCACCAGTACTTGACGAAGCCGTGTGATGCCGACCAGCTCAAGGCCGCCGTGACCCAGGCCTTTGCCCTCCGGGAGTTGCTCGCCGACCCCAACCTGCGGGCGCTGGTGGCCAGGATGGACACCCTGCCGAGCCTGCCGGCCCTCTACCAGAAAATCCTCGCGGCGCTCCGCTCGCCCGATGCCTCGTGCCGGACCGTGGGGGAGATCGTCTCCCAGGACCCGGCGATGGCCGCCAAGGTGCTGCAACTGGTGAACTCCGCCTTCTTCGGCGTTGGGCAGCACGTCAGCAAGCCTGCCCAGGCGGTCGCCCTCCTCGGTCTCGACACGATCCGCTCCCTGGTCCTGTCGGTCCATGTGTTCAGCGAGCTCGACCCGCGACAGGTCAACGCCCTCTCTCTCGATGTCTTGTGGGCCCACTGCCTCACGGTGGGCACCCTGGCGAAACGCATCGCCCAGACCGAGGTCGAGGATCCAAAGCTGTGGGACGACGCCCTGCTGGCAGGGCTGCTACATGACATCGGCAACCTGGTATTGGCGGTGAACCTGCCGGAGGAATACCGGGCGGTGCGAGAACGGGCGGACGATGGTGAGGTCGATCTCCTCGCAGCGCAGCGCCAGGTATTCGGCGCCACTCACGCCGAGATCGGCGCCTATCTCCTGGGCCTGTGGGCCCTGCCCGATCCGATCGTCGAGGCGGTGGCCTTTCATCATCAGCCGTCGCGGTGCCAACACCGTGGTTTCAGCCCGCTGACGGCGGTGCACGCCGCCAACTGCCTGTGCTCCTTCTCCGGCGAGGGCGGTACGGAACAAGACCGTGCGTTCGATGTGAATTACCTCACCGCCCTTGGCCTGGCGGACAAGGTGCCTACCTGGCGCGAGCTGTACGAGCCTCTCCGCGAGCTGACGGTGGAGCGATGAGCACCAAGACCCGCATCCTGTTCGTCGACGACGAGCCCAATATCTTGCAGGGGCTGCGGCGTATGCTGCGTGGCCAGCGCGACCGGTGGGAGATGGCCTTCGCCGCCACCGGGCCGGCCGCCCTGGCGCAGATGGCAGAGGCCCCCTTCGACGTGGTGGTCTCCGATATGCGCATGCCGGGCATGGATGGCGCACAGCTCCTCACCGAGGTACGCCAGCGTTACCCGGCGACGGTGCGCATCGTCCTCTCCGGCCACTCCGATCTGGAATTGGTCATGAAGTCGGTGGGGCCGACCCACCAGTACCTCACCAAGCCGTGCGACGTGGACAAGCTCAAGGCAACGGTAGAGCGCGCCGTGGCCCTGCGTAGCCTGCTCATCAGCGATGAGCTGCGCACCCTGGTCACCGGACTGCATTCCATCCCCAGTCTCCCGGCCCTCTACGAGGAGATCGTCCAGGCCCTCCGGTCACCGGATGCCGCCCTGTCCGTGATCGGGGAGATCATCGGCCGGGATCCCGGGATGAGCGCGAAGATCCTGCAGCTCGTCAATTCCGCCTTCTTCGGTCTCGGCCGTGCCGTCGCCAGCCCGGGGCAGGCCGTGAGCTTTCTCGGCCTCGACACCATTCGGGCCCTGGTCCTGTCGGTCAACGTCTTCGAGCAGTTCGATCCCCAGAAGATCCGAGCCTTCCGGCTGGAGAGCCTGTGGATCCACAGCCTCTCCGTGGGCACGCTGGCGAGGACGATCGCCACCCTGGAGAGCTCCCTCAAGAGCGTGCGTGAAGAGAGCCTGCTGGCGGGCCTGCTGCATGACATCGGCAAGCTGATCCTCGTGGCAAACCTGCCCAACGAGTACGATGCGGCGCAGGCCCTCGCCAGCCGCGAAAGGATCTGCGTCACCGAGGCCCAACGGCAGGTCTTCGGCTCCAGCCATCCCGAGGTCGGGGCCTATCTCTTGCGGATCTGGGGGATCCCGGATGAGGTGGTCGAGGCCGTGGCCTTCCATCACCAGCCCAGCGTCTCCCCGGCGGATCGCTTCACGGCATTGACCGCCGTCCACGCGGCCAACGCCCTCGACGGCGTAGTGCCACCGGGTGACCCGGCACGGTGCCCACAGACCATCGACCTACCGTACCTGGAGCGGCTCGACCTGGTCGATCGCCTGGCCGAGTGGCGGGCCATAAGTCCCGTCGCGGCGTACGGAGCGGCGCCGTGAGTGAAAAAATCCTCTTCGTCGATGACGAGGCGAATGTCCTCGCCGCGTTTCAGCGCCAACTACGCAGGGAATTCCGGATCAACACCGCCCTGGGCGGCGAGCAGGCGCTGCGCGTCGTCGAGCAGCATGGACCCTTCGCCGTCGTGGTCTCCGACATGCAGATGCCGGAGATGAACGGCGTCGACCTGCTGGCGGAAGTCCATCGTCGATCTCCGGAGAGCGTGCGCGTCATGCTCACCGGCAACGCGGACCAGAAGACCGCCATCGACGCGGTGAACGAAGGACAGATCTTCCGCTTCCTGACCAAACCCTGCGCCACCGCCATCCTCACCAAGACCCTGCACGCCTCCCTCGATCAGTACCGTCTGATTACCGCGGAACGGCAGCTCCTCGAAGGGACCCTGAACGGTGCGATCAAGCTCGTGACCGACATCCTGTCGACGATCGCGCCCGAGCCGTTCGGACACGCCGTGGCCCTGCGCGAGTCGGCAGGCGCGATCGCCCGCGCCCTGGGGATTCCAGATCCCTGGGAGGTGGAGCTGGCGGCGATGCTGTCGCCGATCGGAGCCATCGCCGTGCCGCCCGAGACCCTCGCCAAGGCATCCTCTGGCGAGCCGCTCAACCCCCAGGAGGAAGACGCCCTCACGCGGGTGCCGGAAGTCGGGCACGACCTCCTGGCCAATATCCCACGCCTCGCCAACATCGCGCAGATCGTCCTATTCCAGAACAAGCTGTTCGATGGCTCCGGCTTTCCCCCGGCACAGATTGCGGGCGATGCGATCCCGATTGGCGCCCGGATCCTGAGAGTGGTCGCCGATCTTGCCGAGCTAGAAACCACCGGCATGAGTCGGGCGGCGGCGGTGGAGCGGATGCGCGCGCGGCGCGGCCGGTACGATCCCGTCGCCGTCGATGCGGCCGCGGTCGTGGGCGGGGTTGACGCGGACGGCGCGGCGCTCGGCGCCCCCCTAGAGGTCCGCCTCCACGAGTTACGCCCCGGCCAGACCCTGATGGCCAACATCGAGACCGACGCGGGACGGCTGCTGGTCGCCGCCGGCACCCGTATCACCGAACCGATCGTGGAGCGGCTGCGCAGCTACGCTCGCTTGATGCAGATCCGGGAGCCAATCCCGGTACGGCTGCCCCGCAGGACGAGGGAGCCAGGCCGGGCGGCATAGACCGGCGATCGGGCCGTGGGGGGGGCAATGGTGGCGGGAACATCGGTCCGGCCGGTGAGCTATCCGAACAGGACCCGTCTCTCCTGTGCGGCCAGGAAGCCCCAGGAGGCCTCCATCTCGTCGCGAAACGCGGGGACGGCCACGGGGTCGTCCCCGATTCTCACCGGCCGTAGCAAGAGGGTGCGCATTGGCCCGACCCGCAAGGGGGTATAGGTCAGGCAGGTGGAATCGCCACGGAGCCGGCCGATCAGCGCCACCACCTCCATGGGGATCTCCTCGGCGATGATCACCGGCCGGGGTGACAGATGGAGGTTCACGCCGGCGTGGGGAAAGATCCGGACGATCCACGGCAGGAAGTTGTCCAGGGTGCGCAGTGCCACCAGCACCTCCGCGACGCGCACCTCCTGGCCCGCGGCGAAGGACACGATCGCCAACAGTCGCCGGTCCCCATCCACCGCGAGGATGATGCGCTCATCCCGGCCACACACCGCGAAATCGGGATCCAGGATCTGCAACGGCTGGGGAAGCTGGTCGAGGTTCGCGAGCAAGGCGTCGCGCAGCTCCTCCGAGCGATGGAACGGCTCCACTTCGATGCGCGGGGAGATGTCATCCATGGCTGCACCCCTCTTGTCATTTCCGGTTCACCCGGATTCACCAGAGATCGTTGCCCACCACTGAATGGGGATCGCGTCGGTCATGCGCGGCAGGCCACGATGGGCACACCGCCGAGGACTCGTCCCCGCCGCCCTCTGCCGAACACCCCGCCGACCCGCGGTACCGGAGCTGCACAGGATTGGGAGTCCCGACCGTGCGCTCGGGCTCCTCTTCGCTGGCGAGGAGATGCCGCAGGCGGCTGCCCAACGCCAGCGAAGAGGAAGGCCCGGCGGCCTCGCGCCCGGAGCTTCACCGCCAGCCGGCTGGCAGTGAAGCTCGTGACGAACGGGTCCATTGCGGACCCAACCGCGATGTCGCGGGGAGGAAGGCTCCGATGGGGTTCGGAAGTCGCCGGGGCCGATTGCAGGGGCGAGGGAGGGGGCGATCCCGCACAACTCGTAGAGAGTGAGAGGTGCGAGATCTCCGGCAATCGTTGCTCGGCTGGGCTTGGCGGGCACATCGGCTTCCGAGTGGTGCTTCCCCGTCGGAGTGCAGGCAGGCCGCCGCCTGCAAAACCGTGGGTTCCGGTTGAGTTCGAGTCGCTCAGAGGGGCTCCTTCATCAGTAGATCACGGGATGGAAGTTCACAAACGAGCCATCAAGTTGTGAATATTCGCCCTGGCTTCCACACCACTACCCTTCGGTACCCGACCGGCGGCCGGCCCCTGCCGGCCCGCCGCCGTCCGCCGAGGACCCCGGAGGGGCGGTGGACAACCCGAGGCGGGAATGCCATCGGTCAACGTCGCGTTGCAGCGCGGCCACGTCGATGATCCACTCTTGCCCGGTGAGCGCCTCGAAGGCGGTCTCCTCATAGATCACGAGGACCACGTTCTCGCTGGCCACCAGGGTCAACTCGACCAGGGGGCGGCGAATCGTGGGGAGGATCTGACACAGCCGCCCCACGCTGCCGCGGATCTTCTGTAGGGAGACCCCGGCGTCCAGCAGCCGCTTCACGGTCTTGAGAGCGATCAGGTCCTGGAATGTGTAGCGCGCGTGCCCCCCCGGGGTGCGCTGCCGCGGGGACACCAGGCCGGTCTTGTCCCAGTGCTGAAGTTGCCGCTTGCTCACCCCCACGATCTCGACCATCTCCATCGGGGTGAAATGGCGACCGGCCTTGTCCATCACCTAACCCTCTCCTTCGTCTGTGCTCCCTCCACCGCACCGTGGAGTCTCACTTTATTGCGCATTTATTACTTTCCCTGACCCAACACGTCAAGAAGAAAATGACAAGTTTGGCTATTTTTTGTGTAGTTCTTGTGGAAGGCCGGTGCACGCCCTGGGGAATGACCCTGAAGAACGAGCGACAACCCACGAATACAACAGGGCTGATACCGACCCAGATCCGGCTAGCGCAGGCCGCCCACAGATCACCCTGGGGTGCGCCCCACAGGTGGCCAGGTGCTCACCTACCCCCCCGTCCGACCCGCATTCCAGCGCTATGGATCGGCCGCGCGTCTGCCTGTGCGCGGCGACCCCTGGTGAGAAACACAGGCTAATTTGCCGCCGCCGACCCGCCCGGCTCACCCGCCTGCTGTCCTTCGAGCGGCAGGGCGTCGAGCACGCTCTTCACCACCACTGCCAAGGGGACCGCAAAGAACGCCCCCCAGATCCCCCATAGGGAGCCGAAGACCAAGACCGCGAGGATGATCGCCGTCGGGTGGATGTTGACCGCGTCGCCGAGGATCAGGGGTGCCAGTATGTTGCCGTCGATGAGCTGGATGACGCCGTAGGCGAGCAGCACCCAGCCCGCATCCCAGGTCGGGCCCCACTGGGCCAGGGCAAGGGCTGCCACCGGAGCCGTGACGACCAGCGCGCCGATGTAAGGGATGAGCACCGACAGTCCGGTCAGCAGGGCCAGGAGAAAGGCGTAACGCAGGCCCAGGGCGGCGAAGACGATTTCCGTACACACACCCACCAGCAAGATCTCCCAGATCTTGCCGGTGATGTAGCGCCCCATATGGGCATCGGTATCGTGCAGGACGCGGTTGAGCAGGGCCCGGTCACGGGGCCAGAACCGCCCGATCCAGGCGAGAATCGCGTCCTTGTCCTTGAGAAAGAAGAACACGAGAAAGGTGACCAGGATCAGGTACACGAACAACGTCACCACCCCCGGCAGTCCCTGGAGCACCCTGGCGACCGTGGCCTCGATGGCCCCGCTGAGCTGCTCCGAGAGGCGGCTGGTCACCTCGTGGACGTAGCCGGCGCCGAGGTACTTTTCGTACTGGTCGAGCGACTCTCCGACGGTCCCTTGGAGCTTGCCGATGATGCGCGGCAGGTCCAACACCAGGGCCTTGACCTGCTGGACCGTCGCCGGCAACAGCCAGAACAGCGCCCAGGACAGGACCAGGAAGAAGACCAGGTAGAGGCTGGTAAAGGCCATCCACCGCGGCATGCCCCACCGCACCAGGACACGGAGCATGCGATTCAGCACATAGGCGATGACCGCCGCGGCAAAAAACGGCGCCATCGCCTCGGAAAATCCCACCACCAGCACCAGGGCAACGACGATCACCCCGAGCAGGGCAAGCACCTGCGGATCGCGCAGGATGGCCGGTAACCGGTGGGAAAGAGGGGTCATCGGCGGCATGCGGGACGCGACGGCGAGGCACAGAACCTACGGATCACTGCGCTCGGCTGTAAGACGGCGGATGCCGAGGGGGAGTGGTCGTCCCGTGGGTGCCGGCCGATGGGACCGGTCACCGTCAGCGAAGATCGGAAGGCCCCCTGCATCTCTGCGGTGCGTTGCGAATCCGGTCGAGGGCAGGGCCGGGAGAGGAGCGCAGGTGTGGCGGCGTAACAGATGCATTGTGTGAAACACCGGCTAGAGTCGGCGCAACGCAAGGGAGCAAGTGTGGCTCTCATCCGCAATCAGCAGAGGTGGCGGGCGCTTCGCAACTTCCTCACACATCCTGCCGAGCGTAGTAGACTATTTCAGATTTTCTCCGGAGTCTCCATGAAGTTACCTAAGTTAAAGATTCGCAACCTCGAGATCCCCTACCCGATCATCCAAGGCGGGATGGGGGTCGGCGTCTCGTGGGAGCGCTTGGCGGGAAACGTGGCCAAGAACGGCTGCGTCGGCATCGTCTCCACGGTGTGCACGGGCTACCGCCACCCGAACTACGCGCAGATGAAGCATGGCCGGCCGATCAAGCCGGAGAACCTGCACAACGCCAAGGCCCTCACCAAGATCATTCATGATGCGAAAAAAATTGCCGGCGGCATGGGCGCGGTGGGGGTGAACATCCTGTGCGCAATCACCGACTATGCGCGGGTGGCGAAGGACTCGGTGGCGGCCGGGGCGCAGCTCATCATCTCCGGTGCAGGCCTACCGCTGCGCCTGCCGGAGTACGTGGGCAAGGCGGACGTGGCATTGCTGCCCATCGTTTCCTCGGCCCGCGCCCTGGGTCTGATCTGCAAGACGTGGAAGAAGCGTTACGATCGCCTGCCGGATGCGACCGTCCTCGAAGGACCGCTGTCCGGCGGCCACCAAGGCTTCACCATGGAGCAGTGTGAAGACCCCGCCTACTCCCTGGAGAACCTCCTGCCGGCGGTCCTGGACGAGGCGAAGAAGTGGGGCGACATCCCGGTGATCGTCGCCGGCGGGGTGTGGGACCGGGCCGACATCGACAAGTTCATGGCCATGGGCGCGGCAGGCGTCCAGATGGCGACCCGCTTCATCGGCACCTATGAGTGCGACGCCGATCCGCACTTCAAGGAGGTCATCCTGAACGCGGGCAAAGACGACATCAAGCTCATCCACTCTCCGGTGGGCTACCCGGCACGCGGCGTCATCACCCAGTTGCAGCGCGACATGGCGGCCGGTACCGCACCCGCGATCAAGTGCATCTCGAACTGCGTCACGCCGTGCAACCACGGCGAGGAGGCGCGTGAGGTCGGGTTCTGCATCTCGGACCGTCTCGCCGACGCACAGCGCGGCATCACCGAGACCGGCCTGTTTTTCTCCGGGGCGAACGGCTACCGGTTGACGGAGATCGTCACCGTCAAGGAGCTCATCGAAGAGCTGACCGCCGACGTGTGACAGGGCAGCGCGGTCGGGCGCGACAGTGGGCGCTTGGTGGCGACATCCCGATCTTCGCCGTATGGTCCTCGCCCTGACGGCAGCGGCCCTGGTGGCCATGGTGCTGGCTACCCTGAATCCACTCCATCAGGAGGCCCGCGGTTGGCTGCGCCTGCTACTCACCCTGCTGCTCCTGGTGGCCCTGGCCAAGGGATATGACCTGTACCGGGGCCGCGCCGAGGAGCGATACCGCCGTCTATTCGAGGAGATCGCCGCCCACGTGGCGGGCACTCTGAGCACTGAGTCGCGGGAGGCGACCCGCTCCCGCGGGCGACTCGGCGAAGGGACCACGACCCTCCTCACCCTCGCCTGGGAACAGGACGGCTACCCGTTGTACTGGTCGTTCGAGCGCCGGCGCAAGGGGCGCACCCACAATGACGTCTTCCCGCTCCGCGTCGCCTGCCGCAACCCACAGCGCATGGCGTGGGCGATCCGCCAAGAGGGCATCTACCGCCGACCCATCGCCCACCGCGAAGATCGGCTCACCGGCGACCGCGAATTCGAAAAACGGTTCGTGGTCACCGCCGATAGCACGGGAACTGTCGAGCGTCTTCTGCCCGAGGCGGTCCGCGATCGCCTGTGCACCCTCTTCCCGCTGCTCCGCTTCGATATTGAATCGGATGACCGTGGCCTGGTGGCCACCCTCTACCAGCCCTCTGGCGACCTTTATCCCTATCCCTACCTCTTCGAGCTCCTCACCGACCTCGCCGCGCGTATGGAGCACGCCAGGCCCGATACCGCATGATCGGAGCCACCGACCTCATCCCGGTGCGCGGTTTGCCATGGGAGGCCGGCGAGCAGGAAGCTCCATGCGGACCCGTTCCTCCCCTCCATTTTCCGTGAAAAGAGGTTTCGCCCTACCTACGCGGTAGGGGCTCTGCCATGCGCCTCGACAAGTTCCTCCAGGTGGCACGCATCGTGAAGCGCCGGGCCCTCGCCCAGGAGCTGTGCGAGGACGGCGCCATCGCGGTCAACGGCCAGGTGGCGAAGGCCGGGCGGGCGCTGAAGGCGGGGGATACCCTGGTGATCCGGATGCGCCATCAGGTATTGCACACCACGGTCACCGAGCTGCCCACCGGCACCGTGCCCAAGGAGCGTGCCGCGACCCTGTACCGGGTCGACCGGGTGGAGGAGGTGGAGGAGACGTGGTGAGCGCCAGGGGCCAGAGGCCGGGGGCTAGCCCGCATTTCTCACCAAGGATCATCGCGAGACCGTGTATGTGCGCGGAGATCCTGGCCGGCCCACAAGTCCGAGCCCGCAGGTAGGCTTGCAGACTGGCGAGGACTCGGACGAGGACACGGTCAGGAGATGCGGGCACATGCACGATCGCAGCAGATACATGGTGAGAAATGGGGGGTAGGGGCCAGGAAACGCATGTCCCGGCCATCGCGGTCACCCTCGGGGATCCGGCGGGGATCGGACCGGAGATCGTGGTCAAGGCCCTCACCTCGGCCGACTGCCCGACCTGCCGGCCCCTGGTGTGCGGCTCGCCGATCGAGCTACGCGAAGCCGTGGCGCGGCTCGCCATCGACGTGGAGGTGGTGACCCGCGAGGTGCCGCCGGAGGCCACAGCGCCGGCCGGCGTCCTCTACTGCCACCCCAGCGGCATCGCCCAGTCCGCGCCGGTGGTGCCCGGCCACTGCTCGGCAGAGGCGGGGCGCCAGGCGATCGCCGCCATCGAGACCGCCACGGCCCTGTGCCGCGGCGGCCAGGCGGCCGCCCTGGTCACCGCGCCCATCTCCAAAGCGGCGATCCACCTCGCCGGCTCTCCCTTTCCGGGCCACACCGAGATGCTCGCCGCTCTCACCGGCGCCGGCGAGGTCGCCATGATGCTCCTTGGCGGCCCCTTGCGGGTGGTCCTGGTCACCATCCACGAGCCCCTGGCGCGGGTCGCCTCCCTGATCTCGGTGCAGCGCATCACCTCGGTGGTGCGCCTCGCGCACCGCTGGCTGGTCGCTGCCGGGGTAGCCCACCCCACCCTGGCGGTGGCGGGCCTCAACCCCCACGCCGGCGAGGGCGGCGAGATCGGCCGGGAAGAGGTGGAGATCATTGGCCCGGCGGTCGCTGCCCTGCGCGCCGAGGGGATCGACGTGGCAGGGCCACTGCCTGCGGACACCCTGTTCCACGCCGCCTACCATGGGGCATACGACGCGGTGGTCGCCATGTACCACGACCAGGGGCTTGCCCCGGTGAAGATGATCGCCTTCGACGAGGGGGTGAACGTCACCCTCGGCCTGCCCTTCCCGCGCACCTCGCCGGACCACGGCACCGCCTTCGCCATCGCCGGCCGGGGCGTCGCCCGCCCCGACTCGCTCCTCGCCGCCCTGCGCCTGGCGGTGGCGAGTATCCGTTTCTGACCGCGCCGGGTGAGACGCGGGCCACGGAGTCCACGGCAGGACACGGGACGCGGGAACCCCGGAAGGGCTCGTTCTGGCAGGATTCTCGGTAGCCCCACCTTCGTGCCAGAGGCCGGGTCGACCGGCTCCCTTCCTGGCTTCCTGGGTTCCCGCGTTGAGAGCGAACGATTCTAGCCCGCATTTCTCACCGGGACTCGTCGCGAGCCCGTACCAATGGCCGTAGACCCTGGCCGGCCCGCTGGTAGGAGCCGAATCCCTTCGGCGATCCCAGCCCGCAGGGCCGGCGCCGGCCGGCCGCGCCTGGCGGCGCGGGTCGCCGGTGCAACCGGCTCCTACCCTGTTGTTGGGAGATCGTGGCGCGCTCCCGGAATCGCGGTAGGAGCCGAATCCCTTCGGCGACCCAGGCCCTTCGGGCCTGCCCCGGCCACAGGCCGCGGATCGCCGGTGCAACCGGCTCCTACCTCGGACGAGGTGGGCCAGGAGATGCGGGCAGTGGCGCGGGCGCAGCAGAGTCATGGTGAGAAATGCGGGCTAAGCGTCCTTGCCTGCTCCAGGCGGCTGCCGATACCGTGGCCGCCGTGGTCACCCGCCCCGCCTATCTGCTCCTCGTCCTCGCCCTGCTCACGGCGCGGGTGACCTGCGCCTGGGGGTTGGGAGTCGATCCATGCTGCGGGGAAGAGGGTGATGTTCACGCCACCGCCCTCGCCAGCCATGTCGAGACCGATGAGCCGGCCCACGAAGATGGGGTAGACCACGCGGTCCACGCCGGCCATTGCCACTGTCTGTGGGAGGCCGTCACCGAGCTGACCGTCGTGCCCCCCGCGGAGGAGCGACCGACCTGGGGGGCGAGCCACCGGGGGCCACCGGCCGCGGAGCCACGCGGGATCGAGTGGCCGCCTAAACACGACTCCTGAGTTGCGCCGTCGCGGCTGCGCACCGCGGCCCATCGCCATCCCCTGTCCCTGTGGACAGGGCCCCTCAGGAGTAGGTCGTGTCGACCCTGCCGAAGTCTCTTTGCCGCATCCTGCTCGCGTTTTGTCTCGCCGCCCCATCCCCAACGGCGGCAGAGCCCCTCACCCTCGACCGGGCCCTGCGCCAGGTCCTGGAGCACCATCCGCGCCTCCGCGCCCTGGAGGCGGAGCGCCACCGCCTCCAGGGCGAGCTCGCTCGCACCCGCCAGTGGCTGCCGGACAACCCGGAGCTGGCCGGCGACTGGACGAGTCGCGACGGCCCAGATGACACGACCCGCGACTGGGAGATGTCGCTGAGCCAGCGTTTCGAGGTGGCGGGCCAGCGCGGCCGTCGCATCGACGGGGCCGAGCAGCGCCTCGCCGCCCTGGTCCAGGAGCTGGCCGCCCTGCGGGTCGAGGTCGCCGCCGACGTACGCCAGGCGTACTCGGGGCTCGCCATCGCCAAGGCCCGCGAGCGGGTGGCGGCGGAGATGGTGGGGCTCAATGACCAGTTGGTGAAGATCGCCCGGGCGCGGTTCACCGCCGGCGACGTCTCGGAGGCCGATGTGGCGCTCGCTGCCCTCGCCCTCTCCGAGGCCTTGCGCCGCCAGCTAGCAGAGGCCCGAGAGAGTGCCGCCACCCGCCGTGAGCTGGCGGTGGCCCTGGGGGTCGACCCGCTGCCACCGGTGGCGCCCATACCGCTGACATCGCCACCACCACCGCCTCCCCTCGCGGAGTTGCAGGTACAGATCGAGGACCATCCCCGCCTCGCCGCCCTCGGCCGAGCATGGCAGGCGGCCGAGGCCGACCTCGCCCTCGCCCGAGCCTCGCGCCTCCCCAATGTCACGGTGCGCGCCCACGCGGGCGAGGAAGAGAGCCGCGACACCCTGCTGGGCATCGGCCTCTCCTTGCCCCTACCGCTCTTCCATCGGCAGCAGGGGGAGGTCGGCGCCGCCCGCGCCGATCGCGCGCGCCTGGCCGCGGAGGCCGTCCGGGTCCGGGCCGATCTCCGTCACGAGACGGAGCGCGCCCGCACCGCCCTGGTCGCGGCACTGGAGGAGTTGGCGCTCTTCGACAGCGAGATCCTGCCGGGGCTCGACACCCACCTGCGCCGCATCCACCGCGCCTACGAGATCGGCGAGATGGACCTCACCACCCTCACCGTCACCCAGGCCCAGGTGGTGGCCGCGCGCTTCGACCATCTGCAAGTGCTGCTCGCAGCGTGGCAGGCACGCATCGACCTCGACCGCGCCCTGGGACGCTCAACGAGTCGCCCCGAAGGGGCGTCCGGCAATCCCCCTCCCGCCGGGAGGGGGCCAGGGGGAGGGCGTGTGGAATGAGCGCTACGTCCGACGACCGCATCCACGCCCTGCCCGTTCCATACGCCCCCACCCAACCCTCCCCCGGAGGGGGAGGGCTTCGAGGACTTGCCATGAAGATTTCGCCACTACTCATCACTCTCCTCCTCGCCGCGTTGCCCGCCCTGGCCGCGGAGGACAACCACGACGACCACGCGGGCGAGGCCCACCAGGAAGAGGGCCACGACGAGCACGAGGAAGGGGTGGTAGAGCTCTCCCCGGCCCAGGTGGAGGCGGCGGGGATCGCAGTGGAGGCGGTGAGCCGTCGCTCCCTCGCCCAGACGCTCGCCGCCACCGGCCAGGTGGGTCTCGACCGCTACCGGGAGGTCCACCTCTCACCCCGGGTGGAAGGCAAGGTGGTGCGCCTGGTGAAGCTCCTGGGAGATCGCGTGCAGGTCGGGGAGCCGGTGATCTACCTCGACTCCCTCCCCCTGGGCCAGGCGGTAGCCACCTACCTGGAGCTGAAGGCGGAGCGCGCCCTGGCGACGGCCGAGATGGCACGGGTGGAGGCCCTGCGGGCCGAGGGGATCGCCGCGGAGAAACGGCAGATCGAGGCCCAGGCGGCCCTGGCCCGGGTGGACGCGCGGCTGGACACCGCGGAAGAGCAGCTCCATCTCTACGGCATGACCCAGGCCCAGACCGATGAGCTGGCTCCCCACCACGACCACTCCCACTCCATCTTTGCCCTCACCAGCCCCATCGCCGGCGAGGTGATCGCCCTCCACGCCACCCTCGGGGAGCAGGTGGGGCCGGAGACCGCCACCGCCCAGATCGCCGACCTCTCCTCCGTGTGGGTGGAGGCGGCAGTCTACGAGAAGGATCTCGGCAGCCTGACGATCGGTGCCGAGGCGTGGGTGACCGTCGCCGCCTACCCCGGGAAGCGTTTCCCCGGGCGGCTGGACTTCATCGCCCGCACGGTGGACGAGGAGACCCGCACCACCCGTGCCCGCATCGTCGTGGCGAATCCGGACGAACGGCTGCTGCCGGGCATGTTCGCCAATGTAGAGATCGCCGTCGGAGAGGGCGAGCCGGTGGTCGCCATTCCCCGAGCGGCGATCCTGCGCGATGGGGAGGAATCCATCTGCTTTGTGGAGGAGCGGCCGGGCCACTTCGAGCGCCGCGCGGTGGTCCTCGGCGAAGCGGGGCCGACCTACATCGAGATCCGCTCGGGGCTCGCCGAGGGCGAGCGGGTCGTCACCCGCGGCGGGTTCATTCTCAAGTCCGAGGCCGGCAAAGAGGGGATGGGCGAGGGGCATGAACACTAGACCGGCGCTCCCCGGAGGGGACTCCTATGAGACCCCCTCCCCTCGGGAGGGGGCCAGGGGGAGGGCGTGTGGAATGAGCGCTTGGTTCGGTAACGCACTCAACGCACTGCCCGTCCCGCACGCCCCCACCCCGGCCCTCCCCCGATGGGGGAGGGAACCCGGCTCAATCCCATAGCGAGGTCGCCATGCACCGCCTCATCGACTTCTCCCTCGACAATCGCCTCCTGGTCCTCGCCGCCTGGCTGCTGGTGGTGATCGTCGGCGTCCGCTCCCTGGGGCAGCTTGCCATCGACGCGGTGCCCGACGTCACCAACGTCCAGGTACAGGTCCTGACGACGGTCCCCTCCCTGGCGCCGGAGGAGGTGGAGCGGTTCATCACCTTCCCGGTGGAGACCGCCATGAGCGGCCTACCCCGCCTGGAGGAGATCCGCTCGGTCTCCAAGTTTGGCCTGTCGGTGGTCACCGTGGTCTTCGCGGAGGGCACCGACATCTACTGGGCCCGGCAACTCGTGGGGGAACGGCTGGTGGCGGCCCGGGAGGAGATCCCGGCCGGCTACGGCGAGCCGGAGATGGGGCCGATCTCCACCGGCCTGGGGGAGATCTACCAGTTCGAGGTGCAGGCGGAGAACCCGTGCGGCGACGCACCGGACACTGCCGAGTGCTACACGCCCATGGAGCTACGCGAGGTCCTCGACTGGTTCGTCAACTACCAGCTCCGCTCGGTGCCGGGGGTGGTGGAGGTCAACGCCTTCGGCGGCGAGCTCAAGACCTACCAGGTCACCCTCGACCCCGCCCGCCTCGCCGCCTACAGCCTCACCGTGGGCGACGTAGTCGAGGCCCTGGAGCGCAACAATCGCAACGTGGGCGGGGCCTACATCACCCACGCCGGCGAGCAATACCTGGTGCGCGGGGAGGGGCTGATCGAGACCCTGGCGGACCTGGCCCAGGTGGTAGTGGCCACCGGCCGTGACGGCACGCCGATCTACATCCGCGATCTCGGCCGGGTCGAATTCGCCCCCATGGTGCGCCAGGGGGCGGCGACCCGCGACGGCCGCGGCGAGGCGGTGGTGGGGATCGTGATGATGCTCCTGGGGGAGAACTCGCGCACCGTCACCCAGGAGGTGAAGGCGAAGATCGAGCAGATCCGGCCGGGGCTGCCGCCCGGGGTGACCATCGACCCCTTCTACGACCGCACCGAGCTGGTGAACCGCACCATCCACACGGTGGCGAAGAACCTCATCGAGGGCGGGGTGCTGGTGGTCCTCGTCTTGCTGCTGCTCCTCGGCAACCTGCGCGGCGGGCTCATCGTCGCCTCCGCCATTCCCCTCTCCATGCTCGCCGCCTTCACCGCCATGCGCTGGGCCGGCCTGTCCGGCAACCTCATGTCCCTCGGGGCGATCGACTTCGGTCTCATCGTCGACGGCTCGGTGGTGATGATCGAGAACATCCTCCGCCTGCTCCACGAGCGGCGTGACGACCGTGCCCCCCACCTGGAGAAGGTCCGCTCAGCGGCCCACCAGGTGGCACGACCGGTGGTCTTTGCGGTGGGGATCATCCTCATCGTCTACCTGCCGATCCTCGCCCTCCGCGGGGTGGAGGGAAAGATGTTCCGCCCCATGGCCCTGACCGTGGTCTTCGCCCTCGCCGCCTCCCTGGTCGCGGCCCTCACCCTCATGCCGGTCCTCGCCTCCCTGGTACTCAAGCGGGTGCGCGAGAAGGAGCCGCTGCTCTTCCGCCTCGCCCGCGGGGCGTACGGGCCGCTCCTGCGGGTTGCCATGCGCCGGCCGGCCGTTACCTTTGCCGCTGCCGTCCTGTGCTTCGGCGCCAGCCTCACTGTCCTCCCCTTCCTGGGTGCGGAGTTCATCCCGCGGCTGGACGAGGGTGTCATCGCCATGCAGATCTGGCGACTGCCCTCCATCTCTCTGGACGAGTCCAACCGCATCAGCCTGGAGGTGGAGCGGGCGATCCGCGATCACTTCCCGGAAGTGGTTACGGCGATCTCCCGCACCGGCCGTCCGGAGATCGCGAACGACCCCATGGGGGTGGAGATCTCCGACACCTACCTGATCCTGAATGCGCCCGACACCTGGCGCTTCGCCTCCAAGGAGGCGCTGATCGAGGCCATCGACGCGGCCCTCGAGGAGCAAGTACCCGGGGCGGTGTTCAGCTACTCCCAGCCCATCGAGCTGCGGGTCTCGGAGCTGATCTCCGGGGTACGCTCGGACGTGGCGATCAAGGTCTACGGCGACGACATCGACCGCATGCACGGGTTGGCGGAGGAGATCGTACGGGTGGTGTCGCGCATCCCCGGCGCCGCCGACGCCAAGGCGGAGCAGACCACCGGCTTGCCGGTGCTGCGCATCCGCATCGACCGGGCCGCCATCGCCCGCTACGGCCTCGACGCCGGCGACGTCCTCGACGTGGTCGAGACCCTCGGTGGCAAGGTGGTGGGTACCGTGGTGGAGGGGCAGAAGCGGTTCGCCTTACAGGTGCGCTTCGACGCCTCGGTGCGCGACCTCGACCGGGTCCGGGAGCTGGCCATCCCCCTGCTCGCCTCTGCCACCGGCCGCGCGCGGCCGGTGGCCCTCTCACAGGTGGCGACCATCGAGGTCGCCGACGGCCCGGCCCAGATCAGCCGCGAGAACGTCAGCCGCCGCACCACGGTGGAGGTGAACGTCCGGGGTCGCGACCTGGCGAGTTTCGTGGCGGAGGCCCGGGCGGCCGTCGCCACACAGGTCGAGTTGCCGCCCGGCTGGGTCCTCGACTGGGGCGGCCAGTTCGAGAACCTGGAGGCGGCCGGCCGGCGCCTGGCGCTCCTCGTGCCCCTGGCGCTGCTCGCCATCTTCGTCCTGCTCTACTCGGCCTTCGGCTCCGGCCGCCTCGCGACTCTGGTCTATCTCAACGTCCCTCTGGCCCTCACCGGCGGGCTGCTGGCCCTGGCGGCGCGCGGCTATCCCCTGTCGATCTCCGCCGGGGTTGGCTTCATCGCCCTGTTCGGCGTGGCGGTGCTCAACGGCGTGGTCCTGGTGAGCTACATCGCCGACCGCCAGATCCAGGGGCTCACGCCGGCGGCGGCCGCCGTCGAGGGGGCCAGGGTGCGCCTGCGGCCGGTGCTGATGACCGCGCTGGTGGCGAGCCTCGGCTTCCTCCCCATGGCCCTCGCCACCTCCGCCGGCGCCGAGGTGCAACGGCCGCTGGCCACGGTCGTCATCGGCGGCCTGATCACCTCCACCCTCCTCACCCTCCTGGTCCTGCCGGCGGTGTACCGGTGGTTTGTCCCAAGGGATCCCAATGAGGGGGAGGGATGAAGCCACAGTAAGGGAAGGAAGCGGCCGAGGCGTCTGTTTCCCGGGAACCAGCATGATCCAAAGGCTCATCGACTTTGCCGTGGCCAGCCGCCTGCTGGTGGTGCTCGCGCTCCTCGCCGCGGTCGTGGGCGGCATGCTGCTGCTGCCGCGCCTCAACCTCGACGCCTTCCCGGACGTGACCAACGTCCGTTCGATAAGGACCACAAACACCGATTGACGATCGTTTTTCGGCCGTGCTATCCAGGCAACTCGCCGGTGCCGGTCCTGGCCGCGACCATTCGTGTTCTGAAAACGGTGCCCCTCATCCCTCCCTCGTTCCTCGGAGACCTCGAAACCGCGGTGATGGACCACCTCTGGTCCGCGGGGCCGGGGGACGCCGGGGCGGTGCACCGGGCGATCGGCCGACCGCGGCGGATCACCCTCAATACCGTGCAATCGACTCTCAAACGGCTCCACGATAAGGGGCTCTTGGCCCGCGACAAGGTCAGCCACGCGTACATCTATGCGCCGCTGGTGAGCAAGGAGGAGTTTTACCTCCACATCCTCGACCAGGTAGTGCAGGGGGTGATGGCGGGGGAGGCGGACGCCATGCTCACAGCCTTCGTGGATCTGACGGAGCGTGCCGGGGGGAAGCAGCTCGAACGGCTCGAGCGCATGATCGCCGAACGCCGCAAGCGCAGTGAGGAGAGGAAGCCGTGAAAGGCGCCCTTGGCTTGATCCAGCTCGCACTGGTGGCGGGAGCCCTCTTTGTGCTGGCCACCGCGGCCGTGTGCAACACGGTGTATCCCTGGCTCCGCCCCCACATGGCTGCGCTTCACCCGACCCGACGTGCGCGCCTGCTCCGGCTGTGGTGCGCCGCTCCGGTCTTGGCGGCCGTCCTGCTCACCGCCCTATGTCTCCTCCCCTCCGGCGTGGGAAGATGGGCGCCAGCCTTCGACCACTGCCCCCACCACGACGACGGCCACGCCCACCTCTGCCTGGTCCACCTGCCCGCTTCGGCCGGTGACCCGGCCGGGTGGGTTGCCATCGGTGGTGTGGTAATCCTCGCACTAGCGACGGCGGGGACTCGGCTGCGTCGGCTCCGCCACGGATGGCGCATGTTGGCCGGTCTGGCGGCCACCGCCAGCTACGACTCGAGTCTGGATGTCCAGGTCGTGGAGTCGGCCGCTCCGCTGGCAGTCACCACAGGACTGGCGCGCCGCACCATCTTTCTCTCCGCCGGACTCCTCCGAGGACTCCCCGGGGAGCTACTGCCGCCGGTCATCGAACACGAGCGGGCCCACGCGCGGCGGCGGGATCCCCTGTGGCGGCTGCTCACTCACCTCCTCGCCACCCTGCACCTCCCCGCCACCCGGCAGCGCCTGCTGGCCGATCACGCCCTCGCCTGCGAGCAGGCGTGTGATGAGGCGGCGGCGATCCAAGTGGGGGATCGGCTGTGGGTAGCGCAGGCAATGTTCGCGGTCAGAAGAATGGAGCCGCGGGGGGCAATGGACCTCGGGGTGACCGCGACCTCCTTCGGAGAATGTGGGGTGGTGGCGCGGGTGGAGGCCCTCCTCGACGACGCGCTACCGGTCGCCTCTAGCCGCTGGTGGCCGGCCGTCTGGGTGGTCGTGGCGACGGCTGCCATTGCCAGCGCCCCCGCGCTCCACCACTTCACGGAGTCCGTGCTGGCACCACTGGCGCGGTAGGAGACAGGGTCGATGGTTAGGGGGCAGAGGTGTGCCCCGGATAAATACCGATCCATGATCGGCTTTTGCGAGTGGAACCACAGATGCACTCAGATAAACCCAAATCGTATCAGGAACGGCGGCGCTGCTCGCCGGATTCGTCTAACAAGACCCTTGCCAGGCTGCTGATGGTCGCCGTCCTCGCAACCCCTCTCCAGCCGGCGGCTGCTCAGCAGACGGCCGGGCTGGAACCTCTCACGGAGGCGTCGGCCGTGCGCCGGGGGCTGGCGCGGGCGGCCCTGGTCGAGCTGGAGGAGGGAAGCCACGGGCTGGCGGAAGCAACCGCGGTGGCGGAGGGCACGTGGCCCAATCCCCTCCTCTCCTACTCTCGCGAGCACACTTCCGATTCCACCGAAGACTTCGCCTGGCTCTCCCAGGAGCTAGACCTCTCGGGGCGGCGGAGTCTACGCACGCAGGCAGCCAGCCAGCGCGCCACCGCCGCCGCCCTGAAGATGGCAGTCCAACGTCTGGAGGTGGCGGCGGCGATCCGCCACCGCTTCCACGAGGTGCTCTACCACCAGCGGCGAGTGGCGGCCTTGCACGACTGGCTCGCCGGCATCGACCGCGCCCTGGAGACGGTGACCCGCCGAGAGGAGGCGGGCGACGCCTCCGTCTATGACCGCCGGCGGCTGGAGCGGGAGCGTGCCAGCGGTGGCGCGCGGCTGGCGGTGGCGGAGGCCGGACTCGACCGGGCGTGGGCCGGCTTGCTGGCCCAGCTGCCTGAGCCAGCGCCAGTTGCGACTGAGGGGCCGGCCGTCGCCGGCCGCCTGCTGCCGGAAGACGATCCACCGCCCTTGGTGGAGCTATTGGCAGCACTGCCCGCGCGCCCCGACCTGCAATCGCTGGAGGCGCGGGTGGCCGCGGCGGAGCTGGATGGGCGGGCCGCCCGTCGCTGGCAACTGCCGCGGGTGAGCCTGGGGGGTGGAGTGAAGCGGGTCGATACCGACGGCGAGTGGGATAACGGCTTCCTACTCACCGCCTCCTTGCCCCTGCCCCTGTTCGACCGCCACCAGGACGAGGCGCTGCGTGCCCGGGCCGAGGAGCGCCTCGCCTGGGGCCGCAGCGCCGAGGCCCTGGCCATGGCCGAGGGCGAGGTACGGGGGTTGTGGGCCGAGTCCCGGCGACTGACGACCGCCGCACGCCACTACCGGGAGCAGACCGCCCGCACCTCGGCAGTCCTAGTACGCACCGCCGAAGCGGCCTACCGCGGCGGCGAGCTGGGGATCCTCGAACTCCTCGATGCCCATCGCAGTGTGCTGGAAGACGAGTTGCAGGCGCTCGATTTGGAGATGGCGGCGCGCCGGGCGCGAATCGAGCTTGACCGCATCACTGGAGGTCAATCGCAATGAAGAGCGCTCCCCCCTGGCTCGCCGTGCTAGTCGCAGCGTTGCTCGCCGCCTGTCCGGCCACCGAGCACAACGACGGCGGCGGTGCCGATGACCACGACGACGGCATGGAGGCGATGGCCGTCACCCATTGGACCGAGACCGCCGAGCTCTTCGTCGAGTTTCCGCCGCTGGTGATGGGCCAGGAATCACCCTTCGCCGCCCACTTCACGCGGCTGTCGGACTTCAAACCGGTGGACCGGGGTCGAGTAACCGTCCTCCTCTCCGGCGGTGGGCTCGCCGAGGAGCGCTTCGTGGCCACCGAGGCGCTGGTGGCCGGGATCTTCCGGCCAGTGGCCTGGCCCCAACACACCGGTCGGCGCCGGCTGATCCTGCGCCTGGAATCGGAGGGGTTGACCAGCACCCACGACCTGGGCGAGATGACGGTCTTCCCGCACCTAGACGCCGCTCGCTCCGCGGCGGGGCAGGAGGAGGCGCCCGGGGGGCAGATCACCTTCCTCAAGGAACAGCAGTGGCGCATCGAGTTCGCGACCGCCACCGTCACCGAACGAACCTTGCGCCCCTCCCTCCGGGCCAATGGCAGGGTGGTGCCACGGGCGGACGGCGAGCTCTGGGTCACCGCCCCCATCAGCGGACGGCTGGCGACGGCCGGCCGCGCATACCCGACGCTGGGCGCGGAGGTGACAGCGGATCAGGTGCTGGTTGAGATCGCCCCGCGGCTGGGCGCCGGCAGCGACATCCCCTCCCTGGAGCTGGCGGTGGAGCAGGCACGTCTGGACCTTACCCAGGCGCAGCGGGAACGGCAGCGACTGGAGGGGCTCTACGCGGACGGCGCGGTGGCGCAGCGCCGGGTGGTAGAGGCGCGCCATGACGAGGAGCGGGTACGCGCCTCGGTCACCGCGGCAGAGCGCCGTCTGGCCCAGCACCAGCGGCTGGAACGGACCGCCGGCAAGCAGGGCGCCGACGCGGTGACGGTACGCGCCCCCATCGCCGGCACCATTACGGCCGTGAAGGCGCCGGCCGGGGGCTTCCTGGAGGCGGGGCAGGAGATCTTCCACATCGTCGACCTCGACCGGTTGTGGCTGGAGGTACGGATCCCCGAGGTCGACGTCGCCCGTATCCTCCACCCCGCTGGCGCCTGGTTCGAGATCGGGGGATACGATCCACCCATCGAGGTGGAGCGGGAAAGGCTGGTGGCCGCCGGCGGAGTGATCGACCCGCGCACCCGCACCATCCCGCTGGTCTTCGCCATCGACAACCCGGAGCGCCACCTGCGGGTGGGCATGTCCGTCCAGGTCCACGTCCTCACCGGCGAGCCGGTCACCGACCTGGCCGTGCCGGTGACGGCGGTGGTGGACGATGGCGGCCAGGATGTGGTCTACGTCCAGCCGGAGGGGGAGGCCTTCGAACGCCGCATCGTACACCTCGGCATTCGCGACCGCGGCTACGTGCAAGTGCTCGAAGGGGTGGAAAGGGACGAGCACGTGGTCACCCGTGGCGCCTACGCGGTGAAGCTCGCCGCCTCCGCGACCCAGCTTCCGGCCCACGGCCACGCGCATTGAGGAACCCATGATCGACACCATCATCCAGTGGTCCCTCAGCAACCGGCTCTTCGTCCTGCTGGGTGCGGCGTTGCTCCTGGCTTGGGGTACGGTGGAGACCCTGCGCATGCCAGTGGATGTCTTTCCCGACCTGACCGCGCCCACGGTCACCGTCCTTACCGAGGCCCACGGCATGGCGCCGGAGGAGGTGGAGACCCTCATCACCTTCCCCATCGAGACCGCCATGAACGGCGCCTCCGGGGTGCGCCGGGTGCGCTCCTCCACCGCCGTCGGTTTTACCGTCGTATGGGTGGAGTTCGACTGGGGCACGGACATCTACCAGGCGCGGCAGGTGGTGTCGGAGAAGCTCCAGCTCGTGCGCGGCTCCCTGCCGCCGGAGATCGCCCCACCGGTGCTCGCGCCGATCTCCTCCATCATGGGGGAGATCATGTTCATCGCCATGACCTCCGACCGCCACCTCCCCATGGAGGTGCGTACCGCCGCCGACTGGACGGTGCGGCGCCGCATCCTGGCGGTGCCGGGGGTCTCGCAGGTGATTCCCATCGGTGGCGACCGCCGTCAGTTCCAGGTCCTCCTCGACCCCGAACGGCTTTCCGCCTACGGCGTCGCCGTGGCCGAGGTGGTCGACGCCCTGGGGGCGGCCAACGAGAACACCTCCGCCGGCTTTCACGTGGCGGGCGGCCAGGAGTACCTGATCCACGGGATCGGGCGGGTCTTCCGACCCGAGGACATCACTGAGACCGGCGTGGCGGTACGCGAAGGTCAGCCGATCCTGGTGGGCGACCTGGCGGAGGTGCGGATCGGGCCCGGCCTCAAACGGGGCGAGGGCTCCTTCAACGGCAAGCCGGCCGTGGTGCTGGGCATCCAGAAACAACCGGGCGCCAACACCCTGGAGCTCACCCGGCAGCTCGACCGGGTGCTCGACGACATCCAGGCCTCCTTGCCAGCGGGGATGGAGATCCACCGCCACATCTTCCGCCAGGCCGACTTCATCAAGGTCGCCGTACACAACGTCACCGAGGCGTTGCGCGACGGCGCCCTCCTGGTGGTCCTCATCGTGGTGCTCTTCCTGGTGAGCCTGCGCTCCACCGCCATCACGGTGCTCGCCATCCCCCTGTCGCTGGTGGCGGCGGTGCTGGCACTCAAGGGGCTGGGGGCAACCATCAACACCATGACCCTGGGGGGTATGGCCATCGCCGTCGGCGCCTTGGTCGACGACGCGATCATCGACGTGGAAAACGTCGTCCGGCGGCTGCGCCAGAACGCCGCCAGGCCGGAGGCCACGAGGCGACCGGTGCTGGCGGCGGTGTTGGGCGCCAGCAAGGAGATCCGCGGCTCCGTCGTTTTCGCCACCTTCGTCATCATCCTGGTCTTCCTCCCCCTCTTCTTTCTCTCCGGTGTCGAGGGGCGGCTGCTACGCCCCCTCGGGCTGGCTTATATCATCTCGCTGTTCGCCTCCCTGGTGGTGGCCCTGACGGTGACGCCGGCGCTGTGCTCTCTGTTGTTGCCCCGCTCGCGCACGGTGCGCACCGCCACCGAGCCCTCGGTGGTGCGCTGGCTGAAGCGGGCCTACGAGCCGACCCTGGCGCTAACCCTGCCGCGCTGGAAGAGCGTCGCCGCGGTGTCGGGGTTGGGGCTGGGTGCGGCGGCCTTCGCCTTCTACTCGGCAGGCCAGTCCTTCCTGCCAGAGTTCAACGAGGGCACCCTCACCATCAGCGCCGTCACCCTGCCGGGTACCGCCCTGACGGAATCCGACGGCCTCGGGCGGTTGATCGAGGAGATCCTCCTCCAGCAACCGGAGGTCGTGGCCACCGCCCGGCGTACCGGTCGCGCCGAGCTCGACGAGCACGCCCAGGGGGTCAACTCGGCGGAGATCGACGTGGGGCTGCGCATGGGGGAGCGCAGCAAGGCGGCCTTCCTCGCTGACTTGCGCCGCGACCTGTCCCTGGTACCGGGGATGAACGTTATCATCGGCCAGCCCATCTCCCACCGCATCGACCACATGCTCTCCGGCACCCGCGCCAACATCGCGGTGAAAATCTTCGGCGATGACCTCTACGAGCTGCGCCGCCTCGGCGAGCAGGTGCGGGGCGTGATGGAAGAGGTGGCGGGGGTCGCCGACCTCTCCGTGGAGCAGCAGGCGGACATCCCCTTCATCACCATCCGCTTCGACCGCGCCGCCATCGCCCGCCACGGCCTGCGAATCCGGGACGTGGCGGAGGCGGTGGAGACCGCCTTTGGCGGCCAGACCGTCTCCCGGGTGATGGAGGGGCAGGCCGCCTTCGATCTGGTGGTGCGCTACCGCGCCTCCGCCCTAGAGGATCTGGAGGCGCTGCGCCACACCCTGATCGCCACCCCCAGTGGCGCCCAGATTCCGCTTCATGCGCTGGCCGATATCCGGCGCGACCGCGGCCCCAACACGATCAGCCGGGAGAACGTGCAGCGCAAGATCGTGGTGATGTGCAACGTCGCCGGCCGCGACCTGCGCGGCGTGGTGGAGGAGATCCGCGACCGTATCGAGGCAGCCATGGAGTTGCCCCGTGGCTACCACGTGGAGTACGGCGGCCAGTTCGAGAGCGCCGCGGAGGCCTCCCGCACCCTGCTCCTCCTCGGCGTGGCGGTGGTGGTGGGGATCTTCCTGCTCCTCTACGTCGCCTTCCGGTCGGCCCGCGACGCCGCCCTGGTGATGGTCAACCTCCCCCTTGCCCTCATTGGCGGGGTGGTCGGCGTCTACCTTTCCGGCGGCGTGGTGTCGGTCGCCTCCATCATCGGCTTCATCACCCTGTTCGGAATCGCCACCCGCAACGGCATCATGATGATCTCCCACATCCACCACCTGGTGGAGCACGAGGGGGTACGGGACCCGGTGGAGGCTGTAAAGCGCGGCGCCGTCGAGCGGCTCGCCCCCATCTTCATGACCGCCCTGGCGGCGGGCCTCGCCCTGGTCCCGCTGGCGCTGAGTGGCGGCCGGCCCGGCAGCGAGATCCAGACCCCCATGGCCATCGTCATCCTCTTCGGCCTGCTCTCCTCCACAGCGCTGAACATGGTGGTGGTGCCGGCCCTCTACCTGCGCTTTGGCTCCTTGCGCAGTCGGGTGACGGTCAAGGAAGCCCTGGAGAGGGAGGGAGCCTTACTGGCGGTGGAGACGTAGCCACGAATCATTTCCACCGGTGAGCACGTCATGGAACAAATTCTTATGGGTCGCCAGACCCTGGCGCCCACCGCCGTCCCAGCGTCGAAGTCCGGCGCCCCCTCGCCACCGTCGTCATCGGCGGCCTGATCACCTCGACGCTCCTCACCCTGCTGGTTCTACCGGCGGTCTACCGCTGGTTTGCACCGGGGGACAGCACAGGATGACACCTGCGAGGAACACCTCTGGCGCTGCACGCCACACGAAATCAGAGCGCCTCGGGCCATTTCCGGGCGGTGTGAAACACGCGCAGGATCTCCACCGTCTCCTCCCGCACGCGGTATGGAACGGGCAGGGCGTGGATGCGGTCGTCGGACGTAGCGCTCATTCCACATGCCCTCCCCCAGGCCCCCTCCCGGCGGGAGGGGGATTGCCGGACGCCCCTTCGGGGCGACTCGTTGAGCGCCCCAGGGCCGGATGATCCGCCAGGGGGGAGACGCTCGCCAGGATCCGCTCCACCACCCTGGCGGCGGGACTGTCCGCCCCGATGTAGGCTGCCTCGGACTCCAGATTCGCCAGCGCAGTCCGCAGCCAGCGGACCCTCAACGACCGCTCCACTTTTCGGCCACTGCCCGCGCCTCGTCGTCAGAGGCGAAATCGCCCGCCTCTGCCTCCTGAATCCCCTTCTCGATCTCCTCGATCTGCCACGCCTCGCGCTCCAGGTAACCACGCAGCGCCTCCGCCGCCAGAAAGGACTTCGTTCGCCCGGTGGATTCGGCCAACCGCTCCAACTGCTCCAGCATCTCGGCAGGCAGGTGAACGCTCAAGCTCGTAGTCGACATGGCTCAATCTCCGTATGACAAGTCCCGCAAAGCCTACAAC
>DASWHD010000100.1:0-8467 GCA_036393335.1 bacterium
CCAGCACCCCCACACTGACAAAATCCGTGATCCGCATGCCCGCCGGCAGCCCCGCGACCGTCCTCGCCATCGTGCACCTCCTCCAGGAAAAACCACTGAGAGGGTGCCATAAGAAGCTCTAACTGAACAGTATTGGGGCTAACCCGCATTTCTCACCATGACTCTGCTGCGCCCGTGCAACTGCCCTGCCGGCAGGCAGGCCGCATCTCCTGGCCCACCTCGTCGAAGGTAGGAGCCGGTTGCACCGGCGACCCGCGCCAGCGGCGCGTCAGGCCCGCTGGGCCTGGGTCGCCGACCTGCCTGCCGGCCGGCAGGAGGGATTCGGCTCCTACCGGAGGCCGGCCAGAATCTCCGGCTATTTGCGCTCGCTCGCGACGATCCCTGGTGAGAAATGCGGGCTCATTGCCGAAGCCAATCGCCCACATTCGCGCCGGGCAGGGACCGGACTGCGGGTGAGGGTGGGTGAAGCTCCGCCTCGGCTACGGCGGTGGCCGCAGCTTGATGGAGCAGCCGATGAACGGCACCTCCGCGGGGTCCACCGGCCGGCCGGCGAGGAGGGCATCGAGGGCGTCGCGCAGGTAGCGGTGGGCAACTCGATCGGGCTCGTGGGCGTTGTCGTCGATGGCCCCGTGGTAGACGAGGTGGCCCGCCTCGTCAAACAGGAAGGCCTCCGGGGTGCGGGTGGCGCCGAAGGCCCGGGCCACGTCGGAGGTGGCATCGACCACGAACGGGAAGCGGTAGCCCTCCCGCTGCGCCACCTGCTTCATGGTCGCCAGGTCGTCGCTGGGAAAGGCCGCAGGATCGTTGGAGTTTACGAACACTACCCCGAGCCCCTTGGCGGCGTACTCGTTACCGAGGGCCACCATGCGTCCCTGCCACGCCTGCACGAACGGACAGTGGTTGCACGAGAAGACCACCAGCGTCCCCTTCTCCCCGCGCACCTCGGCGAGGGCCAGGCGGCGGCCGTCGATGTTCTCCATCTCGGTATCCGCCGCCGGGATCGCTGCGCCCATGGGCAGGCCGCCCGCGGGTACGGTTCCGGCCAGCGAAACCACGGTGGTGACCGCCGTGAGCCAGGTAGTGGCGCGCATCACTCTTCCCCCTTGTTCGGCTTTGCTCCTGCCAGGAGCGGCTGGATCGCCTCTTCGAATCGCGCCCGGTCTCCGGGCCCCGGCCACCAGGTGCGCAGAGTCCCGTCCGCGGTGAAGAAGAACGAGGCCGGTAGCTCGCCCCGCCAGTCGGTCCCCAGGCCGGCGATGAACGCCTGGTCCTGTTGCGCCTTGATGAAGGTCGGATAGTCGACGCCGTGGCGGTCGAGGAACTCCTGCACTGCGTCGAGGCCGGTCACGGAGTCTGCGGAGACCAGGAGCACCTTCAGCCCCCGGTCGCGGTACTTGTGCTCCAGCTCGACCACCAGGGGGAACTCCTCCCGGCACGGCGGGCACCACGTCGCCCAGAGGTGGATCAGGACCACGGTTGTGCCCGCGCCGCGCACCTCGTCCAACAGCTCGTGGGCCGTGGTGGGGGCGAGTACCGCCGCCATGCTTTGACTGGCGAAGAGATGAAGCAATGCAAGGACAGTGAGGGCGCGGAGGGCTCGGCTCATGGGGAGCAGCGTACCGCGAATGCCGTCGCTGTGTCCGCCTGGCGCCGGGACCCGACGCCGGTGCGTCACCGGCGTGCGGGCGCTACAACACCATCCGCACCCCCTCCAGCGCCAGGCGGCGGAAGGGGCCAACGCCGGTGAGGGTGAGACGCACCTCGGGCTCGGTGCGCAAGGCCGCCTCCAGGTAGAGGTCGACGCCATCCAGGCGGTGGAGGTTGAACGGCACGCCGTCGGGTGGCGGCGCCAGGGTGACCTCCAGGTCCGGGAGATCGGGGACGCAGCAGCGCGCCCGGTACACGCGGCGCCGCACCGTGACCTGGGGGTCGGCCCGCTCGGCAAGCCAGGTGCGGGCCTCCGGGCTGATCGTGACTCTCATGTCCGGGTACGTAAATGGCGTAGTATCTATGGGCCTCGCGGGTGCGAAGTCTCGGTTAGTCGGTCTTCAATGGTAAGGTTCCGGCGCAGATCGACGCCAACCCCTTTGTGGAAAGCCCCCTATGTCGTCTCTCGCCATCATCCTCGGTGCCGCTGCGTTCCTGTTCTTCGTGGGGTATCGCCTCTACGGCCGGCTCATCGAACGCGCCCTGGTGGCGCCGAACGGGGCGGCTCAGACGCCGGCGACGGCGCGGCGCGACGGCGTGGACTACGAGCCGACCCATCCCGGCGTGCTGTTCGGCCACCAGTTCGCCTCGATCGCCGGGGCCGGGCCGATCATCGGGCCGATCATCGCGGTGGTGAACTTCGGCTGGGCCGCCTCCCTGGGCTGGATCCTGCTCGGCTCGGTGTTCATCGGCGCGGTCCACGATTACCTCGCCCTGATGGTGAGCGTGCGCCACGGTGGCGCCTCGATCGCCGACGTGGCGCGCACGGTGATGAACCGCCGTGCCATGATCGTGTTCTCGATCTTCCTCTACACCGCCCTGGTGCTGGTGGTGGCGGTGTTCGGGGTGGTGGGTGCCAAGACCCTGGTGCAGACCCCGGAGATGGTGGTGCCGACCTTCGGCATCATCCCGGTGGCGATGGGCGTGGGCGTGTGCCTCTACCGCTGGCGCCTGCCCCTGGTCGTCGTGACCCTGGTGGGGCTGGCGATCACGGGGGGGCTGATCCTCCTCGGCCAGGAGTATCCGCTGGCGGTCTCGGGAGAGGTCCTGGGCCTCACGCCGCTCCATTTCTGGTTCGTGGCGTTGATGGGCTACGCGGCCCTGGCCTCCCTGATGCCGGTGACCCTGCTCCTCCAGCCGCGCGACTACCTCTCCTCCTACCTGCTGTACGCCGCCCTGGGTCTGGGGATCCTCGCCGTGCTCCTGGTGCGGCCGGAGATGCACGTGCCGGCGGTGAGCACCATGGTCTCGGACGGCCAGGGGCCGCTCTGGCCGATGCTCTTCGTGGTGATCGCGTGTGGCGCGGTGAGCGGCTTCCACTCCTTGGTCTCCGGCGGCACCACCTCCAAGCAGCTCGCCAACGAGCGCGACGGCCTGGTGATCGGCTACGGCGCCATGCTCACCGAGGGGCTGCTGGCGACGCTTACCCTGGTGCTCGTGGGGGCCGGCCTCTACTGGGTGGCACCGGCCGGGCTCGCGCCGGAGGACGTGGAGCGGTTCGTCTTCCCCGTCGTGTACCAGGCGGGCGGGCCGATCGTCGCCTTCGGCAACGGTTTCGGCCGCCTGGTGAGCGAGTGCCTGCCGATTCCTTTCGCTCTGGCCGCGGTGCTGGCGATGATCACCCTCAACACCTTCGTCCTCACCACCCTCGACACCGCCACGCGCATCACCCGGTTCATCGTCCAGGAGGGGTTCGGACCGTCGCTCCCGGTTTTGCAACGACCGACCCTCGCCCTGGCCCTGGTGATCGTGCCGGCCACGGCTCTTGGGATGACCAACGCCTGGTCGGCGATCTGGCCGGTGTTCGGCGCCACCAACCAGCTCATCGCGGCCCTGGCCCTGTTCGTGGTCACCGACTACCTGATCACCGTGAAACGGCCCACCGGCTTCACCCTCTACCCGGCCTACTTCATGCTGGTGACCACCATCGCCGCCCTCGCCTACCTCGCCTCGCGCTTCCTCGCCGACGGCAAGCTCTTTCTGGCGGCCCTGGCGGTGGTGTTGATCGTCCTCGCCCTGTACATCGGCTGGGAGGGGCTGCGGGGGCTACGGCGGGAGGGGGGGGAAGGCGCCATGGCCGGTGAGGTGGAGGCAGCCTGAAGAAAGCTCCCCTCCCTCTCCGGGGGAGGGCTGGGGTGGGGGCGGTGGGAAGTGGCACGCGCTCTGGTATTGTCTCCCGCCGGTTGCTTGATCCATGCGCCCTCCCCCCGTCCCCCTCCCGGGGGGAGGGGGTGTTTGGCGCTCACGCTACCCCCTGACCCCTACCTCCTGACTCCTGACCGATGCTCTCCCTGCAAGACGTCCACAAGCAGTTCGGTGCGCGCGTGCTCTACACCGGCGTCAATCTACGCATCGAGCAGGGCGGCCGCTGGGGGCTGGTGGGGCCGAACGGCTCGGGCAAGACGACCCTCCTGGGGATCATCACCGGCGAGGAGGAGGTGGACGGCGGCCGGGTCGGCCGGCGGCGCGACCTCACCGTCGGCTATCTGCGCCAGGAGGTGGAGGAGGCGGGCGACGCCCCCCTGCTGGTGAGCGTCACCGGCTCCCAGGGGGAGGTGGCGGCCATCGAGGCGCGCCTGGCGCAGGTGACCGCCGCCCTCTCCCACCCGATCGCCGACGCCGACCGTCTCCACGCCCTGGTGGAGGAGCAGGGCCATCTCTTCGAGCGCTTCGCGCACTTGGGCGGCTTCGACCTGGAGGCGCGGGCCGAGCGCATCCTTCTCGGGCTGGGCTTTCGCAAGGACGACTTCCCCCGGCCGGTGAGCCTGCTCTCCGGCGGCTGGCGCATGCGCGCGGCTCTGGCGCGCCTGCTCCTGGCCGAGCCCGACATCCTGCTGCTGGATGAGCCCACCAACCACCTCGACCTGGCGGCCATGGTGTGGCTGGAAGGGTACCTCCAGGAGTTCCCCGGCGCCATCTTGCTCATCTCCCACGACCGCACCTTTCTCAACAACCTGGCGCGCAACATCGCCGCGGTGGAGAACGGCCGGGTCGTGACCTACAAGGGCAACTACGACGCCTTCGTGCGCCAGCAGACGGAGCGCCGCGCCCTGCTGGTGGCGGCCAAGGACAACCAGGAGCGCAAGATCCGCGAGACCGAGCGGTTCATCGAGCGATTCCGGGCCAAGGCGACCAAGGCACGCCAGGTCCAGAGCCGCGTCAAGCAGCTCGACAAGATCGAGCGCATCGCGCTGGAGGACGACGCCGCCACCATGCGCCTGCGCTTCCCCCAGCCGCCGCGCTCCGGCAAGGTGGTGGTGGAGATCGATGAGCTCACCAAGCACTTCGGCTCGACCTGCGTCTACGACGGCCTCGACCTTACCATCCAGGCGGGGCAGAAGATCGCCCTGGTCGGCCCGAACGGCGTGGGCAAGTCGACCCTGATGAAGCTCCTCGCCGGGTTCGTGGAGCCAGACGCCGGCGAGATCCGCCTCGGCACCAACGTCACCCGCGCCTACTTCTCCCAGCACAGCTCCGAGACCCTCACCGCCACCCACACCATCCTCCAGGAGATCACCGCCGTCGCCCCGGACCGGTCGATGTCCGAGCTGCGCGCCATCCTCGGCGCCTTCCTCTTTACCGGCGACGACGTGGACAAGCCGATCGCGGTCCTCTCCGGCGGCGAGAAGAGCCGCGTCGCCCTGGCACGGCTGCTCGTGCGGCCGGCCAACTTCCTCCTCCTGGACGAGCCCACCAACCACCTGGACATGGCGGCGCGGGCGGTGCTGGAGCAGGCCCTGCGCGCCTACACCGGCACCCTGGTGCTGATCACCCACGACCGCCACCTGATCGGCACCGTGGCCAACCACATCCTGGAGATCGAGCGCGACCGCGATACGCCGGGCGCGACGGCGCGGGTACAGCTCTACCCAGGGAGTTACGACGCCTACCTCTATGCTCGGGAGCAGGCGGCAAAGGAGGCGGCGGATTCCGTTGCAGGGGCCGCGGCGGCCGGGGGTAACGGCGCCGCTGGCCGCGAACGGGCCGATGCCAAGGCCGATCGCCAGGCCCAACGCGAGGAGCGCCGCCGCCTGAAGAACGCCGCCACCAGCCTGCGCCGCGAGGTGGAGCGGCTGGAGGCGGACGTCGAGGCGGCGATGGCCGCGGTGGCAAGCCTCGGCGAGCGGCTGGCAGATCCGGAGTTCTACGCCAGCGACCCCGCCGGATTTGAGGCGTGCGTGCGTAGCCACCAGGAGGCGGAGGGGCGCGCCGATGCGTTGACCCACGAGTGGGAGGAGCGCCTCCAGGCCCTGGAGGCCGCCGAGGCGCGGCTGGACGAAGTGGCTTGAGGGTTCGGTACGCGTCGCGCGCCTGCGTGCCGTATCTCACCCCGACGCCGCGCCCGCCTGCTCCGCCCCGGTCGTCCACGAACGCCCCGTCAGGTGCGGCGGGGAGGAGGTGCGGGTGGATCATCCGTGTCTCATATTGAGATTTTCTCATTTCGGTGTCGGATCGCTTAACAACTGGCCGCCGGACGAAAAGATTCTTTAGAGACACCGCGTTACGGGCGCGAGACGTGGCACGGAGCGCATTTCGGAAGCCGCCGGGGAGATCACCTGTCACGGATTTTTACAGCTTCTGGAGGCGGCCAATCTCCCAAGATTCGGTGGGGCTAGAGGGGACATCTTCCGCAATTACAAAGGGTTCTGAGGTGGGAGTCGCTTCCATCCCCTTATGGTATTGATATTGCTTAATTTTCAGTTGCGTTAATCGGATAAAGACTGCGGGAGGGTGGCGCCGGTGAACCGCCGGGGCCGTTCCGCAGGCTGAATCCGAGGAGGGTGGTGCGGTGACCGGCGGAGGCAGCCAGGGCTCCAGGGGGCGCTCGTCGCACCCATCGCCCGTGGGCAATCGCGGGCGTGCCGTTCGTGCCCTGTAAGGGATCGCGATGACGACAACGGCTTAACGGAGGAAGTACGCCATGGGGACCGACTCACGTAGCAGATTCTTTTTCTTGGCCGTCAGGTTGCTCACTGCCTGCCTCGTCACGGTCCCCCTGTGGTCGGGGGAGGCGCACGCCACGGGGGAGGGCTGTGGTCTCTTCGATCCCTGTTCCCACAGCCACGACTACTGCCGGTTCGTCAGCATCACCTCGAGCATCTGCACCGAGCGGGGCGACGCCGGCGAGGGGTGCTCCGGCCTCTTCCAAGGGACCTGCAAGGATGGCCTGGTGTGCGACATCATCGGCGAGTGCCGCCACAGCCCGTCGCAGGCGGGGGAGCCGTGCGGCATCGGCGTCTCTTGCGCCTCGGGACTGACCTGCTCCGCGGACATCGGCGGCCGCTGCGAGGCCCCCGGTCAAGCCGGTGACTCGTGTTCCGGAATCGGCCAGGGGAGCTGCGCCTCCGGTCTGGTGTGCGACGCCAATCGCACCTGCCGCCACGACCCGCCCCAGGAAGGCGAGCCGTGCGGCATCGGCGTCCCGTGCGCGGGCGACCTTGCCTGCTCCTCGCCGGTCGCCGGAACGTGCGAGGCCCGGGGGCAGGCGGGGGATTTCTGCATCGGCATCGGCCAGGGCACCTGCGCGACGGGCCTGGTGTGTGACTTCCTCCTCGAATGTCGCCACGACCCGCCCGAGCTCGGGGAGCCGTGCGGCCTCGGGGTCCCCTGCGTGCCGGAGCTCGGTTGCTCCGCGGAGATCGGCGGCCGCTGTGAGCCCCGCGACGTGGCGGGCGAGACCTGCTCCGGCGTCGGCCAGGGGAGCTGCGAGGCGGGCCTGGTGTGTGATGCCAATCGTACCTGTCGCCACGACCCGTCGCAGCGCGGAGAGCCGTGCGGGATCGGAGTCCCCTGCGCCGGTGCCCTGGTCTGCTCGGCAGACATCGCCGGTACCTGCGGCGACCCCGGCGGCGCCGGTGACGGTTGCTCCGGCATCGGCCAGGGGAGCTGCGCGGACGGCCTGGTGTGCGATTTCTTGCGCGTCTGCCGCCACGACCCGCCCCAGCTCGACGAGCCATGTGGCATTGGCGTCCCCTGTGCCGACGGGCTCTTCTGCCAGGGATTCACCCAGGTCTGCAAGGAGTACAAGACCGTCGGCGAAGGCTGCTCTGCCTTCAATCCGTGCATGGAGGGGCTCGCCTGCGACCCGTGTTTCACGGACGGGTGTGACTACCCCCTGCAATGCTTCCCCAACGCCAACGAAGGGGCGATCGACCAGCAGACCTGCCTGGCCCTCTACAGCCCGGGGCTGCATCAGACGGCGCGGGACGCGGGGGTGGCGATGACCTGGGCGGCAGGAGACGCGGCGGCGGCCGGCATCGCCGAATCGCAGGAATTCGGCGTGGTCTACGGGCCAGACGGCAAGTACGGCTGCTTCACCACCCTCTGCGGGGGCGTCAGCATCGATGTCTCCATCTCGGCCTTCGTCTCGGTCGGGTTCTACACCCTGTACGACGTGGTGGCCGGCTCGTCGACCGCCTTCGTCGAGGGGGTTGGGGCCGGGGTGGTGAGCTTCTCCACCTCGCAGATCTACGCGCGCAACAGCCTCGATCCGTTCGACATCGTCGGCTTCCCCCTCGATCCCATCGGCACCGAGGATCAGCTCGCCCTCACCATCAGCCCGGACGACATCGTCATTCCCTTCAACCCGGGGGTCTACGTGTGCGAGACCGTGGTCGACACGGTGATCGGCGGTGCCGGCCAGCCGGCGGCCCCCCTCTGTGGCGATGGCGTCCTCGACGACGGGGAGGCCTGTGACGACGACAACCTCTTGGATGGCGACGGCTGCTCCAGCGTCTGCACCATCGAGGCCCTGTGCGGC
>DASWHD010000101.1:0-9670 GCA_036393335.1 bacterium
GGCGCACGTAGCGGTAGATCGCGCGCAGGTCCTCGTCCCGCATGTCGTTCAGGGTGTACCACGGCATCGGCGGCCGCGCCTTGAGATTCTTCGCCGTCACCAGCCACTCCTCCTCGGTGAGGCCGGCGAAGTACAGGCGCAGGTTGGCGGCATAGGTCGTGCCCCACGGCCCCCGCCAGCCGAAGCTGTCCCCGGTGAACCACAGCTCCTCCGGCACCCTGCCTTCGCTCAGCAGGTAACCGGGGGTGTGGCAGTCGTTACAGCCGGCGATCTTGCTCAGGTAGCGGCCGCGCTCGACCATGTCCTGCTCGCCGGTGCCCGCGAACGCCCCATGGGCGGCGGCGAGCAACCCCAGAGATCCGATGATGACAGCGACCCCACGACCTCGTTGGCTCACGGAGGACTCCTCGACCCGCGATGGTTGCATACCGCTGCACGGCCTCGTGCGCCGCCGGCGGCGCGGGACTCTGCGCCTGCGCCGTGAGTCAGTCCAGGGGGATGCGGCCGTGGTTTTCCGCCAGCCACCCGGCAAATGTCTGTAGGTCGGGGTTGAGGCTCCGGGCCACCGCGGGATCGCGGGCGCCACAGAAGACCTCCTGGAAGTCGCGCTTGAACTGGAACATGTTGGCGAGATCCTCGGCGCCGGGGAACCCGAAGCCGCGGTACACCTCGGGTGGCACGGCGTGGTACGCGACCTCTTGCCCCAGGGCCTGGGTGAGGGCCGCGGCCATCTGGGCCCCGGTGGGGTGCTCGCCGGCGACACCGATCGTCTTGCCGACCCACTCGCGGCCCTTCTTGAAGACGCCGTACGCGCACTTGCCGATGTCCTCGGTGGCGATCCCCGGCAGCTTCTTGTCGCCCATGGGCAGGGTGATCGCCAGCTTGCCATCCGGGCCACGCTTGGGGCCCATGCCGAAGTAGATCAGGTTCTCCCAGTAGAACGACGCGAGGAAGAAGGTCGTCGGCACCCCGAGGTCGGTGAAGACGTGGTTCGCCTCCCCCTTGGCGTCGAAGTGCGGCACCTTGTACTTGCCCATCAGGGTGGGCATGCGGTCATCGCCGAGCGGCACCCACTGGCGCGTGTCCTCCAGGGTCGACCAGATGACGTGCTTGAGCCCGGTGTGCTGCGCCGTTCGTGCCAGGGCCGTCGCCTCGGCCAGTTCCTTCTCCGGCGACATGTGGGCCCAGTAGAAGGTCACGCAGTAGGCGCCATAGGCCCCGGCGAACGCCCGCTGCAGGCTCGCCTCGTCGTCGACGTCGGCGGCGACCACCTCGGCACCCAGCCGTGCCAGCTCCTGCGCCTTGTCCGAGGTCACGTCGCGCGTGATGGCGCGCGCCGCGAAACCGCCGCCCTGGTCGGCCAGGATCGCGCGCACCAAGCCGCCGCCCTGGGCGCCGGTCGCCCCCACCACTGCGATGATTTTCTTGCCGGCCATCTCCGCCTCCTGGAAAGAGCTACGCATCCCTCGTGTGAGGCGCAAGGATAGCGCCGCGCCCGGCAATCGCTAGCCCGCGTGCGCGATGCAGGCCAATTTGTCGGCGGCGCAGGAGCGGCGACTCCCTGCCACGAGTGCTACGCGAGCGCCTCCCCCACCAGGGTCAGGATGCCCGAGTAGTTGTGCAGGCGGTTGTGGCGCTCGACGGGACAGAACTCGGCGTAGGAAAAGAACCCCGCCACCGGCACGTGGTCGAATGTGCCGCCGATGATCGCGGCGTCGCGGTTCGCGCGCCGGTAAAGGCCCCGCCCGCGGCCGCAGCAATTGGTGTAGAGGCCGAAGGTAGGGGGTGGCGCCGGCCACGCCTCGGCCACGCCCCGCACCATCGCCTGCATGTCGCGCAGGGCGCGCGCCGGCTCGCGGATCGCGAAGGCGACCGCCTGCCCCACCTGAATCTCCTCTCCCACGTAGACGGCACCGTTATCCAGATCCAGGGCGGTGAGGTTGCGGGCGGTGTAGTGCCCCGGTTGGAGCTTCGCGTCGGTCGGGTCGAGGGGAATCGCGAGGAAGATCAGGCCCGCCGCCGCCGAGAACTGGAGGATGCCCTGCTCCTTGAGGAGCTCGGCGAGCAGGGCCACGGCGGGCCGGCCGCCGATCTCGTCGATGCGATTGCCGTCTCCCGCGGTAATCACCTCCGGAGTACAGAGGGGGTGACACGCCTGGGTGATGCCGGCGCTGTGGCGGATCGGGCCGGAGAGCAGGACACCGCTCACGCCGTGGGTGGTCACCCCTTGGGGCCCGATCTGATAGGTGTGGCCGTGCCGCCCGTCGTCCCCCGCGGCGCCGCCGACGATCGGGACGCGCCCGCAATAGTCCTCGATCGCCTCCAGGAACCGGTCACCGTGCATGGACAGGGGATCGGGGAAGGCGATGAGCAGCGGGTTGTCTCCCATGCAAGTATCGACCGCGGCGGCGATGCGCTCGGCGCTCGCGCGGTTGTCCCGGTGAAAGTCGGGGTCGTGAAACAGCGCCATCCGCATCTCGTCGGTGGCGACGGTGAGCACCGCCACGCCAGGCGCCCCCTCGATCTCCCGCCGGCCGCCGATCACCCCGCCACCGGAGCACCCCACGACGTGGTCGGTGCCCGCACCCTGGACCAAGACCGCATGCATCTCGGCGAAGCACGGCGCGTGGTCGACGGTCGCGAAACACAGGACCAAGTCGGCACGCTCCCGCCCCATCTGCGTCTTGGCCTGGCGCAGGGCGCTGGTGACGCCCTCGCGGGCGTCGGCGGCATCGGAGATCCCCACGCCGGCGGTAAACATGTGCCAGCGTACACCTGGCAGGGGTTCGAAGCACCCCCGGCCGGGGCGTTGGTACTCAGACGACGGACCGGCTGGGACAGCCCCCTAGCCGCATTTCTCACCATGAGTCGGCTACGCCCGCGCAACCGCCCTGCCTGCCGGCAGGCGGGCCGCATCTCCTGGCCCACCTCGTCCGGGGTAGGAGCCGAATCCCTTCGGCGACCTGCCACATGGGGTCGCCGATCAAATCGGCTCCTACCGCGGGCCAACCAGGATCTACGTGCGTTTGCACGGTCTCGCTACGATCCATGGTGAGAAATGCGGGCTACCCGTGGCTACCCAGGCGCTCTTCCAGGCGCTGGCACAGGATGCGCAGGGCCTGGATGCGCGCGTAGTGCTTGTCGTTGCCCTCGATCAGGTGCCACGGGGCGAAGTCGGTGCTGGTGCGTTCGACCATGTCATTCACCGCCACCTCGTAGGCGTCCCACTGCTCCCGGTTGCGGAAGTCCTCGTCGGTGATCTTGTACTGCTTGTACCCGGTCTCCGCGCGGAGCTTGAAGCGGGCGAGCTGCTCCTGCGGATCGATGTGGATCCAGAACTTGACGACCACCATCCCGTGGCTGACGAGCTGCTCCTCGAAGTCGTCGATCTCCGCGTAGGCGCGGCGCCACTCCCCCTCGCTGGCAAAGCCCTCGACCCGCTCCACGAGGACCCGCCCGTACCAGCTCCGGTCGAAGAGGGTGACCTGGCCGGCGCCCGGAAGCTGCCGCCAGAACCGCCAGAGATAGTGATAGCGCCGTTCCTCCTCCGTCGGCGCGGCGATGGAGATCACGCGATAGTGGCGGGCGTCGATGGCCGGCGTGACGCGGCGGATGAGCCCGCCCTTGCCCGCGGCGTCCCACCCCTCCAGCACCACCACCGTCGAGACCTGTTCGCGGTAGGCGGTGCGGGACAGCAGGTTGAGCCGCCCCTGGTAGTGCTCCAGGTCGGTGCGGTACTTCGCCTTGGGCAAAGCCTTGGTGAGATCGAGCTGGCTGAGGATCGTACCGCCGACGGCGCCGGCCGCGGTCGACGGCACGCTCGCCACCGCCGTCGTCGTCGGCCCTGCGGCGAGGCGCTTGGCGAGCGCCGCGTGCAGGGCCTCACCACAGGTCAGGCTGCGGTAGTTGTCGTCCTGGCCCTCGACGATCACCCACGGCGCCGCCCCGGTTCCGGTCTCGCGCAGGGCGCGCTCGGCGGCCGCGCGAAAGTGATCGTAGAGTTTCACATGTTTCTTGTCGCGCTCGCTGACCCGCCAGCGGGTCTCCGGGTCGCGTTCCAGGGCGCGGATCCGCTCCTTCTGGGCCTGCTTGTTGAGGTGCAGCCAGAACTTCAGGATCAGGGTGCCGTTGCTCGTCAGGTTCTGCTCGAAGCGCCGGATGCGGATGAGCTGGGCATCGAGGTCGTTGTCGGAGATCCGGCCGTAGACGTGGTCGAGGAGCGGCTCGCTGTACCAGGACGACCCGCAGTAGATGCCGATCCGCCCCTTGGGCGGCAGGGTGCGCCAGAACCGCCAAAAATAGGGTCGCTCGCGCTCCTCGTCCGTCGGCAGCACCAGGGCGTGGTTCTCCAGATAACGCGGGTCGAGCCACTCGTTGAACAGGTTCAGGGTCTCACTCTTGCCGCCCTTGTCCACGCCGGCGATGAGCACGATGACGCTGAACGTCGCCTCCTGCAGCAACTGCCACTGGGCCTGCAGCAGCGCCTCCCGCAGGGGCGGGACCGCCTCGTGGAACGCCTTCTTGGAGACCTTGCGATTGAGCTCCGCCGCTTCGAACACCGTCCGTCCCCCATCGAGAGGAGTTACCGTGCAGCGTGACGCGCAGCCGCGCCGCCCCCTGACTGTATAACGGGATAGCGCGCGATGCGGATGAATCTTCCGGCGGGAGGTTGGCCGATGGCGCCGGCGGCGGGGCCCCGCGCAGCGGATCTCGCGCCGGCGCCTTGCAGGCGGCGTGACTACCGGTCGGCCGCCAGCCAGTCGCGCGGCGGCAGGAAGCGCTCGTAGAGGTCGGCCTCGGGGGTGCCGGGGTCGGGGCGGTAGTCGTAGCGCCACCCCACCATGGGCGGCAGGGACATGAGGATCGACTCGGCGCGCCCGCCGGACTGGAGACCGAACAGGGTGCCGCGGTCGTAGACCAGGTTGAACTCGACGTAGCGGCCGCGACGGTAGAGCTGGAAATCGCGCTCGCGCTCGCCGAACTCGGTGGCCTTGCGCCGCCGCACGATGGGCAGGTAGCCCGCCAGGTAATGGTCGCCGATGCTGCGCACGAACGCGAAGCAACGGTCGAAGCCCCACTCGTTGAGGTCGTCAAAGAACAGGCCGCCAATGCCGCGCGCCTCGCCGCGGTGCTTGAGGAAGAAGTACTCGTCGCACCACTTCTTGAAACGCGGATAGACCTGGTCGCCGAACGGTGCACAGGCGGCACGCGCGGTGCGATGCCAGTGCACCGCATCCTCCTCGAAGCCGTAGTACGGGGTGAGGTCGAAGCCGCCCCCGAACCACCAGATCGGGGCCGCCCCTTCCTTCTCCGCCACCAACAGGCGCAGGTTGGCGTGGGAGGTGGGGACGTAGGGGTTCCACGGGTGGATGACCAGCGAGATGCCGGCCGCCTGGAAGCCGCGCCCCGCCAGATCGGGACGCGCGGCGGTCGCCGACGCCGGCAGGGAAGGCCCGGCGACGTGGGAGAAGTTCACCCCGGCCTGCTCGAACACCGCCCCTTGCGCGAGCACCCGCGTGCGGCCCCCGCCGCCCCCCGCGTCGCGCTGCCACGCATCCTCCCGGAAGCGCGCCGTGCCGTCCTCGTCTTCGATGGCCGCGGAGATCCGATCTTGCAGGGCCTGGAAATAGGCGATGACCGAAGGGAGGTCGGGCAGATCCATGGCATGGGCTGTACCGTGAAACGACGAGCAGTGCAACACCCGTCCGCCTCGCTCGGGTGGTGGGGTTATCCGGATCACGGATCGCCTGCGGAGCCCCGGCCAAGCAATCCGTGCCGTGCGGCGCGATGGACAATATCGAGAATCAAATGCTAGCGTCGCGCCTGGATTTTGGCGGAGGGATGGTCTCGTAGCGGCACCGTGCGATTCCGTTCATGGCGCGCCCTAGTCAGGAGAGGAGAACCTAAAGATGCAGCTCTCAGCCGGATTGGAAGCACTGATTCGTTGGATGCATGTCCTGGTCGGTGTCCTGTGGATTGGCCACCTGTACTTCTTCAACTTCGTCAACGGTCCCATGGCGGCGAAGCTGGACGGCCCGACCAAGAAGGCGGTGGTGCCCGAGCTCATGCCGCGGGCGTTGTTCTGGTTCCGCTGGGGGGCCGCGTGGACCTGGATCACCGGCGTCCTGCTGCTGCTGCTGGTGTTCTATATGAACAACATCACCACGGAGTCGCGGCAATTCACCGGCGGCGCGATCGTCATGATCGCCGTGACCTTCCTGGCGGTCGTGGTCTACGACCTGCTGTGGAAGAGCCCCCTCGCCGACAACGCCCAGGCGGCCATCGGCGTGAGCTTCGGGCTGATCGCCGTGGTGGTCATCCTGTTCGTGTTCGTCGGCGACTTTACCTACCGGGCGGTGCTGATCCACACGGGGGCGATGTTCGGGACGATCATGGCGTACAACGTCTGGATGCGCATCTGGCCCGCCCAGCAGAAGATCATCCGCGCCGTCAAGGACGGCCAGGCCCCGGACGCCGCGCTGGTCAAGCTCGCCGGCCTGCGATCGCGCCACAACACCTATCTCTCCCTGCCGCTGTTCTGGGCGATGATCAACCAGCACACCACCTTCTTCGCCGGCGGCAACCTCGGCCTCGGCTCCAAGACCGCCTGGATCGGCTGGCTGATCATCATCATCATCGGCTGGGCGATCATCAATTGGTGTTACAAGAAGTCCGCCAAGGTCGAGGGCTTCTAGCCTGCATTTCTCACCATGAATCTGCTGCGCCTGCGCAACCACCCGCATCTCCTGGCTGGGTCCTCGTCCGAGTCCTCGCCAGGGGTAGGAGCCGGTTTCACCGGCGATCCGCGCAACAGGCCCTGCGGGCCTGGGTCGCCGAAGGGATTCGGCTCCTACCGCGGGCCGGCCAGGATCTAGGCCATTTGCGCGCGCTCGCCACGATCCCTGGTGAGAAGTGCGGGCTAGTACGGTGATCTTTATAGGGCGCACGAGAAAGGGCGGGCCACAGGGCCCGCCCTTTTTTCGTCGTGCCAAGCGTCCCGCTCGTCGGATGGCCGTGGAGCACCGCACCTTCCGCCTCGCTCTCCTCGCCGCGCCCCTGACCGTGTTGCTGGGGGCAGTGAACGCCGGCGCCTCGTGCGGCTCGGCCTTCTGCTCGGTGAACACCGACTGGCAGGCCCTGGGCCTCGGCGTGCAGCGGGGCTGGCGCCTGAAGCTGCAGTACGAGTTCATCGACCAGGATCGGCTCCGGGAGGGTGACGACGATGCCTCCGGGGTTGCGACCGAGGCCGACCACGAGGAGCTCCGGACCGTCAACCGCAACTGGCTGGCCACCGCCGACTACGGCCTCGACGACCATTGGGGCGTCAACCTCACCGCGCCGTTCGTCAACCGCGACCATTCTCACATCCACGATCCCCTCGGCGAGGGCGAGCTTGAGACGTGGCACTTCAGCGATCTCGGCGATCTCCGCCTCCAGGGGCGCTACCAGTCACACCACGGCGCCGGCGGCCAGGTCCTGGCGGGGGTGACCTTTGGCGTGAAGCTCCCCACCGGCCGCTTCCACGAGACCAACGACGAGGGCGAGGAGGCCGAGCGCACGCTCCAGCCGGGCAGCGGAACGACGGACCTGCTCGTCGGTGGCTATGCCCTGCTCCGCCTCCCACCGGGCTGGGGCAGCCTGTTTGCCGGGGTCGCGCTGCAGACGCCGATCAACGAACGGGAGGGGTTCCGCCCCGGCACCCAGTACCACGCGGACGGCGGCTGGAATTACCCGGTGGGTGGCCGACTCGCCGCGATCCTCCAGGCCGACTGCACCTACCAGACCCGCGACCGAGGCGCCAACGCGGAGCCCGACGATAGCGGCCTCACCACCCTCTCCGTCAGTCCCGGCGTGAGCCTCGCCCTCACCCCTGGCACGCGCCTCTACACCTTCGTGCAGCTCCCCGTCTACCGGCACGTCAACGGCGTGCAGCTCACCTACCACGCCGCCTGGGTGGCGGGCTTGAGCGTGACGTTCTAACCCACGGGCCAAGCGCAGCGGCGCGATCGAGGCCCGCGGGTCAGCGCTTCACCCCCACCCATAGGCCGTCGCCCAGGGGGACGATGATGGAGTGGAGGCGGGTCTCTACCGCCATGAGGTCGTTGAACCGGCGCACGGCATCGACCTCGGGATCGGCGGGATCCGCGGTGAACAGCTCGCCGAACCCGAAGGCGTTGTCCACCAGGATCACCCCGCCAGGACGCACGATGCGCAGGCACTCCTCCAGATAGGTCGGGTAGCCCACCTTGTCCGCATCGAGGAAGGCGGCGTCCGCCGAGTGATCCGCCAGGGTGGGCAATAGCTCGCGCGCGTCGCCGCGCAGCACCGCGACGCGGCCGGCCACGTCGGAGCGGGCGATCCACTCGGTGGCGAAGTCCGCGTGGCGGCGCGACACCTCGATGGTGCGTACCCGGCCGTCGGCGGGCAGGGCGCGGGCCATGGCGATCGCCGACACGCCGGCCAGGGTGCCCACCTCCACCACCTGGCGGGCGCCCATCGCCGTGAGCAGGATCTGCATGAAGCTCGCCTGCTCCGGGGCGATCCAGATCGCCGGGATCCCCGCCGCCTCGGCCGCCCCCTTCAGCTCGCGAAGAAAGGGGTCGTCGCGCCGCGTGCGGCTGGCCAGATAGGCGAAGTGGTCGGCGGTGACCAGGGTGGAGGTGGACGACATGGGGGCTACGGTAATCCTCGCTTCGCCGGTAGCCAATCGCCCCTCACCTGCCCGACCCTGCTCGCGCCCGGGCGCAATACCCGCAGCCATCGCACGGAAGAGGTCGATCGTGCGGGGAACACCACCGCTCTCCCCCTGCGTCTTGGCGTCTCCGCGCGAGCGATTCACGCGCCGTCATTCCTCGGCGTCGCGGAGGATGGCGTCCACCAGGCGCCGCATGCGCCGCCAGTGGCCGCCCCGCCAGTAGACCCGCCCGCACCCTGGGCAGCGGCGCACCTCTTGGTGGGTCGCCCGCACCCACTCCGGGAGGGGTGCTGCAATCGACTCCGCTGCGACGATCGTGACCTCGGTGTTGCACATCAGACAGCGGCGGAAAGGCTGAACCTGGCGGTTGAGATCGCAGCGCCGCACCACCTCCACCGCCTGTTCGCACGGTGCCGTCGCGGTGATCAGGTAGGCGCGGTGTAGCTCGCGCCGCGCCACCAGGAGGCGGTCGCGGCTGAGGAGGATGCGGCCCTCCGCCGCGGCGATCGCCGCCAGCTCCTCGTCGCCGAAGTCGCTGCGATACGTAGCGTCGAAGCCGAGCAGGCGCAGGTAGCGCGCCAAGCGTCCGAGGTGGACGTCGAGGACGAAGCGGGTCTCGCGCAGGGGCCGGCCCGGCAACACCGTCACCGGTCCGACGTCGAGGGCTTCGAAGACCGGATAGAGGGCGATCCGCTCCCCGTCGCGCACGTGGTAGTCGAAGCCCACCGGCACGCCGTCCGCCAGGGCCAGGTCGATCACCGCCCGCGGCACCGCCAGCGCGTCGACCACCTCCCCGACGGTCGCGTCCGGAGCCACTTCGCAGGCGAACGTCCGCTTGCGGCGCTCCGGCGCTAGGTAATCGTTGAGCTCCTCGTAGAGGCGCAGGTGGATCGTGACCATGGCGACGCATTCCGGTGGGTGGAGGCTTCCCGACCCGATGATCCGCTAAGGAAGGCAGGAACGCAGGAATTCTCG
>DASWHD010000102.1:0-2250 GCA_036393335.1 bacterium
CGCCCAGCCCCATGGGGGAACCCTGTTTCATCACCACGCCGTTCACCGCCAGCTCGGGGATCACCTGAATCAGATACGCGGGGATGCTGCCGGGAAGCTGGGAGAGGTCGGTGATCTCGCCTTCCGGCAACAGCGCCAACAACGCCTCCTCGTCCGCCGCCATCGCGGGCTTGAAGGAGAGGGTCACCTTCTGGTTGTTGACTGCGGCCCACGGCAGGGTCAGGGGTGCCTGCCACTGGCCGAGGGCGTCCTTGTCCCATAGGAAGGTGACGCGATGCTGGAGCTGGCTCGGGATCTCGGCGTATCGCGCCCCTGCCACGACAATGGGATTGGGAAGGGAGGACGGCAGGACCGGCGCCTCCTGGACGATGGTGCGGTGGCCGCCGATCACGTCGCCGACCGTCGGATCGGTGAGATGCTCGTCGATGTAGGTCTCGAGGGCGGCGCTCGCCTGGGCCTGGGCGTCTTCGAGGATCGCGGGATCGAAGCCGGTCACCCAACCCTCCGCCTCGTTCACCTGGCCACTGTCGGCGAAGGACTGGGCCAACGCCGCCGGGTCGATGCCGGAGATCGCCACCGCATCCAGCCCCTCCAGAGACTCGTATTGCTTGTAGCTCGCATCCAGGGCGACCCAGCTATCCGCATCGCGGTTCACCGCGCCGCGGGAGGGGTGGTAGTCGATGGCCGCCTCCACCCACACGTGCTCCATCCGCGCCTGGCTGACCCGGCCGCCGGTGACCACGCCCTGGATGGGGATGCCCCCCGAGCCGGCGAAGTGCAGGGCCGCCTCCGGGGTGGTGAAGCCGCCGGCCCAGTTCTGAAATTTCGCCGCCGGGACCTCGATGGTGCCATGGACGTAGCGCGCCGGGATGCCCGAGGCGCGCAGCAGGGCGATGAGCAGGGTGGCGATGTCGAAGGCGTTGCCGCGCAGGCTGCCGAGGGTGAGGTCCGCGTCCTGCATGGCGCCCCAGGTGGCAAGCCATTCGATGTGGTTGCGCACCCAGTGGTAGATGGCGACGGGATCGTGGCTCAGCTCCGCCGCCTTGACCTGGACAGCCTGCGAGAGCTTGACCTCGCTGGTCTCGGCCAGGTAGGCGGGGTCGCCGGCACCGGGGAGGTCGGCAAAGGTGAAGTCGCCCAGGGCGGCGAGGTGGACGGCCGGGTTGCCAAACAGACCGGCACGGCTGAAGTCGCCCCGCGTCTGTCGCGGCTGGTTGTCGGGGTCGGGCTGGAGGCTGGCGTTGGGGAGGTGGTTCGGGTTGCAGGGCTGGCGCGACGGCTTGAGCTTTTTCGCTTGGAGGTGGTCCCGCGCCTGCCTCACCCGGGCCATGCGCGCGTCATCGACTCCCGCATCCGCGATGGCCTCCAGGTTGGCCAGGAGGGTCGCCAGCTCCTGGCGGTAGATGGCGGCCATCCGGCGGTGGCGCTCCAGTAGGACCCCGGGAAGGTGGCGTTTCTGAAGGTCGGCCGCGATCTTGGCAAACCGCTTCTGGACCTGTTCGTCGAGGCGCACGACCTCCTTGTGCAGCTTGCCGAGGGCGGCGAGGTCCTGGGCCGCGTCGCCCTTGCGGGCGAGCCTTTCGTCCAACTTCGCCAGGCGGCGCTCGATCGTCTGCACGGCCCGGGAGAGCAGTGCCTCATCGCTGGGCGCCGCCGGCCGCGGGCGGCTGGACGCGGCCTGGGCCGCCAGGGCGGCCGGCGCTACGAGCTGGGTGGAGAACGCCACGACGACGGCCATGGCGAGGGTCCGCACCATGCCCTTACGGCGGCGGAGGAGGTGGAGCGTGGGTCTGGCCATGGAACTCTTCGCCTCTTGCGGTGACGGGTGCGGATGATTGGGCCGGTTGCGCCTCCAACCCCTACGGGGCCGTGGCGTCGTATCTCTGGCCGTCATCGATGATCGCCTCATCCGGGTCCTGGCTCAGGGGCACACCCACGCGCAGCGAGCCGGCACAGGCGCCGCCCTGGCCGTCGTCGGCGGTGAAGTGGATCTCATAGACGCGGCCGTTACCCGAACCGGAACGCTCCTTGCGGACCTGGACCTGGTCGCCCACGACGACGGCATCGGGGCCGCTGGTGCCGTCGCCGGTGTCATCACCCGGCTCGTCCTGGGTGACGCCGGTGATCGTCACGGTCAACGGATCGCCGTCCGGGTCGGTGATGCCGGCGATCGCGACCGTGACGAGCTTGTGGTTGGGCGGCCACAGGACGATGTCGATCGCCTCCGCGGCCGACCCGCAGTCGGGCGGC
>DASWHD010000103.1:0-3920 GCA_036393335.1 bacterium
AACGCGCGCCGGCCGTTGCAGAAAGGCGAGAAGCCGGAGCAGCGCATCACGGATCAACTGGCCGGCATCGGCCACAACCCCGCACGGGTTCGCTCGTTCTTCAAACATCCGAGTGTAGCCTATATTGCTGACTTATGAGTAAGACTTGCCGGCGGCCGCGGTCTCCACCGGCAGGCGCAGGCTCTCCCAGGCGCCGCATGCCGGGCATCGGGCGGTCCAGGTCGCGGCATCGGCACAACATTGCGCGCACCGGTACGGCAGGGTCGCCGGGTGAGGGAACGGCAGGGCGAGTTGCAGCTCCCGGAAGGACTCGTCGCACTCGCCGCGGCGGTACTTCACCTCGCCGAAGAGCTGGTGCAGGGCCGGGAAGCTCGCGCCGGCATCGACCAGGTCGCGGAAGGTCTCGTAGGCGTTGTCAAGCATCTCCAGCCGGAAGTAGAGCTTGCCCAGGTAGAACTGCAAGTCGGCGCGCGCCGGCGCGTCCTTGATGGCGTTGAGGTAGACCGAGATCGCCGCGTCTGGCTCCTCGCGCTCCATGAAATAGCTCTCCAGCAGGTGGAGAAAGACTGGGTCGTGAGTCTGGCCGTACCCCTCGCGCCAACGCGCCGCCGCCTCCTTGCCCTTGCCCTCGACCAGCAGCACGCGTCCCCACTCGACGTATGCGGGGGCGAAGTGCCGTTCCTGCTTGACGAGGTCGGAGAATGCCCGCTTGGCCCCATCGACCTCACCCGCGTCGCGCAGCGCCGCCGCGCGCTGGAACTGGAGGCGGGCCAACGCCAACCTGCCGTCCGCCTCCAGGTCACGCCGGTTGATCTGCCGCTGGACCTCGATCGCCGCATCGAACTGTCCGAGCCGACCGAGGTGGTCGCGGAGTTGGAGGAGCACGTGGTCCGCCTGGCCGTCGACCTCCAGGATCCGCCGGCACAGGTCGACCGCCTCCTGCCAGCGCTCTGCCGCCACGTAGTCCTCGGCCAGGGCGAGGAGGGCCCGTACGTTGTCCGGCTCTACCTCCAGCGCGTGCTTGTGGTGGCGGATGGCGCTGTCGAAATCTCCCCGGCCACGTTCGAGGTTGCCGAGCTGGATCAGGGTCGGGACGTGGCCGGCGTTGCGGTCGAGGAGCCGCTCGAACGAGCTCATGGCACGCTCCACGTGGCCCAGGTCGACGGCGTCGCATCCCTGGCGGTAGATGGATTCGTACCGTTCCTCGCGCCGCTGCCGGCTGCGCACCGCCACGATGCGGAACAGGTCACCCAGCTCGGTGATCCCCACCAGCATGAGGATGAACAGCGCACCCGCCAGGACGCAGAGCGATACCAGCACCGACAACGACAGGGTGACGCTATGACCGCTCCACAGGACGATCGTGGTGTCGTCGCGGTTGAAGATGGTGATGTAACCGAACAGCACCGCGAGCATGCCGGCGAGGGCGACGACGATCTTGGTGAACGACATGGGGTTCCCTCCCGGGCGGGATGCGGTACCGGCGCGGCCACGGCTGGGCGTGGCAGCGACCGCAAGCTAATGATGGTACGGATGCCCCGTCAACAACGTGTGGCACCGGTAGAGCTGCTCCACCAGCACGAGGCGCACCAGCTCGTGGGGCAGGGTGAGGGGCGAGAGGGAGAGGCGCTCGTCCGCGCGGGAGTCTACGGCCGCGCCCAGGCCGTCGGCGCCGCCGATGCAGAACCACAGCCGACCGGGAACTTCCTCGCGCCACGCCACAAGCCGGCGGGCGAGGGTCTCCGTGTCGTAGCGGCTCCCCGTGGAGTCCAGGGCGACCAGGCGGTCACGCTCCCCGACACGCGCCACGAGCCGCTGCCCCTCGGCCTCGGCCGCGAGCACGCCCCGGCCGCCGCCCTCCTTCACTTCGACGATCTCCAGCGGAGCCGTTGCGACCAGCCGTTTGAGGTACGATGCAGTCGCCGCCGCAATGGGCGCGGAACGCAGCTTGCCGACGCACAGCAGTCCCCAGCGCACTTCACTCCCCCGCGGCGGGGGCGGCCTGCGCCCCATCCTCCGGCAGCGTGCGCCGCGGCGCCTCACCCCACAGCCGCTCCAGGTTGTAGAAGTAGCGGGTCTCGCGCTCGAAGACGTGCACCACCACGTCGCCGTAGTCGAGCAGCACCCACAACCCCTCGAGCGCACCCTCCTCCCCGTACAGGGTGAACCCCGCGCGTTTGAGCTGGATCTCGACTTCGTCGACGATCGCCTTCACCTGCCGGTGGGTGTTGCCGGTACACAGGACGAAGACGTCCGCCAGCGTCGTGAGACGGCCGACCTCGAGGACCACGAGATCGCTCCCCTTCTTTTCCAGGCACGCCCGGCAGGTGATGGCGACGAGCTGGTCGGCAGGGTCGGTGTGGGGCGTCTCGGACAAGGCTGGGTGAGGCTAACGGCCGCGGGCGGTACGGTCAATTGAGGCCGAGCACGCCGATCTTGTGCAGCAGGATGACGACCACCGCCAGGGGCGAGACGTAGCGCACCAGGAAGTACCAGGCGCGGAAGACCCCCATCTGCCGGAATTCCTCGCGCAGTTGGCTGCGCGCGATGCGCCAGCCCGTGACCAGGGCGATCCCCAGGCCGCCAATCGGCAGCATGTAGTTGGTGGCGAGGGTGTCCAGGGAGTCGAAGAAGCTCATCGTCGGGTAGAGGTGAACATTCGCGAGCACGTTGAACGACAGGGCCGAGGGCACCCCGAGGAGGAAGATCACCGCCCCCATCCCGAGGGTCGCCTTGGGCCGCGACCAGCCTTGCTCGTCCACGAAGTACGCCACCACCACCTCGAGCAGGGAGATGGCGCTCGATAGGGCCGCAAACGCGAGGAGCACGAAGAACAGGAACGCGAACAGCCGTCCCCCCTGCATCTCCGAAAAGGCCACCGGCAGGGTCTTGAAGATCAGGCCCGGGCCGCTGTCCGGCTTCAGGCCGAAGGTGAAGACCACGGGGAAGATCACCAGCCCCGCCGCCAGGGCGATCAGGGTATCGAGGATGCCGATGGTCACCGCCGCCCGCACCAGGTCGGCCTTGGTGGAGAGGTAACTGCCGTAGGTGAGCATCGCCCCCATGCCGAGGCTGAGGGTGAAGAACGAGTGACCCAGGGCCTCCAGCCACGCCTTGCCGGTGAGCTTATGGAAGTCGGCCCGGAACATGAAGGCGATCCCCTCCGCCGCCCCCTTGGAGCGCAGGGAGCCCACGAGCAGGATCACGAGGATGGCGATCAGCGCCGGCATCAGAATCTTGTTCCACCGCTCCAGCCCCTTCGCCACGCCGCCCACCACGATGGCGATCACCATGGCCATGAAGGTGGCGTGCCAGAAGAGCTGGCGGTAGGCATCTCCTAAAAACTCCCCGAACATCTTCGGGATGGCCGCCGTCGTCGTCACGTTGAACGAGCCGGCGATCGCCTTTACCGAGTACTCCAGGGTCCAGCCCGCCACCACCGAGTAGTAGGAGAGGATGATGAAGCCGGCGGCGACTCCGAGCCAGCCGACCAGGCTCCACCACGGCCCCCCCAGCTTGCGCAGCGAGCCGACCGGGTTCCGCCGGCCAAGGCGGCCGATGAGGATCTCGGCGATCAGGATCGGGATGCCCACCGTGGTGATCGCCGCGAGGTACACCAGGACGAAGGCGCCACCGCCGTACACCCCGGTGATGTACGGGAACTTCCAGATGTTGCCCAGCCCCACGGCCGACCCCGCCGCCGCCAGCACGAAGCCGAAGCGCGAGGTCCAGTGGTCTCGTTCCAGTTGTGCCATCGCGACTCGCGATCCTCACCCAAGGTTGTCCGCCGTCCCCACCCTCTCCGGTGCCCTCGCCGTCGTACCACATCGGCCAGGGGAAGATACAGACTGGGCACCAGCGAGATAGAGGTCGGCCCACCGGAGTTCAATCAACGCGGGAACCCAGGAATCCAGGAGAAC
>DASWHD010000104.1:0-10069 GCA_036393335.1 bacterium
GGGCTGATCGTTAGCCGTATCTTCACCGCTGGAGACCGTGAGTCCGAACGCTGGAGACCACGCCGACGCGCGCGGGGAACGCGGGAACCCAGGAATCCAGGAAACTGCCGGGCCGCGACTCGCCGGAACCCAACGTGCGCGGGCCTGGCGGCTTCACGCAGGGGGAGGGGGAGCGGTCGTGTCACAACGCCGGGACCATCCGCGGCACGGGAGTGTCCGGCTTGCCGCCGGTCTGGACGAGGCCGCCGGTGGCCGCGAGGGGTGCGACCGCGACCGGCTCCTGTCCCGCCAGGAAGCACTCGAGGCGGCTGTTCTTCACCTGATCGGGGGCCGCCAACAGGCCGGTCGCCCGGTCGACGCGGCGCCAGCGCACCTCCGGCGGCGCCCCGAAGGGGAGCCGTGGCTGGTTGGCGAGGGCCGCACGCATGAAGTCGATCCAGATCGGCGCCCCCGCCTTGGCACCGGTCTCACCCTTGCCGAGGGTGCGCAGCTCATCGAAGCCGACCCAGACCGCCGTGGCGAGGGTGGGGGTAAAGCCGATGAACCAGGCGTCGTTGTACTCGTTGGTGGTGCCGGTCTTGCCGGCGATCGGCCAGCCCGCAAGCGCCTGCCCGACGCGGCGCCCGGTGCCGCGGCGTACCACGTCTTGCAACATGTCGGTGACGATATAGGCGGTGGCCGGCGCGATCGCCCGGCGCGGCGCCGGGGTGTGCTCGAACAGGGTGGCGCCACGGGCGCTGACCACCCGGCGGATCGCCGCCGGCGCCACGGACTGGCCGCCGTTGGCGAAGGTGGCATAGGCCGAGGCGATCTCCAGCGGTGAGACCACCGACGCCCCCAGGGCCAGGGAGAGATCCGCCTCCAGGGGACTGGTGATGCCACACCCCTTGGCGAACCGCACCGCCCGGCGGATACCGATGTCGTTGAGCAGGCGGACGGTGACCACGTTGCGTGACTGGACCAGCCCCTCGCGCAACGGCGTCGGGCCGTAGAACTTCTCGGAATAGTTGGCGGGCCGCCACTTCCGGGCCAGGTGGATGTCGTCGTAGATGATCGGGGAGTCGAGGTAGATGGTCGCCGGGCTGCGCCCCGCGTCGATCGCGGCGCCATAGATGAAGGGCTTGAAGGCGGAGCCCGGCTGACGGCGCGCCTGGACGGCGCGGTTGAACTCGGAGGCCTCGAAGTCCTTGCCGCCGACCAGGGCGAGGATCGCACCGTCTTCCGGACGCAGGCAGACCAGGGCCGCCTCCACCTCGGGCACCTGGGCGAGACGGTAGCGGGTCTCGCCGGCGCCGTCCGTGGTGCGCCGCACCAGGATCTCGTCCCCCGCCGTCACGACGTCCGCCGGCCCGCGCGCCGGCTGCCAGACCCCCGGGTCCGACCCGCCCCCGTCGACCGGACGCCGCCCCGCCCAGTGGAAGGTGTCGAACGGGATCGTCGCCTCCTCGCCGGCGACCCAGATCTGGATGTGGTCGTCGCGGACCGCGGTGACCAGCCCGTGGAGATCACCCCACCCGTCGGGCGGCGCGGCGCGATGCGCGTCCTGAAAGGCCGCGTACCCGGCCTCCCCGTGGTGGGCGATCGGACCGCGGTAGTGGTGGCGCTGGTCGTAGGCGATCAGGCCGGTGCGGACCGCGTGAAACGCGGTGCGTTGCAGCGCCAGGTCGAGGGTGGTGTAGACGTCTAGCCCCTCCGAGTACACCGCATGCGAGCCGAATTCCTCGTTGAGCTGGCGCCGCACCAGCTCGAGGAAGTGGTCCACTTCCCCGGTGGAGCGCTCCTCCGGCGCCAGGCGCAGGGGGGCCGCCTCCGCCAGGCGCCGCTCGGTGAGGGTGATGTAGTGCTCGTCGAACATGCGCGCCAGGACCACGGCGCGCCGCTGCCAGGCGCGCTCCGGGTTGTGCCGGGGATTGAAGGCGGTCGGCGCCTTGGGCAGACCGGCGAGCATCGCCATCTCCTCCAACCGCAGTTCGGAGAGCTTCTTGCCGAAATAGGTCTGGGCGGCGGAGGCGACGCCGTAAGCGCCGCTGCCGAAGTAAATCTGGTTGACATACATCTCCAGGATCTGGTCCTTGGGGAACTCCCGCTCGATGCGCAGGGCCAGCAACGCCTCCTTGATCTTGCGGTCGAGGGTGCGCTCCGGGCTCAGGAGCAGGACCTTGGCGAGCTGCTGGGTGATGGTCGAGCCGCCTTGCGCGACGTGGCCTTCCGAGACGTTGGCCCAGAAGGCGCGGGTGATCGCCTGGGGATCGACCCCGATGTGCGAGTAAAACCGCGCGTCCTCCGTGGCGAGGAAGGCTTGCCGCAACCGCTCCGGCACCGCGGCGAGCGCTACCGGGATCCGCCGTTCCAGATAGAAGCTGCCCACCAGCTCGCCACCGGCGGCGAACACCCGGGTGACGCGGCTCGGGGTGTAGTCGTGGAGGGCGGCGATGTCCGGCAGGTCGCGCATGTAGGTGCGGTAGACCCAGACGCCGAGGACGGCGGCACCGACCAGCGCCAGCACGGCGACGCTGGCGAGACTGAGGAGCAGGGCCCGCAACAGGGTACGTAGCATTGGGGGTGCCGGGGACCGGAGGCGTGGCTCACGCCCTCTCGGAACGGTCGAGGGCGGGGGGGAGCGGCTGACGGGGGGACAAATCATACTCGGTTTGGGGACCGCGAAGCGCGAATTTTCTTCCCGGCCGGTCGTGTGTCGGGGGAAGACGTCGCGTGCCGTCCGGCCCGTTTCCGGTCCCCGTATCGCCGGCCGCCATGGCTCAATCGTGACGTCCCGGCGGTCGATACGGTCAGCGGGAGGCCACGCCTCCCCCTCGTCATCCGTGGGATGGGTCCATCGTGGATATCGCTACCCTCATCGGCCTGGTCTTTGCCTTCGCCCTGCTCATCACCGCCATCCTCCTCGGCGGCAGCCTGGCCGCGTTCGTCGACGTACCGAGCATCCTCATTGTATTTGGCGGTGTCATCACCACCACCCTGGTGATGCAAAAAATGCAGGTAGTCGTGGGGACCATCGGCGTCGCCATCCAGTCGTTCTTCGACCGGGCCACGCCGGTGGCGGAGCTGGTGGAGAAGATCGTGGAGCTGGCGGACAAGGCACGCCGCGAGGGGCTCCTCGCCCTAGAAGCGGTGGAGGTGCCGGACGCGTTTCTTTCCAAGGGGGTGCGGCTGGCGGTGGACGGGATCGAGCTGGAGGAGATCAACGCGGTGCTCGCCTCCGAGGTCGACTCGCTCCGGGCGCGCCACCGCCGCGGTCAGGCGGTCCTCGACTTCATGAAGGGCAACGCCCCGGCCATGGGCATGATCGGGACCCTGATCGGCCTGGTGAACATGCTCCAGAACCTGGCGGATCCCAAGGCCATCGGACCGGCGATGGCGGTGGCGCTGCTCACCACGTTTTACGGCGCCATCCTGGCGTTCGTGGTGTTCGGGCCGATCAGCGAGAAGCTCAAGAACCGCACCACGGAAGAGGTGGCGCGCATGGAGATGTGCATACTCGGGGTCAATTGCCTCAACAAGGGGGAGCACCCGCGCATGGTGCGGCAGAGGCTCCTCGCGTTCATGGCCCCGGCGCAGCGCGCGGCCCTGGAAGAGGGGCGCCGCGCGTGATGCATGCACCCTCGCAACGACCCGTGATGCCAACCGGGGTTGGTGAGACGCCGGATCTGACATGAGCAGAGAGTGTGATTGTCCGCCGCCCGGGGCCCCCGAGTGGATGAATACCTTCGCGGACATGATGAGCCTCCTGCTCACCTTCTTCGTCCTCCTCCTGTCGTTCGCCAACATGGACATCGTGCGCTTCAGGGAGGCGATGAGCTCCATTCAAAACGCCCTGCTCGGCGGACCCACGGCGATGAAGGAGGTGCCGCAGACCGCCGTGGTGGAACTCAGCCAGACCTCCCACACCTCCCTGGTCCAGACGCAACGGGAGGTGCAGGAAAACCCGCCCAGCGAGACCGGGGAACCGGAGACGGCGGCGACCAAGGTCGTCACGAGCACCACGGACCTCGAGGCCCTCGCGTCCATCGAGCAGATGCTCCGCGAGCAGGAGCTGATCGGCATGGCGGAGGCCGAGGCGACCGCCCGGGGCGTGATCATCCGGGTGAAGGGCCAGCTGTTCTTCGAGGCCGGGTCGGCGGAGTTGCTGGAGCGCTCCTATCCGATGCTCAACGAGATCGGCGCCATCCTCCTGGCCTTCCCCTACAACATCACCGTCGAGGGCCACACCGACGACCAGCCGATCCACACGGAGCGCTTCCCCTCCAACTGGGAGCTCTCCACCGCCCGCGCGATCTCGGTGATGCGCTACTTGAGCGAGCGGCGCGGCGTGCCGGCGGCGCGCATGGGGGTTGCCGGGTACGCCGACATCCATCCGGTGGTCCCCAACGACTCACCGGAACACCGCGCCGCGAACCGGCGCGTGGAGTTCGTCTTCCACAAGGGTGAGATCGCCAGCCAGGTGATCGACGATCCCCTGATGGCTCCCGGCGCAATGTAGGTCTCTGGGTAGGCCACGACCCTCCAGGGCACTGCCGGCCCGTGAGGATTTGCGCCGGTTCTGCTCCTCCCTTTGCCCCCGACCGAGCGACGCGGAGAAGGCCGACCTCCTCGCCTTCCGTGAAGTCCCTGGAGGACGACACCCCAGTGGTCACTCCGCCCGCCTTGCCGCCGGTACCCTAGTGGCGAAAACGCAATCGGTTAACCAACCCGTCCAGTTTCTTGCTCGCCGGGCGTTGCATGTGGAAGGGGTGTATGGCTAGCTGGATGTGGTCGCCGTTCCCCGGCGATAAGGGGAGGGTCCTGCACCGAGAGGAACTCGCCATGAACATCCACCGCCTGCAAGCCCTCTTTCAGCCCGCCTCGGTGGCGGTGATCGGCGCCTCCAACCGCCCGAACCGCATCGGTACCCTGGTGATGAACAACCTGCTGCGCGCCGGCTTTCCCGGTCCGGTGATGCCGGTCAACCCGAAGCACCAGTCGGTCTGCGGGGTGCTCGCCTACCCGGACGTCGCCTCCCTGCCGATCACGCCGGACATGGCGGTGGTGTGTACCCCGCCGGCGACGGTCCCCGAGCTGGTGGAGCAGCTCGGCCGGCGCGGCACCCAGGCGGTCACGGTCCTGACCGCCGGCCTCGCCCGGCAACGCGACGACCACGGCCGCACCCTGCAAGAGGTCATGCTGAAGACGGCACGCGCCCACGGGATGCGCATCCTGGGCCCCAACTGCCTGGGGCTGCTGGTTCCCGGCTCCGGGCTCAACGCCAGCTTCGCCCACCTCGATGCCCTGCCGGGCAAGGTCGCCTTCGTCTCCCAGTCGGGCGCCCTGGGCACCGCGGTGATCGACTGGGCGCGCGCCCATAACATCGGCTTCTCTCACTTCGTCTCCCTGGGGGACAGCGTGGACGTCGATTTCGGCGATGTCCTCGACTACCTGGCGGTGGAGCCGGCGACGCGCGCCATCCTGCTGTACATCGAGGCGATCCGCGACGCCCGCAAGTTCATGTCCGCGGCCCGCGCCGCGGCGCGCAACAAGCCGGTGCTGGTGATCAAGTCGGGCCGTGAGGCCGAGGGAGCCAAGGCCGCCGCCTCCCACACCGGCGCCCTCGCCGGGGTGGACCACGTCTACCACGCCGCCTTTCGCCGTGCCGGCATGTTGCGGGTGTACGACATCGACGAGCTGTTCGGGGCGGTGGAGACCCTGGCGCGGATGCAGCCCCTGCGCGGCGACCGGCTGGCGATCCTCACCAACGGCGGCGGCCCCGGGGTGATGGCCACCGACACCTTGGTCGCGCTGGGCGGCCACCTGGCGCAGCTCTCCGCGGAGACCATCGCCGCCCTCGACGCAATCCTCCCGGAGTCGTGGTCGCGGGCCAATCCCGTGGACATCATCGGTGACGCACCGCCGGAGCGGTTCGCCGAGGCGACCCGCCTCCTGCTCAACGACCGCAACATCGACGCCCTGCTGGTGATCCACGTCCCCACCGCCGTCGCCCCCGGCGACGTCACCGCCCGGGCCGTGGCGGAGGTGGTGGCAGGCAGCCGGCGCAACGTGCTGACGAGCTGGCTTGGCCACGTCACGGCAGACGCGGCACGGCGGGTCTTCGCCGAGGCGGCGATCCCCACCTACGACACCCCGGACAAGGCGGTGCGCGCCTTCATGCACATGGTGCGCTACGAACGCAACCAGGTGCTGCTCATGGAGACGCCGCCATCGGCGCCGGAGGGCTTCACTCCCGCCACCACCAGCGCCCGGCTGATGGTGGGGAGCGCCCTGGCGGCGGGTCGCGACATGCTCAGCGAGCCGGAGGCGAAGGCGGTCCTCGCCGCCTACGGCGTGCCGGTGGTGGAGACCCACGTCGCCACCACGGTGGAGGACGCGGTGCGCATCGCCGGCGAGATCGGCTTTCCGGTGGCGATCAAGATCCTCTGCCCGCAGATCACCCACAAGTCGGACGTGGGTGGCGTGGCCCTCGACCTGGAGGGACCCCAAGCGGTGCAGGTGGCCGCCAGCGCCATGCGCAAACGGGTGCATGAGGCCTTTCCCGAAGCCATGATCACGGGCTTCACCGTCCAGGAGATGGCGCGCCGGCCCGGCGCCCATGAGCTGATCGTGGGGATGACCACCGATCCGATCTTCGGTCCGGTGCTCCTGTTCGGCCAGGGCGGCACGGGGGTGGAGGTGATCGGCGACCGCGCCGTGGCCCTGCCGCCCCTGAACATGGGGCTGGCCAGCGAGTTGATCTCCCGCACCCGGGTCGCCAAGCTCCTCGCCGGCTACCGCGGCCGGCCGGCGGCCGATCTCGATGCGATCCGCCTCACCCTGATCAAAATCTCCCAGATCATCGTCGACCTCCCCGAGGTGATCGAGCTGGACATCAACCCGCTGTTCGCCGACCAGCACGGGGTCCTGGCCCTGGACGCCCGCATGCGCGTGGCGTGTGCCACCCGCTCCGGCCCGGCGCGCCTCGCGATCCGCCCCTATCCCCGGGAGCTGGAGGAGGAGCTCACCTGCACCTCGGGGCGCAAGGTGCTGCTCCGACCCATCCGCCCGGAGGACGAACCGGCCCACAAGGCGTTCGTCGATCGCGTGGCGCCGGAGGACATCTACTTTCGCTTCTTCCGCACCGTCAAGAGCCTGCCCCATACCGAGATGGCGCGCTTCACCCAGATCGACTACGACCGCGAGATGGCGTTCATCGCCACCGCCCCCGACGCCGACGGCCGGCCCGAGACCCTGGCGGTGGTGCGCACCATCACCGACCCGGACAACGAGCGCGCCGAGTTCAGCATCCTGGTGCGCAGCGACGTCCAGCGCGACGGCCTGGGCCGTGGCCTGCTGGGCAAGATGATCCGCTATTGCCGGGCCCGCGGCACCCGCGAGATCGCCGGCCACGTCCTGCCCGAGAACCAGGCGATGCTGGGCCTGGCCCAGGACCTTGGCTTCGCGGTGCGCCGCAAGGCCGGCGACGAGGTGATGGAGGTGAGCCTCGCCCTGAACGGCGAAGCCGTAGGAATCGGGTAGACCGTAGGTCGCATCCCGCGACCTACGGTCTGAGGGCGGGCGTCTGCCCGCCATCCACGGGGGGTGAAGCCGCTCGGACCTGGGGCGAGGGGGGCGCGTGGCGTCCCCCTCCGTATCGGGGGGACTTCGTTCCTCGGCATTTCTCACCGGGGAGCGTCGCGCGCCCTCTTCGGACCACGGAATCGCTCCGTCAGCCGTTGCGCATCGCCAGCGCGACGGCGCCGAGGAGGCTCGTGCTGACCGCGACGATCGTCGGCCCGGTTGGCAGGTCGGCCAGGTACGAGATCGCAATGCCGGCGACGCTGCTCGCCACACCCGCCACGACGGCGCCGGTAAAGGCGACCCGCAGGCTGCCCTTGAGCAGCAGCGCGGTGGCCGCCGGCAGCACCAGGAAGTCGAACACGACGAGCGCGCCGGCTGCACGGATCGCGAGCGAGATCGTCAAGCCGATGGTCAGGAACAGGGCGACGTTCCAGGCGCGCGCGGGCAAGCCTAAGGCGGTCGCCGTGTCGGAGTCAAAGGACACGAACAGGAATTCCTTGTAGAACCGCCAGTGTACGGCGCCGACCGCAACGGCGAGGACGGCCAGGGTGGCGACCTCACCGCCGCCAATCGCGAGCACGTTGCCGAACAGCAGGTTCAACACCTCCGATTCCGCGTGCGTGCTCAGCGCGACGACCAGGATGGCCAGCCCGGAGGCCGCCGCGTAGGTGATGCCGACCACGGTCTCGCGGGGCAGGCGAGCCTCCTTGTGCTGGATCGCCATCGCGACCGCGGCGGCGAGGGTGAGGGCCACGGCCACCGGCTGCGGCGCCACGTGGACATGCACGTCCCACCACCGCTCGATGGCACCGGTGGCGAACAGCGCGAGGGCGACGCCGAGGGAGCTGACCTGGGCGAGCGCCGCGCCGACGAACACCGCCCGCCGCAGGATGATGAACACGCCGAGGTACGAGCACAGGGCGGCGACGATCGTCGTGCCCGCGAGCACGTCGATCATGAAGCCCTGCTGGAACATCTCGAGCAGCTTGCTCATGTGACGATCACCCGCCTCCCGGCGACGTGCGCGACGTGCGCGTCGACACCGTACATCTCGTGCAGAACGGCGGGCGTCAGCAGCTCGCCGACGGTACCCACCCGCAGGCGATCGTCGTGGAGCAGCAGCAGGCGGTCGGCGAAGTTGGCCAGCTCGTTGAGCCGATGGGTGACGTAGACGATGGTGATCCCGGTCTCGCTGCGCAGCCGCGTGATGAGGTCGAGAATCGCCTGCTGTCCGGCGAGATCCATGCCGTCGGTGGGCTCGTCCATCAACAACACCCGCGGCTCGGAGGCGAGGGCGCGCGCGAACAACACGCGCTGCTTCTGGCCGCCCGACAGGTCGCGAAAGCGGCTGGCGGCCAGGTCCCCGATGCCGGCGTGGGCGAGCTGCTCCTGCGCGATCCGGCGGTCGCGCTCGCCCGGGCGCCGGCCGGCCGGTAACAGCCCGTACCGCCCCATGAGGACGATGTCGAGCGCCGTGAGCGGGAACAGCTCGTCGACGAACGCGCGCTGCGGGACGTACCCGAAACGCCTGCGAGTCGCCCCGCCGGCGTAACGGATGCGTCCCCGCAGCGGCGCGAGGATGCCCAACATCGCGCGCAGGATCGTGGTCTTGCCCGAGCCGTTGGCGCCGACGATGCCGAAGAACTCGTTTTCGTGGACGGCGAATCTCAGACTCGAAAGGACGGCGCGCCGACGATAGCCGAGCGCGACGTCATCGAAGGCGATCAACGTCGCTGGGGCTCCTCCTCCCGAGTGTCCGTGGCTCATTGCGCGAGCGCCCCCACGATGCGCGCGACGATTCCCTCGCACAGGGACGGGTAGTCGGGGACGTCGGCGGCGCCGCCCACTTGTGCGGGGAGCTCCACGACCTGGGCCCCGGTCTGCCGCGCGAGCAGGTCGGGCGTCCGCCGCTCGTGCCACGGTTCCATCAGGATGAGCTTCACATTCTGCCGCTGCATCTGGGCGAGGAGATCGGTGATATGCGCAGGTGACGGTGGGATCCCGGGCTTGGGCTCCACGGTATCGACCACGTCCAGGCCGAAGCGCCGGCAGAAGTAGTTCAGGCTCCTGTGGTAGGTGACGACCTTGGTGCCGCGATACGGCGCCATCCTCCTCTGACATTCGGCCGTGGCCGCGTCGATGCGGCGCAGCAGGGCGTCGAGGTTGGCGCGGAACACGCCCTCGCCGTCCGGCGCCACCCGCACCAGGCCGTCGTAGATGTTCCGCGCGATGATCTTGCCGCGCTCCGGGTCGATCGAGAAGTGCGGGTTGCCGCCGGGGTGGATGTCGCCCATGGCGCGGGTGACGGGGGTGGTGGGGACCTCGAGCAACGGCACGCCCTGCGCGGCGAGGACGTTGCCGTCCGCCCCGCGCCGGATCCTGCCGTTGCGCGTCTGATCCAGGAGGGCCGGAAGCCAGCCGATCTCGAGATCGAGGCCGTTCTCGACCAGCAGGTCGGCGCGGTTGAGGGTGACGATGAAGCTCGGCTTGGCCTGGACGAAGTGCG
>DASWHD010000105.1:0-28954 GCA_036393335.1 bacterium
CCGACAACGGCCCGCACGGGCCCGCCCGGGAAAGGCAATTTCCTATCAGTCCGATTAAATCAGCGCTTCCTTATTGATGTTTCCGTAAATCATGACGGATTTCAACGACCGTTCGGGCTGAGTAGCTTGTCGAAGCCCCGCGCCCACTCGGACATGCCCTTCGACAAGCCTACTCAGGGCGAACGGGGCTTTGTCATAAGTAATGGAAAACTCAATAAGTGAAACCCTGGGCGAGCACCACGGTGTTCATCGCGCCGCCACGCTCACCTCCACCGTGTGTTCACGATGGTCATCGACCAGGGGAATCGCCTGGCCGTCCTGCTCGACGCCATCGACCGTCACCCGCGTCACACCGCTCTTCTCATCATCGCCGGCTCGCGTTTGCGCGATGGCGATGTGGTAGACCGTCTCCCGATAGCGGTAGTGGATCTTCAACCCGGCCCAGTGCGCGGGGAGCAAGGGCGCGACGTGCAGCCGGTCCACTTCCAGCCGCAAGCCCAGCAGGGACTCGACGATAAGCCGGTACATCCAGCCGGCCGAGCCGGTGTACCAGGTCCAGCCGCCGCGGCCGGTGTGGGGCGCCACCGCGTAGACGTCGGCGGCCATGACGTAGGGTTCCACCTTGTAGGTTGCGATAGTCTGCTGTGATTTCGCGTGGTTGGCCGGGTTGATCATGGTGGTGAGTTCCCAGGCACGCCGACTGTCGCCCAGGGCCGCGAAGGCCATGGCCGCCCAGATGGCGCCGTGGGTGTACTGGCCGCCGTTCTCGCGCACGCCCGGTACATAGCCCTTGATGTAGCCGGGGTCCAGATCCAACCGATCGAAGGGTGGATCGAGCAACTGGATGAGGGCGTGGTCGCGGCGCACCAGCCGCTCGTCCACGGCCTGCATGGCCATGCGTGAACGCTCGGCGTCGCCCGCCCCGGACAGCACCGACCAGCTTTGTGAGATCGAGTCGATCTGACATTCGAGGTTATCCGCCGAGCCGAGCGGCGTGCCGTCGTCGAAGTACGCGCGGCGATACCAGGCGCCGTCCCAGCCATGCTGTTCGAGGCTCTCGCGCAGGCGCAGGCCTTCGGCCGCGCAGACTTCTGCGAAGGCGGGGTCGCCGTGCCGACGCGCCAGCGCGCCGAACTGGCGCAGCACTTCGTTGAGAAAGAAGCCCAGCCACACGCTCTCTCCCTTGCCGTGGATGCCAACCCGGTTCATGCCGTCGTTCCAGTCGCCGGAACCGATCAGTGGCAGGCCATGCTCGCCGAATTGCAGTCCGTGCCGGATGGCCCGCACGCAGTGCCAGTACAGGCTCTCCGCGGTCACCGAAGGGCCGGGCAGGTCGTAGTAGGAATCATCGTCCACACTGAGCGGGCGGCCTTCCAGAAACGGGACGGGTTCCTCCAGCACGCCGGTGTCGCCGGTGCTGAATACGTAGCGGCACGTGGCCAGGGCGAGCCACAGATAATCATCTGAAATATGGGTGCGCACGCCACGGCCGGAGGGCGGATGCCACCAGTGCTGGACATCGCCTTCGTGGAACTGGCGGCCCGCGCATAGCAGCAGTTGCGCGCGCAGCAGCCCGGGCTCGGCGTGCACCAGCGCCATCGCGTCCTGCAACTGGTCGCGGAAACCGAAGGCGCCGCCCGACTGGTAAAAGCCGCTACGCGCCCACATGCGACAGGCCAGGGTCTGGTACAACAGCCAGCCATTGCTCAGCACGTTGAGTGACTGGTCGGGCGTCTCCACCTGGACGGCGCCGAGCGAGTGGTTCCAGAAATGCCAGACCTCTTCCAGCGCCCGCCGCGCCGAGTCGGCGCCACGGAAGCGATGCACCAGCCGGTTGGCGTCGTCGCCGCCCGGCGTTCCCCCCAGACCGAGCCTGAAGATGATCTCGCGCTCCTGCCCGTCGGCCAGATCGAACCCCACCTGGATCGCGGCGCAGGGATCCAGGCCGCTGCCCAGCTTGCCGGACAGGTGGGTGCGCGCCATCGCCGCCGGGTTCTCCAGGCTGCCGTTGCGGCCGATGAATTCGGCGCGGTCGCAGGTGGCGGTCCGGTCGGCGTCGTCCACGTCGAAGAAGGCGACCCGCTCGGGAAATTCGGTGTTGTACGGGTTGCGCGCGTAGAGCGCGCCGCTGTAGGGATCGACTTCGCTGGTCACGTGCATGGCCGATTTCGGCCGCAGGTCGCCCAGCACCCATTCCACGTAACCGGTGGCGGAAAGCCGGCGCGGCCGGCCGGATGCGTTGCGCACCTTGAGCACGGAGAACTTCACCGCTGCGTCCACCGCCACGTAGACCCACAGCTCCGAGCGGATGCCGGCCTCGGTATGCTCGAACACGCTGTAGCCGAAGCCGTGCCGGCTGAGGTAGGGCGTAGCACCTCGCCGGGGCAGCGGCGTCGGCGACCAAAACTGGCCGCTGTCCTCGTCGCGCAGGTAAAAAGCTTCTCCGCCCGCGTCGGATACCGGGTCGTTGTGCCAGGGCGTGAGGCGGAACTCGTGGGCATTCTCGCCCCAGGTATAGGCCTGGCCGCTCTCCGAGATGACGCTGCCGAAGCGGGGATTGGCCAGCACGTTCACCCACGGCGCCGGGGTGCGCTGTGCGGGCGTGGTGGTGATAACGTACTCGCGCCCATCCTGGGTGAAGCCGCCGATGCCATTGGACAGGATCAGATCGCGCTGCGGCGGTTCGAAAGCGGTGGGCAGTTCGGGAGTGCGGGGTCGGTTCGGGATCAAACGTGGCACGCGTACTTCCATCGCACCGGGGCGGTTGACCTGTTCCGCCAAGGTCCCGCGGCTGTCGCTGAGGATGACGCGCGCGACGGTCTGGAACAGGGTACGGTCTTCCTCCGAGATCTGCTCCGCCGAGCGCACGAAGATGCCGCCCGGCCGGTCCATTGCCTGGGTTTCCAGACCCACCGCCACCAGGCCCAGGATCTGGTCCTGCAGCACCTGCCGGTAACCGGCGCGGTCTTCGTTCCAGATCACCAGGTCCACCGCCAGTCCCTTCAGGCGCCAGTAGGCATGGGCCTGGATGAGCTGGCGCACCAGTTCGATGTTGGCCAGGTCGGCGATGCGCAGCAGGACGATGGGCCGGTCGCCGGAAATGGCATAGCCCCACAGGCCGGATTGCCCGCGCCGGTTCTTCATGAGCACGCTGCTGTCGGCGCGCAGTGCGGCATGGGCGTAGAGGATCGAGTTGGCCAGGCGCCCGTAAAGTTGCGCGTCCGCTTCCCCGGCGTTGATCTGGCGCAGCACCACCTGGGCGTGGGTCCAGGCCAGTTCGAAGACGCGGTCGGCGAGGCGCCGATCCTGATACTTCTCGACCAGAGCCAGGGCCACGTCGCGGCTGTCGCCCATGCCGTAAACCAGGTCCACGTTGGCCGACTGCTCCGGATCGAGGGTGATGCGACAGCGGATGGCGACCACCGGGTCGAGCACGGAGCCCTGGCTGCCGGACAGCGCCGCTGCCTCGTCCATCGCCTGGGGCGCGGCGGCGTTGCGGCCGCGGCCGATGAAGCGCGCACGGTCGGTCTCGTAGGAAAGCGCGTCGACCTCCGCGTCGTGCACGGCCATCAGGTGAAACATCCAGGGTACCGCTTCGTCGTTGGAGCGGGGCCGGCGCGTGCAAAGGATGGCCTGGCGCGCCTCGACGATCTCGGTCTGCACGAAGAGATTGCTGAACGCCGGATGCAGGGCGTCCGCGGCAGGCGCCGCCAGCACCACCTCCGCGTAACTCGTGACCTCGATCGTCCGGCGCACGGGGGAGCGATTGGTAATGCGCACGCGGCGCAACTCGATGTCGTCTTCCGGCGATACGACGATATCGGTATGGGTGTCGAAATCGAAATCGTCACCCCGATCGCGACGGCGAAATTCCGCGCGTCCTTCCGAGAAGATCGCCTCGTAGTGTTCCGCGCGTCGCAAGCTGGGCTGGTGCGCGGTCGACCAGGTCGAACCGCTATTGACGTCGCGCAGGTAGCAGAATGTGCCCCAGGCGTCGCGGGTGCCGTCCTCGCGCCAGCGCGTCACGGCCAAGTCCTTCCAGCGGCTGTAACCGCCGCCGGCGTGGGTGACCATCACATTGTATCGGCCGTTGGACAGCAACTGCACTTCCGGGACCGGTATGTCGGGATTGTTCAGCACGCGGATCGGCATCTCCGGGCTGCCCACACCGGCCTGGATGCCGGTGAGTTCGGCGGTGTGGGCATAGAACGCCGAGGCCCTGGGGATTCGTTCCTGCAGCAACAGCAGCGTGGCCTGGAACAGCGGGTCGGACTCGAAGCGCTTCTGCATCGGACGGTCCAGCAACAGATAAGCCAGGGCCAGCAGGCTCATGCCCTGGTGATGGGCCATGTAGGAGCGCACCAGGGCATGGGATTCGCCGCGCCGCTGCCGTGCCGGGGTGTAGTCGATGGCTTCATGAAAGCCGAACTGGCCTTCCGCACCGGCGGCGGTGAGCCGTTGCAGATTCAGGCAGGCCGCCTCCGGCGCCACCATCAAGGCGAGCACGGCCGCATAGGGTGCGACCACCAGGTCCTCGCCAAGTCCGCGTTTCAGCCCCAGGCCGGGCACGCCGAAGGCGCGGTACTGGTAGCTGAGTTGCACGTCCACCGCGTTGTAGCCGGATTCCGACATGCCCCATGGCAGGCCGATCTGCTGGCCATACTCGATCTGCCGCGCCACCGCCGCCTTGGCGGTCTGGTCGAGCAGCGTGTGGTCGTAGCTCGGCATCACCAGTTGCGGCATCAGGTACTCGAACATCGAGCCGCTCCACGACAGCAGAATCGGCTCGCCGCCGGCGCTCGTGAGCAGGCGCCCCAGGGCGAACCAGCTCTCCTGGGGCAATTGTCCCTGGGCGATGGCGACGAACACGCACAAGCGCGCTTCCGAAGCCAGCAGATCGTAGTAACTCGCGTCCCGCCGCCGCTCGTCCACGCTGTAGCCGATGCTCAGCAGACGCGATGGCTTGTCGTACAGGAAGCCATATTCCATGTCCGCGAGTTCGCCGGCCTGCAGGGCCAGGCTCTGGATGGCCGCGATGCGGGCCTGGGCGCGCTCGCTGCCTTGCCCGATGTGCCGGCGCAGATCGGCCAGCCATGCGATCTGTTCCGGTGTCGTGACCGCCTCGGTCCGGCTCGCGAGGCGGGCCGACAACGCCACATCGAGTCCCGCCAGGGCACGCAGGGTCGGGATCGCATTGATCTCGGGGAGGTCACCGGGTTCGTCCGGCGCTTCCGGCAACCCGGTCCACGGCGCGAGAAAGGCCAGCTCATCGCGTGCCGCGCGGCATTGCCGGGCCAGCGCGCTTGCCCACCAGGCCGCCTGGCTCTCGGGCTCATGCCCCAAGTCGTTGCTGATCGCCTCGGCGGAGTGCGCCAGCCGGTCCAGTTGGAGCCGTGCCGCCGGCAGCGTGGCCGGCCGCGAAGCGCATGCGGATTCGACATCCTTGCGGAATTGGGCCAGCGTGGCCGGAGATCTGTCGCCCGCGGCCTCATCCAATATCTCCAGCGTGTCGCGCAGGCCGTCCAGGCAGCGGGTCTCCAGGATCGGCCGGTCAAGCAGCGCCAACAGGCCCGGGCGCAGGGTCAACAGATGGCCCGCCAGGTTGCCGCTGTCCACCGTCGAGATGTAAGCCGGGTGCAGCGCTTGCAGCGACTGCGTGTCGTACCAGTTGTAGAAGTGGCCGCGATAGCTTGGCAGGACCGCCATCGTTTCCAGGGTATGCGCCGTGCGCTCGATCAGTTGTCCGGCCGGGATGTAACCGAAGTCATGGGCGGACAGATTCGCCAGCAGCGCCAGTCCCATGTTGGTGGGCGAGGTGCGATGGGCCAGCGCGGAATCGCGGTATTCCTGGTAGTTGTCCGGTGGCAGCCAATGGTCCTCCGGGCCGACGAAGGTCTCGAAGAATGCCCAGGTCTTGCGCGCAATCCTGCCGAGAAAACGGGTCTGTTCGGCCGTCAGCCGAACCTCGCGGCGGGCGAGGGGCAGGCTGATCCACCAGGTGATAGCGGGGGAGACCAGCCACAGGATCAGTATGGGCCCCGCCACGGCCAGCGCGGCCGGATTCGCCGCCGCCAGGGTGATGGCCGTGCCGGCGGCGAACACGGGGGCGAACCCCATGGCGCGGAACGAGGCGGCGAGGTCGGTGCGGCTCAGCCGCTCCTGGTCGCCGGAGGGATTCCATTCCAGCAGCCGCTGGTGCGTGACCAGCAAACGCCCGAGGGTGCGCAGGATCGCATCCAGGCTGTAGTACGCCTCATGCGGCAGCGTCACCAGGGCAAAGCCCGTCTGGATAAAGCGCTGGCCGGCGGCGTGGGCAGCAGCGGCGAGATGCTGGCCCGGCCGCATGTCCTCCGGTTTTCGGGACAGATCCAGCAGGGTGGACAGAACGGGAGGGATCAGGAGGATGCCGAACACCGCCAATGTCCAGAACGCGGCCGATGAAAACACCGTCCAACCCAGCAGCAACAGCAGCGTCAATGCCGCCGGCACCAGGCTGCGGCGCAGGTTGTCGAACAGCTTCCAGCGCGACAGCGCGGAGAGCGGGTTTTTCCGGCGCCGCCCGTCGGGACCGGGCACCCACGGCAGCAGCCAGGGCGCGAGTTGCCAGTCGCCGCGTATCCAGCGGTAGCGGCGGTTGACGTCGGCGCCGTAGCGGGCCGGGTATTCCTCGTACAACTGCACGTCGCTCAACAGCCCGGCGCGGGCGTAACAGCCTTCCAGAAGATCGTGGCTGAGAATCCGGTTCTCGGGAAAGCGTCCCTTGAGCGTCTGTTCGAAGGCATCGACGTCGTAGATCCCCTTGCCGATGAACGAACCATCCTGGAATGCGTCCTGGTAAACGTCGGAGACGGCGCGGGTATACGGGTCGATGCCCGGCTCGCCGCCGTTCAGGCGCGCATAGCGCGACTGGCTCGCGCCGGGCAGGCTCACGCTCACGCGCGGTTGCAGGATGCCGTAGCCCGCGCAAACCCGCTGCAAGGCCGCGTCGTAGACCGGACGATTCAGCGGGTGCGCCATGGTGCCGACGAACTGGCGCGCGGCGTCACGCGGCAGTTGGGTGTCCGTGTCGAGGGTGATCACGTATTTCACGCCGGCGAGCACCGCGGTCGCACCGACCACGAGGGAGAAGCCGTCGCGGTTGCCCTCCCGCAGCAGGGCGTTCAGGTCCGCCAGCTTGCCGCGCTTGCGCTCGTAACCCATCCAGATCCGGTCGTGGGGATTCCAGCGGCGCGGGCGATGAAACAGGAAGAATACGTCGTCCCCGTAGCGCGCATTCAGGGCTTCGATCCGCTCCCGGGCCAGATACAGCAGCGGCGCGTCCACAGGCGAAGTTTCCTCGGCCGCGTCGCGCAGGTCGGTCAACAGGCCGAAATGCAGATTCCCGTCGCGATTGGCCAGGAACCGGACTTCCAGCGCCTCGACCAGGCTCTCGATGTTGCGCGGGCTGGCGAGCAGGGTCGGCACCACCACCAGGGCGCGCGATGCCGTCGGGATGCCCGCGGAGAAGTCCATGCGCGGCAGCGGATGCGGCGACGCCAGCAAGGTGGCCAGCCAGTTCACCAGCGCGACCGCGAGCTGGCCGGTGGCCAGCAGCGCGAGGATGCCCGTCAGTACCAGCACCCAGTCGGCCGCACCGTCCATCCACGCCTGCGCCAGCAGGCCCGCGGCGAGGAGCACCGTGAGCAGCGTGATCGTGCCCAGGTACAGCAGCAGGGGAGACCGGCCCGCCCCGCGCCGCAGCGCCGCGGCCGGGGGAAGGCGCGCCTGTGTGGCCCTTTCCAGTTCGGGCCGGCCCCGGTCGATCAGGTAGTAGCCCACATGCGCGGTTCTGTCGGCCTCCCCGGTCCGGGCCGCGCCCGCCCGCGCAAGCCCGATGGCGCGGCCGGCCACTGCGTCCTCGGAGAGCCCGCTGGCCTTCGCCACTTGCTCGATGACATGGCGGTAGCGGTCGCGGCTGGCGAAGTCCATCCCGGTGTAGGCCGCGCCCGGGTCCGTGCGCAGGGTCTGTTCGACCACGCTCATGGCCTCGACGAACTCGCGCCAGTCCATGGTCGCGAGGAAGCGCAGACTGCCGATGCTGTTGCTGATGGAAACCTGGTCGGCCGCCTGCTGCTGGCTTCCCGAGCGCACCAACTGTTCGATGCTCAGTCCCGACTCGGCGAGTTGCTGTTCGATCCAGGTCAGCGGCAGGGTCAGAGCGGGCCCCTGTCCCTGCAGGCGGCGCGCCAGTTCGGACACGAACGGAGTCGTCATGGGCGGATTCGATCGCGCCATGTCCGCGATCACCAGGATCAGGTTCTTCGGATCCTGGCCGGCGATCTCCGTCAACCGGTTCACCCATTCGACGGCCAGATCCCGGTCCAGCCTGCCGGCGGCGATGCGCACCGCGACGCGGCGCAGATTTTCAATCAGCGCCAGTCGCAACATGATGGGGATGGCCCACAACTCGCCCAGCCGTAGGGGGGTGACCGTCTGGTACGCCGCGACGAAACGGCTGAGGCTGTCCGGGTCCACCCGTCCGTCGCCGTGGGCGATGGTCTCCAGGGCGATGTCATACACGCGCGGCAACCCGCGCGACGCGCCTTCGGCCAGGCCCGGCAGTTCCCGGCTGTAGCCCTTGGGCAGGTGCCGCCTGGCGGTGCGGATCTGCTCTTCGACGAGATAGAAGTTGTCGAGCAGCCATTCCCCGGCGGGCGTGATGCGGTGCTTCGCCGCGACCGCCACCCTCAGCAGTTTGCAGGTCTCGATCAGCACAGCCTCGTTCGCGGCCAGCCGCGACAGCAACTTGTCCGGCACGCGTCCCGGCATCAAGCGGTGGGAGGACGCAAGACGCACGCCGTGCTGCGCCATCTGATCGGTGCTGAACAGTTCCGCCCGCAGCGGCGGCTCACTCCCTTCGGCTTCACTCAGGACAGGGTTGAAAGGTTTGCCCGGCGCGCCGCGTCCGTTCAGGCGCGCTCTTGTCAGGTGTGTCCTGATCCGGCGCCAATACCTGAAGAGATTCGAGTTGCCCGCCTTCCACACTGGTCCCACGCTATTCTCCCAAGCGCTCGGCGAACGGCCGCTTTGCACCACGTGACGACACCACGGTGACGATGATCGGAATGCTGGGGCAGATTGGCCCGGACGCCCGGTAGCCATTCCCGGGACAGCGGCGAAATAATCAGGGCGGCTCATGCACCCTGGCATCTCTCCGGATCATACACGGGGTCACGACAGGGCCAACGGATCAGGCCTAACGAGGTGCGACCGGAGTTGCCTACCCGGCCATCAACCCTTGCCGCGCAAACAGCCAGAGCTGCCGATGGGTCAGGGTGTCGACCTGTTCCCGGGTCAGGCTCAGCCCCGAGTCGGGCAGCCGGGCGTGCATGAGGCTGACCAGTTCCTCCGGGGTGTGGCTGCCGTCGAGCAGGGTCAGCAATTCCCGCCCCGGCGCATCCATATCCATCGCTACATGGCGCGCGCCGCTCACCACCCCGCCTGGAGTCGCCGCCTGTATGCGCGCCAGTGCATGGGCACGGGGACGTTCGCCCGGTTCCGCAAGAAAGTGTCGGTCCGACACGGTGGGCATGACGCCATGCAGCATCACCAGTCGGAACAGGGCATCCCGGAATTGCGCCTCGTCCTGCTCGCCCTGCGCGCACAATTCCGCCATCACGGACTGCGCGGCCGCTCTCAGGGTTGGGTAGTGCAGCGCATTGGGGTAGGGGAGGGACAAGGCCATCACCGCTGCCTTGGCCAGCGGCACGGCAACCGGGAAGGTATTGCCCGCCGGATCCACGAATGCCTGTTCGGAATTCGTGTCAAGATGCGGGACCTTGTGGTGGGGTAGTCGAGAGGAATTGCCCAAGGTCTGGATGCCCTACACTGTGGGTTCCATAAGCGCCGTTATCGAATCCCCGGTGCCGAGCCCGGCGGGTCGACCTTGGCCGGGCACCGCGTTTGCTGCGGAGGAGATCGACAGGGGACCCGCGGCATGGGCGCCGAACAGGCCGCCTTCCTCGGGAAGGGCTCCAAACCCCCCCGGCTTGCCGCCCAACCTCCCCCCTCCAGACGCCGACAACGGCCCGCACGGCCCCCCCAGGAAAAGCAATTTCCTATCAGTCAAGCCCGCTCCTACAGGCGGCTACCACCACCGGCCCCCGGAGATCCCGAATGATCTTCCCCAAAAAAGAGGGGACGGCCTGGTGGCCGCCCCCTCTTTATGCAGGCCTAACCGTTGGCCTCTTGCTTTACGCGAGGGCCTCCTTGACGAGCTGCCCGAGCTCGGAGGGGTTGCGGGTGGTGCGGATGCCCGCCGCATCGAGGGCCGCGAACTTCGCCTCCGCCGTGCCCTTGCCGCCGGAGACGATGGCGCCGGCGTGACCCATGCGCCGTCCCGGGGGGGCGGTGGAGCCGGCGATGAAGGCGACCACCGGCTTGGTGAGGCGCTCCGCCACGAAGGCCGCGGCGCGTTCCTCGGCGTCGCCGCCGATCTCGCCGATCATCACCACCGCGTCGGTGTCCGCGTCGGCCTGGAACAGGGAGAGGCAGTCGATGAAATTGGTGCCGTTCACCGGGTCGCCGCCGATGCCGATGCAGGTGGACTGGCCGAGCCCCACCTCGCTCACCTGGTGGACCGCCTCGTAGGTCAGGGTCCCGGAACGGGAGACGATGCCCACCCGGCCCGGCCGGTGAATGAAGCCCGGCATGATACCGATCTTCGCCTCGCCGGGGGTGATGATCCCCGGACAGTTGGGGCCGATGAGCCGCGAGTCAGAGCCCTTGAGGTAGTTCTTCACCCGCACCATGTCGAGGACCGGGATCCCCTCGGTGATGGCGACGATCAGCTCGATCCCCGCGTCGATCGCCTCCAGGATCGCGTCCGCGGCGAATGGCGGCGGCACGAAGATCAGGGAGCAGTTGGCCCCGGTTGCCTGGCGCGCGTCGTGCACCGAGTTGAACACCGGCCGGTCGAGGTGGCTCTGGCCCCCCTTGCCCGGCGTGACTCCGCCCACCACCTGGGTGCCGTACTCGATGCACTGGGAGGCGTGGAAGGTCCCCTCCTTACCGGTGAACCCCTGCACGACGACCTTCGTATTCTTGTTGACCAAGATGCTCATCGCTGTCCCTTTATTGGCTCGCGCAGAGGCGCAGAGGTCCTGTTCTCGATCCCTTGGCGTCTCTGCGTCTCTGCGCGAGAAAAACAATCGTCCTTACGCGCTCACCGCCGCCGCGATCTTCTGCGCGCCTTCCCAGATCGACTCGACCGCCTCCAGCTTCACCCCCGACTCGGCGAGCATGGCGCGGGCCTGCACCGCGTTGGTGCCCTGGAGGCGCACCACCAACGGCACCTGGAGGTCCACCAGCTTGGCGGCATCGATGATCCCCTGGGCGATGCGATCGCAGCGCACGATGCCGCCGAAGATATTGACGAAGATCCCCTTCACGCCCGGGTCGGCGAGGATGATCTTGAACGCCTCGGCGACCCGCTCGGCGGTGGCGGTGCCGCCCACGTCGAGGAAGTTCGCCGGCACGGCGCCGGCGAGGGCGATGATGTCCATGGTGGCCATCGCCAGCCCCGCACCGTTCACCATGCAACCGATGTTGCCGTCGAGCTTGATATAGTTCAGCTCCCACTCGGAGGCGCGGATCTCCAGCTCCTCCTCCTCGCTGAGGTCGCGTAGCTCGACGATCTCCTTGTGGCGAAACAGGGCGTTGTCGTCGAAGTTCACCTTGGCGTCGAGGGCCACCAAATTGCCGTCAACCGTCACCACCAGCGGGTTGATCTCGATCTGCGAGCAGTCCTTCTCCAGGAACAGGCGGTAGAGGTTGGCGAGCATGCGCCCGCACTGCTTCACCTGGTCGCCCACCAGCCCGAGGGCGAAGGCGACACGCCGGCCATGGAAGGCCTGCAACCCGATCACCGGGTCGACGTGCAGGGTGAGGATCTTCTCCGGCTCCTTGGCGGCCACCTCCTCGATGTCCATACCGCCGGCCGTGGAGGCGATGATCACCGGCTTGCCGGCACCGCGGTCGACGATCATGGACAGGTACAGCTCGCGGGCGATGGACGAGCCCTTCTCGATCAGCAGGCGCTGCACCTTCTTGCCCGCCGGTCCGGTCTGGTGGGTGACCAGGGTCTTGCCGTGGATCTCGGAGGCCAGGGCCCGGACCTGGTGCTTGTCCTTGGTGAGCTTCACCCCTCCGGCCTTGCCACGGCCGCCGGCGTGGATCTGGGCCTTCACCACGTAGAGCGGCCAATCCTGGGCCTCGGCGTAACCCACCGCCTCGTCGACGGTCGCCGCGGCCCGGCCCTCCGGCACCGGAATGCCGTACTCGCGAAACAGCTCCTTCGCCTGATGCTCGTGGATGTTCATATCACCCTTCCGTTCGGTGTCATCCCTCTAAGGCAGGAAGACAAGGAATGCAGGAAATGTGGTTCCAGGCGATCGTCGCCCGACATCACTTCCTGCCTTCCTCCCTTTCCTGCATTCCTTAGAGGGAACGGTTCAAGCGCGATGTCCCGATGGGCTATCCGACAAAAGAGCACTGCGACGCGGCGGTCCTGGTATCCATGTTGCGGCCGCGGTTGATGTGGTCCTCGATCTCGGCGGCACAGCCGATCATGCGGCCGAACAGGAAGGTGGTGAACGCGGCGCTCTCCATGGTGTGCGCGGAGAAGTCCCCCGCCTGGTACGGCCGCCACAGGATCTTGAGCAGCAGCACGGCGATCACCGCGTCGACGTTGACGCAGTAGACATTCTTGCTCACCCCCTTGTCGAACAGGGCCTGGACCAGGGCGTGGTAGTAGTCGTGGAAGACGTTGTATTCGCCGCGCTCCTGGAACAGCTCGGCGACGAACACCTCACGCGGGTCGTAGTTGACCGGCTTGTTCTTGAACACCGGGTGGTTGATGCACGGCACCTTGTCGTAGCCCAGGTTGCCGATCGCCTTCTGCTCCGCCTTGTACTTCTTGTAGTGAACGGCGTACTCGCCGGCCATCGCCGCCAGGTCGAGGCGGTGATCGGCCTTCGCCGGATCGGCCAGCCCCGTGCCCTTGAACCGCTCCACCAGAAAGGCGATCGCCTCGAAGCCGTTACCGCCGTGGGCATAGCCGGTATGGGTAAGGAACCCGGTCATCGCCTTGTTGATCTGCACCCGCTCCGGGCTCTCCGGACCGTCGGCGGAGACGCCACCCTTGGCCCCCTGGGCCGAGATGGTGCCCGGGCCGTTGGTGATGATCAGGCCGAGGAGGACGTTGAACGAGAACCGCTGTGCCTCGCTCGGTCGCTCGCCCATCAGGGCGAGATACGCGACCTCCGCCAGGGACCAGGAGGCCAGGATCTCGTCCATCGCCACGCCACAGAAGGTGTCCGCGTCGTGCCGGCTGCCGTCCACCGCGGCACCGATGAGGGTGCCATACAGGCGCAGGTACCAGGGGAGGTTGCGAACGGTGATGGTGGAGAGGCGCTTGCGTGCCAGTGGACCCCAGGCGAGGGTGGTGGTGATGGCGCCGAGGACCGCGTCGGCGGTGACGTTGGCGCCCAGCCCGCGCACGAACTTGACGAATGCCGACCTGGCACCGCGGACGTCGATCGCCTTGAGCATCGCCTGTGCCTTGGGATCGGGCTCGGGGCCGAGGAAGACGTCGCGCACCGCCTTGGCGGCCACCGCCGAGGTCTTGAACGACTCGTCCGTGGCGTCGCTGAGGCCGGAGTGGGCGAACAGGTCGAGCAGGGCGGCAGCCGCGTCACGTGCGCTGTTCAGCCGCTTCGGCCCGACGATCGAGCACGCCGCCGCCAGCACCGAGTTAGGGGCGTTGCCCGCGTCGCGCGCCGCGTCCGCGGCGACCAGCAGCGGGCTGTCGTGCAGGTTGACCTCGGCGCCGATCGCCACGTTGGCGAGCTTGCAGCCGTTCTCGTCCAGGGGCTCGCGGATCAGGGCCATCACCAGGTTGGACTCGAACGGCTGGCGGGTCGCGTCGAGGACCGACATGCCGTGGATCTTGGAGACCTGGGTCTTGGGATCCATCACCGAGGCGCCGGAGCAATCCTTCATCGCCTGGCGCGGGAAGATGGTCCCTACCTGGCGGTTGAGGATCGCGATCTGCTCGTTGTACGGCGTCACCGCCTCCACTACTGCCGGAGTCAGCTCCACGGGTAGCTTGAGGCCCTGGTCGTTGGCGAACCACGGCTTGAGCGACAGGGAGCCCTCCGGGGCGAAGTCGGTGCCCTGGCCGTTGAGCTTCATCACGGCGGTCATGGCCACAGGGATGTGAGCGATGTTGGTCACCACCGCACCCCTGGCGGAGCACACGGGGTTGTCCGGCGTGTAGAGCGAGTCGACCCCGAACATCTCCATGAACCACCGCTCCTTGGCGGCGGCATCGTCACCGGAGCCGGCCATGGCACCCGCGTGGCCCACGGCGCGAGTCAGCTTCGCCTTCCAGCGGCCGACCACGCAGGCGACCGTTGGCTTGCTGAGCCTGAGGCCGTGCTCGTAGTAGCCGCCCGGCTCCACGTACATCACCGCCGCCTTGGTGCGGTCGTCGTTGGCCAGGGCGTAGGCGAACTCCGGCGCCGCGAAGTGGATGAACAGGTCCTTGCCCGACGACACCGAAACCGTCGTCCCCCACCCGGCGGTGGCCAGGTAGACGGCGATGGTGGTGGTGAAGTTGCCGGAGTTGGAGAAGATGGCGACGGTCCCCTTCTTCAGGGATTCTCCCGGGTTGGAGCCGCCGAGGGCACCACCGAGGCGCACGTGATTCCAGGCGTCGGCCAAGCCTAGACAGTTGGCGCCGAACAGGTCGATACCATGGATCTGGCCGATGGCACGGGTGATGCGGGCATCGCGCACCGAGACCTTCTCCGTCAGGATAATGACCTTCTTCAGGTCCGGATTGACCCGCGCCAGCTCGGCGACGCCGTCGCGTACCCCCGAAGGCGGTAGATAGACCACGCCGGTGTTGAAGGTGTGGCCGGCGGCGAGGCCGTTCCGGACGTTGTTGAAGACCGGGATGTCGCCGATCTTGGTCTTCAACACCTGGCCCTCGCGTCCCGGGCTGGTGCCGAAGACGATGTTGCCGCCGGAGTATTCGTGGCTGGTGGGGATCACGCCGCGGGACTCGCTGCCCAAGATGTTGAGGACACACACCCGGTCCTCCTTGGTGGCCAGGTCTGCCAGGGAATGGATCCCCACGTAATACTTGAACTCGCCTACGCCCTTTGGGTGCATCTCGTTACCTTAGTTTGTCCTGGTCGATGTTCTTGGTGTGTGGAAGCCCGCTCTCCCTCCCCCACCGGGGGAGGGCTGGGGTGGGGGCGGCTGGATCTAACGCTCTGCCTGCTAGTGCACCCTCCGCGCTGCTCGTTCCATACGCCCTCCCCCTAGCCCCCTCCCGAGGGGAGGGGGGATCTTTACGCCGCGACGCCCAGCTTGGCCGCGATCTGCTCGCGTCCCCCGGACATCATCCAGCGGTTGGCCGCCTGGGCGAAGTTGACCACTTCGCTCATCGCCGAGTCGTGGCCGAAGATTCGGTATGGGAGACCGAGGGCGTCGAGGGTGTCACGCATCACCCCCATGCCGCGGATCAGGTTGGGGCCGCCGCGCCCGATGACCACGAACAGCGGCGTGGGGCCGTTGGCGTTGACGTAGTCCCGCAGGGCATCGGCCATGGCGCGGAAGGTCTCGTAGATGTCCGTGTTGTTCGCCTTGCCGCCGATGATGAACAGGACGTTGGCCTGCTCCAGGTAGTGCTTGAAGCAGATCCTGGCGATGTCCTTCATCTTCTCGTACGGCGGATTGCCGCCAAAGTCGGAGGAGATGATGGCGTCGTCGCCGAGGAGCTCGGTGACCAGGGCATTGGCGCCGCCGCCGAAGGTCGGGGCGAGGATGGTGCCCCGGTCGTTGATGACGTAGACGTCGCTCTGCCCCTGGTAGGTGCGGAGCTGATTCACCTCCTGCTCGAAGTCCGAGTAGCTGGCGGCGAACAGGTGCGCAGGGAGGTTGAGCCGCTTCCAGTTCTCGTCATCCTGGTCGAAGCCGCACTTGAAGTCGCACGCCACCGGCACCAGCCTCCCGGCCGCGTTGGGGCTCATGCGGATCGGATTGATCTCCAGGATGGTCATGCCGTAGTTGTGGAACAGGTCCCACAGCTTGGGCAGGTTCTGTACCAGGGGGGAGATGATCTCCTGGGGAGCGCCGAGGTCCGAGAGGGCGTTGGCGATGACGAACGCCTTGAGGCCGGTGAGCGGGTCGAACGGGATCTCCGCCACCTTGTCCTTGGGTAGCTCCTCGATGTCCACACCCCCGTGGTGGGTGATGGTCACCGTCGGTGCACGGAACTTGGTGGAATCGGTGAGGGCGAAGTACACCTCGTGCTCGGCCGGCACCGCACCTTCGAAAGTCACCCCCTCGGCCTTGGCCGTCGCGTTGCCGTGGCGGTGCTCGGCGAAGTAGAGCCGCTCCTTTTCGGCCAGGGCGGTCTCCAAGTCCTTCGCCCGGCCGATGAGACCGGACTTGCCCTTCTTGCCCACGCCCCCCTTGAAGACGGGCTTGATGAAGGCTTCACCGCACTTGTCGATCAGGGCCTTGATGTCGTCCGTGCTCGCCTCGGGCCCGAGGACCTCCGCCGTGGGGAATCCCACGTACCGCAGGAGCTTGGAGCCGTAGAGCAATCCTGTGAGCTGCATAGTTCTGCCTCTCGCCGCGGGGAAACAGCCGCTGCCGGAGCCCCGCAGCGGCTCCGGCATCCGAACGGCCGTGTGACGCCTCGTAGACCTTACGCCTTGGCCAATTTTTCCAGCAAGAAATCGGTCGCCTGCTGGCAGGTCACACCGTTCTTCCCGCCGTTCGGGACAAGGTTCGCCGCCGTCAGCTCATCGAGGGCTGCGAGAATCCGCTTCTGGTGATCGAGGTAACCGATGAAGCCGAGCAACTCGCCCGTCGCCTTGACCACCGCCACTGGCGAGGAGAAGTGGCCACGGTTCTCCAGCATCATGCGAGTGCCGGTACCGCCACCCGCCTCGAACATCCCCTGGGAGAAGGAGACGTTCGCCGAACCGACGCCGCCGATGCCCCCAACGTACATGCCCGACTCGTCCCCGGCCATGTCCCCGACGATGTTGTTGCATACCACGGTGGTGAACCGCTTGGTCTTGCCGGTCTTCTCCCCCTTCATGGAGCTCAGTTTGTCGGTCTGGGTGACGGTGTAGGAGAAGTCATCCGGCTTCACCGACAGGTAGTCGACCTCCGGAAAGTGGGCGTCGATGTAGTTCTTGGCCCAGTTCAATGAGGCGGCGTCGGGGCGGATGACGTTGTCCTTGAAGTTGAGCAGCACGAAGTTCGAGCCCGTCTTCTTAGCGTGCAGGCAGGCCAGGTGGATGAGGCGCTCGATGTCGATGCGCGCCTGGGGCCAGAAGGCCATGGCGTACTCCTCCTGGCCGTTCAGGCTCATCACGCCGGCCGACTTGGCGTCTTGGTACGGGGTACCGAAGTTCGCCCGGTAGACGGAGAAATCGATTCCCAGATCGTCGTTCTTGATGCGGCGGACGCAGGCAAAGAGGTCCATGTGCTGGCGCATCCAGACGTTGGCGCTGGGGACGTTGGGGTACTTGGAGCTATCCGGGGTCTCCAGGGGCATCTTGAGGACGACGTCGCAGTCATCGATGACCTTGACGGACGTCGGTGGCGCTACCGTATCCAGCTCGATGCGCTTGCCGATGGTCAGATCGGGGATCTCGACGACGACGATAGCGCCCTGGGCGATCTCGTCCGCCAGCAGACTCTCCAGGATGGACTTGGCCGCCTCCGCGACGATCGGACCGATCCCGTCCCCAGGGGCGAAACCGATCTTCAGCGGCCGCTTCTCGCTGAGATCGACGGGCTGAAATTTCCCGCGGGCGGTGAGTGCCTTCTCGACGCGGGCCTTTTCCTTTGCCAGCAATCCCGCCAATCCATCAAAGGGATTATAGGCACCTTCGAAGGGGTTTACGTACGCACTCATTCCTGCCTCCTGTTTTGGCAAACGATCTCGCTACCAGTTTAGGTGTACTGCATCCTATCGCTAGCGAAATGCATTGATTTCGCTAAACTAGCACCTCTGTGTCGAACCTGACGACAACCTCTTCCCCCCTCCTCCACGATGCGGGCGGATGAGCTCAGGCGACGAAATCTTCTACCGCGTGCCACACAAAACCGCAGCGAGAACCATCCCAACGCTGCAAACGACTGCCCCAAAAATCGATTATCTTTCCCGTAAATCGAAGTACTTCTCTCTGCCTCCCGCAAAAGGGGAAGCTTTATAGGTAACTTCCCAGCAGTGCGCAAGTATGGCTCGGGCGGGCCACAGTCGCCCCGAGGCCATTCACACGCGGCGGCCGCCTCTTCCCTTGGCCGCCGGGCGTCTTTACGTTGAGTGATCCCCGCGGGTCACTCCCCGAAGCGGTGGTGCTTGCGCACCGGCTGCTTGACCTCCCAGGTGCAGGAGAGGCCGGCGGGGAAGGTGACCAGGTCGCCCTTGGCCACCGCGACCCGGGTGCCGTTGGTGCAGGTGACAACCACCTCCCCTGCCAGGAAATAGCAGGTCTCGGGCTCGTCGTAGGTCCAGGGGAAGGTGGAGACCTCCTGGGTCCAGATGGGCCGGCTCGTCACACCGAGGTCGTCGCGGCGGGCCTGCGTCGGCTGGCTGTCGCATTCGATCTTGGCCATGGGTCACTGCTCCTCGATTGGGTGCAATGGGGGACATTATCGAGGACGGCCGGTGGGGGTGCAATCACCGCGTTGGCCCGGCGGTCTTGCCGGGGAAAGGGATCTGCTACGCTGGTGGGCAGGTTGCGGATCCACTTGCGGGTGCGCGATCTCCTATCCCGTGGAGGCGCCATGACCCACGAGCTGCTGGCACTCGCCACCACCGCGGCCACCATCGGCTTCCTGCACACCGTGCTGGGGCCGGACCATTATCTACCGTTCGTGGTAATGGGGCGTGCCGGTGGCTGGTCGCGGGCCCGCACCCTAGCGGTCACCGCCCTGTGCGGGGTGGGGCACATCGCCGGCTCGGTGTTTCTGGGCGGGGTCGGGATCGCCGCGGGAATCGCCGTCTCCCAGATGGCGGCGATCGAGGCGGTGCGCGGCGACGTGGCGGCATGGGCACTGATCGGTGTCGGTGCCGCCTACGCCATCTGGGGGGTGCGGCACGCGGTGCGCAATCGCCCCCACACCCACCTGCACCACCACGGCGACGGCACCCTCCATGCCCACAACCATAGCCACCATCGCGACCACGCCCACCTCCACGATTCGCCCGACGCGAAGAATATGACCCCGTGGGTGCTGTTCGTGGTTTTCGTCCTCGGGCCGTGCGAGCCTCTCATCCCCCTCCTGATGGTGTCGGCGGCGCACCACTCGCTCCTCGGGGTGGCGTGGGTCGCGGCGGTGTTCGGGGCCGTCACCATCGTCACCATGGTAGGGGTGGTGCTGGCCGGCACCCTGGGGGTCGAGCGGCTGCCCCTGGGTCGCCTCGAGCGCTACAGCCACGCGCTGGCCGGTGCCACCCTCTGCCTGTGTGGGGTGGGGATCGTCGCCTTCGGATTGTAAGCCGCGGACGGCGTCAGGCCGCGCCGCAGCCGACCGCTACTTTTTGATGTTCGCCAGCAGCGGTCCCGCCAGATGGATGGGGATCGCGTAGGTAATGCCCGAGGGGTCCTTGAGGGCGTTTTCCTTGGTTCCTTTGACGAACACCGAGTTGACCACGGCGATCACCTCCCCGCTATCCGGCCGGTAGAGGGGGGAGCCGGAGCTGCCAGGGTAGGCGGTGGCATCGAGCTGGAAGATGTCGAAGGGGTCGCGCAGCCGCTTGATGCGCTTGGGGTCGAGCTGGCGTGAGGAGAGGGCGGGATCGGCCACCGGCACGATAGCCGCGATGGTGCCGCGGTGGGTAGCCGGGTGCAGGCCGAGGACCATGCCGATGGGGAAGCCGGTGAAGGCGACCGGGTCACCCTCGCGCACGGCGTGCGAGTCGCCGAGGGAGAAGGGGGGGAGCGGCGGACCGTCGAAGACGAGGAGGGCAAGGTCGTGGTCCGGATCCTGAGCCACCACGCGAGCGCCGCGCATCGTCGGCTCCGGATCGCCCAGGGCGTACACCTTGAGCAGCACGTCCTCGCCGTCCTTCCCCTCCACGATCGGGGCGACCACGTGGGCGTTGGTCAGGCAGTGCCGGCCGTCTACCACCACGAAGCCGGTGCCGAGGTAGTGGCTCGGCGGGGTGCGACGCAGCTTCCAGGTGCCGATGCCCACCACGCTGGCGCGGAAGCGGTCGATGGTGTCGGGGAGCGGACCGGCCGCCGCCAGCGTCGGGAACAGGAGAATCGCGACCAAGGCGATCGCCAGCCTTCTCCCTCCCCCGCCGGGGGAGGGCTGGGGTGGGGGCGGCGCGAGTTGGCACTCTGCCGGGTCAGAGGCCCTGCGAATCGCTGGGTCCGGGCACCCTCCCCCCGGCCCCCTCCCGGAGGGAGGGGGAGCGGTATGTGGGAAGAGGGCAGGTCGGGGGCTCATCCGCCACGTACCTTGCGGTCCTTCTCCTCCACCGCCTCCGCCTGGCGACGGCGATCGTCCGCGAGGCGCGCGGCGAGGGCCGGGTCGTGGAGGGCAAGGATCTCTGCGGCGAAAAGAGCGGCGTTCTTCGCCCCGGCCTTGCCGATCGCCATGCTCGCCACCGGGATGCCGCCGGGCATCATCACCGTCGAGTAGAGGGCGTCGACCCCCTTCAGGGGCGAGCCGTCCAGGGGCACGCCGATCACCGGGCGGGTGGTCTCGGCGGCGATCACCCCGGCGAGATGGGCGGCGCCGCCGGCGCCGACGATGAACACCTGCACCCCGCGCTCCACCGCCTCTGCCACCAGCCGGCGGGTCTTCTCCGGTGAGCGGTGGGCGGAGGAGACGCGCAGCTCACACGACACCTCCAGGGTGGCCAGGGTCTCCGCCGCGACCTGCATCACCGGCAGGTCGGAGTCGGAGCCCATGACGATGGCGACCAACGGGGTGGACATGGGTTCTCTCGGCGAGGGGTCGGCTGCCCCGCCCCGGGCGGCACCGGCTTGCCCCGCGGGGGAGGAGGGGTAACCCTACCATCGGCTCGCGTAGGCGAGCCACACCCGGGGGAGGAGAGGAGGTGCCATGCGACGTTGGGTGGTGGCGTTGGCGGTGCTGGCCGTCGGGTGCAGCGGCCGGCAGCACGAGGAGGGCGGCGCGGCGGCCGTCGAGGTATGGTTCCACACCGGCCAGCCTGGAGAGCAACGGACGATCGCGGAGCAGGTGGCGCGCTTCAATGCGAGCCAGAGCGAGGTAGCGGTCCACCTCACCCTCCTGCCCGAGGGCGGATACAACGCCCAGGTCCAGGCGGCGGCGGCGGCCGGCGAGCTGCCGGACCTCTTGGAGGTGGACGGCCCCTTCCTCTACCGGTACGTGTGGCAAGGGGCGGTGCGCCCCCTCGATGGGCTTTTGCCGGCGGCGGCGATCGCCGAACTCCTGCCGTCGATCCGCGCCCAGGGCACCTACCAGGGGCGCCTGTACGGGGTGGGGACCTTCGACTCGGGACTCGGCCTGTGGGGTGATCGGCGCCTCCTGGCGGCGGCCGGGGCGCGTATTCCCCGGAGCGCCGGTGAGGCGTGGACGATCGACGAGTTCGACGAGACGCTGGAGCGGCTGGCGGCTGGCGGCCGGCGACGCCGACGGGGCGGTCCTCGACCTCAAGCTCAACTACACGGGGGAGTGGTTCACCTATGCCTTCTCGCCCCTCCTCCAATCGGCCGGGGCGGACCTCGTCGATCGCGCCTCGGGGCAGGCCGGTGGCGTCCTCGACTCGGCTCCGGCGGTAGCGACCCTGTCCCGAGTACAGGGTTGGATCCGGCGCGGTCGGGTGGACCCCAACCTGGACGACGCCGCGTTTACCGGCGGCCGAGTCGCCCTCTCCTGGGTCGGCCACTGGGAGTACCCGCGCTACCACGCGGCCCTGGGAGATCATCTCGTCCTCCTGCCCCTGCCCGACTTCGGCGGCGGCAGCCGGACCGGCCAGGGGTCGTGGCAGTGGGCGATCACCGCCGCCAGCGGACACGTGGAGGCGGCGGCCCGGTTCCTCGCCTTCCTCCTGCGGCCCGAGGAGGTGGCGGCCATGGCGGCGGCCAACGGCGCGGTCCCCGCCACGCGGGCGGCGGTCACCGCCTCGCCCCTTTACCGCGCGGGGGGGCCTTTGCGTCTGTTTGTGGAACAGCTCACCGGTGGCGTCTCGGTGCTCCGGCCCCGGACCCCCGCCTACCCGGTGATCACCGCCGCATTCCAGCGCGCCTTCGACGACCTCCGCAACGGGGGCGACGTGCGGGATGCCCTGGCGCGCACCGCCGCGGCCATCGATCGGGATCGGGCCGATAACCGAGGGTACGCGACGCCCGGAGACGAGGGGTAACCACCCGGCCGGGAGTCGGGGCGCAGCCGCGGTGAGATGACCTGGGTCGCAGACCAAATGTTACTGGCTTAATAGGCTGTAAATATCTAATACATGTTATTTAGCATGTAAATTACATGGTAAATCGATCGATCCAGGTGGCTGCAACCGGGCCAGTGGGCGGGGTGGGCAGGGTCGACATGACATGCTAAGAAGCACGTAGAATGACTCTACATGCCATCACACTTGTGATATGGGCCGCGCCGCCTATGTGATCGCCGGCGACCTGATCGCCTCCCGCAAGGCGCCGCAGCGCACCCTCCTCGCCCGCCGGATCGAGCGCGAGCTGGCCGCCCTCGCCAAGGAGTACAGCGCACTGTGGATCGTTCCACCGGTCACCACCCGGGGCATCGACGAGATCTCCTGCGTGCTGCGGCAGCCGGAGCCCGCCTTCGACGTGGCGGTACGGCTGAACCTCGCCCTTTGGCCCCAGCGCTTCCGCTTCGCCCTGGCATCGGGAGAGATCGACGTGGCGACGGACAACGGCGACGCGGCGATGATGGACGGACCGGCGTTTCATCTCGCCGCCGACGCCCTGAATCGCGGCCGGGCAGAGGCCCTCGACTTCGTGATCGCCCTGCCGCCGCGGGAGAGAGGAGAGTGCGCGGTGGTCGAGGCCCTGGCTCATCTGCACGGCGCGATGATGCAGGGCTGGACCGAAGGGACCGCGCGGGTAGTTCAGGCCTATGAGTCGCAGGGCACGCAGACGAAGGCGGCCGTGGCCCTCGGCATCTCACAGCAGTCGGTCTCCGAGGCCATCCGGCGCGGCAAGTGGAAGGACCTGAAGCTGGCGCAGAGCGCCATCCGCGACTGGCTGCGGGGGTTCGGTGCCGTCGGGAATGGCTAACTCTTATTGTGCAAGGCAACGCATCATGGAAGCCGCAGCGGCACGGATCATCGAACCTCTCGTCGCAGGGGGGTGGGCGCGCGTGGTGGTGGTGATCGCCGCCTACGCCGTCACCCTCCTGTTCAGCGGCAAGGTGGTGTCCTTTTTCGTCTTGCCCCGGGCGATGGCGCCACCGCCCGCACCGGACCCCGGCGGCCCGCGGTTCAACGTCTGCACCGTCATCGGCAAGTGCGAGAACATCATCACTGTCAGCTTCGTCCTCGCCGGTGAGGCCACGGGGCTGGCCCTGGTGTTCACCGGGAAGTCCCTGGTACGGGCCGAGGAGATCAAGAAGAACCCCGGCTTCTTCCTCGGCGGCACCCTCGGCAACCTGGTGTGGGCCATGGTCGTGGCGGCCCTCGCCCGACTGCTGATCTTTGGCATCTAATCGCGGCCATCGACAGCCGCCCGCGGCGGCGGCCCGGGATCGGGGGCCGACGCCGCGGTGGCGGTTGGCCGGGCCGCTCATGGCGGCGCCGGCGGTGATCGGTCTCGCCGTGTTCGTGGCGCTACCGTTTTTGGCGGCCGTGGTGCTGTCGTTCACGGACGAGCGCCTGGGCTCTCCCTTGGCCACCCGCTTGGTGGGGTGGGAGCAGTACCGGCGGGTGCTCGCCGACCCCCTGTTCCGCCGCGCCCTGCTCAACAACCTCTATTTCGCCGCGGTGGTGGTGCCGGTGCAGACGGTCGCCGCCCTCGGGCTGGCCCTCCTCCTCGACCGGCGGCTAGCCGGTCGCGCGCTGTTCCGCACCCTCTTTTTTCTGCCGGTGGTCTTCCCCATGGCCCTGGTGGCGGTGATGTGGGTACCGATCTACGCCCCCGGCCCCGACGGCGCGATGAATGCGATGCTCGTTACCGCTACCGGCGGAGGGTGGTCGCCGCGCGACTTCCTCCACGATCCGGCGTGGGCGATGCCGGCGCTGATGCTCCTGTCGGTGTGGCAGGGAGTGGGCTTGCAGATGGTGGTGCTGCTTGCCGGGTTGCAGGCGATCCCCGGCGAGCTGTACGAGGCCGCGGCAGTGGATGGCGCCGGACCCTGGGGTCGGTTCTGGCACGTGACCCTACCGGAGTTGCGCAACCCCCTGATCTTCGTCGCGGTAGTCACCGCGATCCTCGCCTTCCGCCTCTTCGACCAGGTGCGGATCATGACCCGTGGCGGCCCCAACGGCGCCACCACCACGGTGATCTTCGAGGCGGTGGCCGCCGCCTTCGACCGCCAGGAGGTGGCCCGTGGGGCGGCGATGACGGCGCTGTTCTTCTGCATCGTGGTGGCGATCACGGCGGCGCAGCGGCGGTTGCTTCGCGAACGCGAGGGAGTGGGATGAACGGCAAAGCGAAGCCGCGGTGGCCGTCATGGGGGGCGGTTGCCGCATGGGCGTTTGCCTGCCTCCTCTGCCTCCTCTACGTCGCACCGGTGGCGATGCTGGTCGTGGGCAGCCTGAAGCCCGATGCGCGGGTGCTGGTGGAGGCGGGGTCGTGGCGCGCCTTCTGGGCCGCAGGGGCATCGCTGGCCAACTACCGCGACGTCTTCGCCCGGGTCGACCTCGGCCGCTTCCTGCTGAACTCCCTGTTCATCACCGCGTCGGTGGTGGTGTTGGGACTGGTGGCCAACTCGCTCGCCGGCTACGCCTTCGCGCGCCTCGCGTGGCGCGGCCGGCAGTGGCTCTTTGCCGGGGTGGCGGCGCTGATGGTGCTGCCCTTCGAGGCAATCGCCGTACCCCTCTTCTACGGGGCGAGCCTGCTGGGGCTGCGCGATACCTACACGGTGCAGATCGTCCCGTTCGTCGCCAACGGCTTCGCCATCTACCTCTTCTACTCCTTCTTCCTCGGCCTGCCGCGGGAGCTGGAGGAGGCGGCGCGGATCGACGGCGCCGGCACCTTACGCACCTTCGTGACGATCGTGGCGCCCAATGCCCGGCCATGCTTCGCCACGGTCGCCATCCTCACCTTCCTCACCCAGTGGGGGAGCTACCTCTGGCCCCTGCTGGTCACGGCCGGGCCGCGGGTCCGGCCCCTGCCGGTGGCGATCGCCGCCTTCTACACCCTGCCCCCGCGCCAGTGGGGGGACATCCTCGCCTTCGGGGTGGTGATGGCGGCCCCGGTGGTGTTGCTCTTCCTCCTCTTCCAGCGCGCCTTCGTGCGCGGGGTGGCCACCACCGGGCTCAAGGGCTGACCATGGCGCGAGTCGACTTTGAATCGCTTGCCAAGCGCTTCCCCGACGGGAGCTGGGGGGTACGTGACCTCTCCCTCGCCGTCGCGGCGGGGGAACTGCTGGCCTTGGTCGGCCCGTCGGGGAGCGGCAAGTCCACGGTGCTGCGGCTCCTGGCGGGGCTGGAGCAGGCGAGCGACGGGGAGATCCGCTTCGATGGCACGGTGGTGAACGACCGCTCGCCGCAGGAGCGTAACGTCGCCATGGTCTTTCAGAACTACGCCCTTTACCCGCACATGACCGTGCGTGCCAACCTCGCCTTTCCCCTGCGTATGCGCCGTCTGGCAAGGCGCGAGATCGCCATCCAGGTTGAGCGGGTGGCGGGGCTGCTCGGGCTGGCGGAGCTGCTCGACCGCCGGCCGGCGCAGCTCTCCGGGGGTCAGCGCCAGCGGGTCGCCATGGGGCGGGCCCTGGTACGCGATCCTGCCCTGTTTCTCATGGACGAGCCCCTCTCCAACCTCGACGCCCGCCTGCGCGCCGAGATCCGCACCGAGATCGCCTCCCTGGTCCGCCAGATGGGCACCACCACGGTCTACGTCACCCATGACCAGGTCGAGGCGATGACCCTCGGCCAGCGGGTCGCGGTGTTACACGGTGGCCGGTTGCAACAGGTCGGCACGCCGCACGAGCTCTACCACCGGCCGGCCAACACCTTCGTCGCCGCCTTCCTCGGTAGCCCCGGGATGAACCTCTTCCACACCGTCCTGCGGCGCGGGGAGGGCGGCCTCACCTTGGACTTCGGCGACCGCCGGCTGCCGGTCGATCCCCTCGCCGTCACGGCCTACGCGGATCTCGCTCGACACTTGGGCGAGCCCCTCATCGCCGGCCTGCGGCCCGAGGCGTTCGTGGCCGCCGAGCCCGTGGCCGCGGCGAGCCGCATCGCGGTCCAGGTCACCGCCGTCGAGCCCCTCGGCCACGAGACCCTGGTGCACTGCGACGCCGGCGCCCCGACGCTCATGGTCAACGACGTCGGTGATTTGCCAACGACCTCTCGGCGATTCGCTACTTTCGTAGCCCGCTTGCCCGGCCGTACCCGGTTCATGATTGGGGAGACCATTGCCCTCGCTATCGACACCGGCCACATCGCGCTCTTTACCGTTGACGGTCAGGCGATCGTGTGACCGCCTCGCCCCGGAGCGGTGCAACGTTAGCCCGCATTTCTCACCACGGATCGTGGCGAGACCGCGCAAACGGCCGTAGATCCTGGTTGGCCCGCGGTAGGAGCCGAATCCCTTCGGCGACCCAGGCCCGTAGGGCCTGCTGCGTGGATCGCCGGTGAAACCGGCTCCTACCCCTGTCGAGGACTCGGACGAGGACCCGGCCAGGAGACGCGGCCTGCCTGCCGGCAGGCAGGGCGGTTGCGCGGGTGCAGCAGATTCGTGGTGAGAAATTCGGGTTAGACACCTCCGCGGCTCACGGGTTGCGGGCGGTTAGGCGGTCGGGCCGGGTTCTCCGCATCCGACGATTGCCGATCGCCTTGCGTACCAGATGGGGAATGAGCAGGTGGAGGGGCATGCGCAGGTAATGGGCGCGGATGTACAGGAGCCACCGTGCTACCGCGGTGAGACGGCTAGTACAGCTCGGATGGTCCGGAGCGAGGGCGCGCGAGAAGAGGGCGTCCATGATCGGTGCCAATAACGCTCCCGGGCGACCGACCGTGGCGTCGGCCATGACCGGCCCGGGCACGGGCGTGGCAAGAATCGTCGTGGTGTACCGCAATGCGTAGTAGAGGGGACGGGTGAGGCCAAGCTCCACCGCCCGGGGGACAAGGCGGGACCAGAAGGCCTCGTCGCCACCGAAGTAGCGCAGCAATCCGTCGAGATCGACGAGATCGCGCAGACCGTGCTCCAGCTCGCCATCGTGAAACAGGTGGGCAGCGCCGTGCAGGACCATGTCCACCGGCGCGAGGACTTTGAGACCCGGGTGGCCTGCGATCGCCACGGCCGCCGCCCACAGCCTGGCCGGCTCAGGGTGGATGCGAGCGGTCTCCGGCAGGATGGCATGGTGCACGTCCAGCACCGTGCGCCGCCGCATATGCCGCAGTGGAGGCAGTTCGTGCATCCACTGGCGGTAATAGCGCTGGTCATAGGCGTTGTGATGGGTCGTCATCCAACCATGACCGAAGAGGATCTTCTCGACCTCTTCCAGCCGCCCCTTGGGGACCATGATATCGACGTCGCCAAAGATGCGGCCACGAGCGGTAGGCAGCTCGGCGAGGACATACGCGCCCCCCTTCAGGACCAGGGCCGGATGGCCGATGCCCGACAGGGCATATTCGATGCGGTCGATCTCCCAGCGGACATCCGCCGCGTGTTTCTCCGCCACGATCCACGCAGCGTCGAGATGGTCGCGGGGCCGTGCAGGACACGACGCCAGCAATCCTGCATCGTCTAGGGCGGAACGAAGCCGCCCGAGGAGATTGGCGCGTCGCGCCTGGCGAATCAGCAGGTCCCAATCATGGAGCGTCAGCGCGGCGATCCGCTCCGGTGCCCGGAGTGCGGGTGTGAGTAGGTCGTTCGCTGGCCACATGGTGTCGGGCAAGATCCTCGAAGACGGCGACCGCCTCGGCAAGGTCACTGTATCGGAAGTCGTAGCAGTCACATCCATCGATCATCGCGGCGAGGGTACGGAAACCCGTCACCCCCAGGACGCTATAGTTGAAGGCTTGTTCCGCGACGCGCAGGAAGCTGCCTCCCCTGGGCTGGGGGGCGAGCTCGGCGTCGCTCCCGCGCTCGTATTTCGGGAAGATGATCCACCTCGGTCGTGCGTGCTCCGCCGCTCTCGCCACACTCTCGCGCGGCGCCCTGAGATGGGCGACGCTCCCCTTGCGTGTGTCGACGATGGTCGGACCGATCGTGGCTCCCGGCACGAAGTCGCGAATCACGTCGATCGATTCGTTCTTCAGGCTCACCGGCCGCGGCAGGGGGGCGATGGCCCCGGTCCGGGTACAGACGAGGGTCAGCTCGTCGGACAACAGCCGCCAGCCGCGGGCGGCCAATCCCGCACACAGGGTGCTCTTACCCGCGCCGGGGGCGCCCGGGAGGATGACGGCCTCCCGGCCTTTTGCCACGACGGCGGCATGGATGACCAGGTACCGGTGGGCGTAGTTCGCGACGCACCAGTTCAGCCCCCACTCGAAGAAGGGAAACGCCTGCGCCAAGGGCAGGGGCTTGAAAGGGGTGCGGCCGTCGAAGAAGAACAGGACCTGAGACCGGAACCACCGCCGCAGGTTTTTCGGGGGGGTCAGCTCCACGTGAAAGTCCGCGAAGCCCTGGTCGTCAACGACGGCGTAGTCCCGGTAGAGTAACCCGATCCCCTCGGCGACGCTGGGAATGGCGGAACGCAGGCGGGCCACGAAGGGGCCGATGTGCAGCGCGATGCCGCG
>DASWHD010000106.1:0-24082 GCA_036393335.1 bacterium
CCCGGAGCTCGGCAATGGTGCGCACCGTGGCGGGGACGTTGGCCGGCTCGTTGCGGGTGCCGCGCTCCGGTGCGAGGTACGGAGCATCGGTCTCCGTCAGGAGGCGATCGAGGGGCAGCTCGCGGGCCATCTTCTGGAAGAGCTGGCTCTTGCCCACGTTGGCGGGGATCGAGCAGTAGTAACCTGCGGCACACACGGCGCGCGCCAGGTTGAACTTGCCCCCGAAGCAGTGGAAGTCGACCCGAGTGGCCCCCGCTCGTTGCAGCACGGCGAAGGTTTCTGCCTCGGCCCGGCGCGAGTGGACGACGAGCGGACGAGCGTGGGCCCGGGCGATCTCGATCAGGGCGGTGAAGACCTCTTCCTGGCGCGCCATGTAGTCGAGCACCCAGTGGGCATCGAGGCCGCACTCCCCGATCGCGGCCACCTGATCTGCGTGGGCGTCGATGAACGCCAGCTCCGCTTCGACGTCGACCGGTCGTAGTTGCCACGGCAGCTCGTGGCCGCCGGCGAGGATCTCGTTGGCGATGGCATCCACCGGGTAGATGCCTAGGGCCGGGAGCACCTCCGGGTAGATCGCCGCCATCTCCAGGACCCGGCGGTTGTCGGGGCCATCGGTGCCGTTGGTCACGATGCGCGTCACGCCGGCGGCCCGGGCACGGTTCACGACCTGCGGCAGGTCGGCGGCGAACTTTTCGTGAGTCAGGTGGGTATGGACGTCGACGAACGGCATGGACGGATTCAGCTTAGATGGAGTCGCTCGCCTGCGGCAGCGGGTGTCCGGTGTTGGTACCGGCACCGTGGTCGTAGACCAACACTCCTCCACGCCGGGCGGTAACACCGAGCAGGGCGCAGGTCCCGAGGCCGATTGCCAGATAGGCGGCAAGGAACAGCCGCTTCGCCGGGCGCAGGCGGACCAGCAAGCGCAGGGCAAGCATCCCGGTTCCGAAGAAGTTCACCAGACCCGCGAATTCATGGTGGGCCTTGAGAGCCGCCTTGGTCGGCTCTGCCAGGGGCTCGATCGCATGCTCCGCCACCTCGCCGGTAAAGCCGGCAGCGAAGGCACCGGCGATGCCGAGGACGACGAGGATGAAGGTGACGTCGGCCCATGCCCTGCGAGCCAGGATCAGGAAGAGGCCATCGAGCAGGAAGCCCACCAGGAGTAGAGCGATGGGGAAGTGGACGACGATCGGATGAATCTGATGGATGGGCATGTTGCAGCGGTTAGCTTTCAGCGCTCAGCTTGTGGAATTCCCTGGGGGTTGTGGTCAACTTCGCGTGAACTGGTGCGCCGATGCCAACCGAGCGCTGGATCCGGGGACGTGCGCGGATAGCTGTCCGCTGAACACCGACAGCTAGATGCTCTCCCCCGTCTTCTCCCGGTCCTTGAGGAAGGCCGCGAGCCCCTGGTCCGTCAGGGGCTAGGCATTGAATGACGTTGAAGGGGATGGTGGCCATGTTCGCGCCAACCAGCGCGGCGGCGTGGACGTGCTCCGGGTGGCGGATGCTGGCGACCAGGGAGGGATTGGTGGTCACGCCGTCGAGCATCCCCATCGCCTGGGCCTCGCGAATCTCGGCGAGGTCCGCGGTATCGACGAAGAACTTCATGGGTGCTCCTCTGCGGGGGAACTTGGCAGCCCACGATAAGCGCCGCGACCAGCGTAGCAAGTGTCATAGAAAAAGGCGCCGTCCTACCGGGGACGGCGCCGGAACGCGCGGGTTGTCCGCGGTCACGCCCGCTTGTGACGGCGTGCCGCCAGGAGGGCCATGGCGGCGGTCGCGACGTTGCGGCCGCGATGGAGACTCAAGGGTGTCTTGCACCACTACCTTGGTGCGGTACCCCTCCGCAGATGAAGGACCGATAGACCCAGCAAGCCGAGGGTCATGAGCGCCCAGGTCGCGGGCTCGGGGATGGACGGGGCAACCGGCGGGGCAGGACCGGCAATGGCTTCCAGTCTGCCGTTGACGTGCCCGATGAAGTCGCCCTGGAAGATCCCGGGCCGGAAGGGCGTCGAGAGATCGAGATGCAGCTCCAACAGGCCGGCAGGGTTCGTGAACATCGCCATGAGAGAACCGGCCGTCGGCGTAAGCTGGCCGGTGAGGGTGGCGGAGTCGCGGCCATTGACCCCCACGGCGCTCAGCGATTGCAGCTCGCCAGCCAGGAGCAACGTGTCGTCCCCACCGGTCACCACGACGTCGGGTACCCCGGGAGCGGTGGCAAAGATGGCTGTGGTGATGCCGCCCTGGGTGGTTGTGTTGTCGAAGACGACCGCCAGATGAAACTGGCTGCCGGCCACCACGGGCGCAGGCGCTAAGCCCGTCGCTGCCGTGAGCACTCCGTCTACCTGGATTTGGTCGGTCGCGGCACTGAAGCCCATGACGCCATCCAAAAACAGGGTGGACACGGCCTGCGCCGGTGCCGCCATGCACAGCAGCACAGCGGTGCCGAGAAGGAGGGACCGGCTTGGGTGGGTGCGGGTGATGAGGGTCGGGCGCATGGGGGTCTCGCGATGGTCGTTGGTGGTTTTCCACCAAGGCGTAAGCAAAACTGATGCCATGGCTTATGTATTTCATCTAACAAATTGTCAAATATGGTTTTTCCATGTTCATTTTTGCCTCTTATTCCGCCCAATTTTGCGTGCGGTGAGTCGCAATTCGCAACGGGTGCGGCGTCGCGCCCCGCACTCGTGAACATTGCAAGGGATGTGGCAGAATGCACTGAATTCGTTGGTGTTTTTCCACCAATGAATTCTTTTTGGGGTGTCTCGTTCTGCGACGCGCTCGGGGGAGGCACAGGTCCTCACCGCTACTCGTACCGCAATGCCTCCACCGGATCGAAACGGGCGGCCTGCCAGGAGGGAAAGAGGGTGGCAAGGAAGGAGAGGGCGATGGCCGCGGCGGTGACCAGGGCGAAGTCGCTCCACCGGATCTCCACCGGCAGGGTGGTGAAGTAGTAGACGTCGCCCGGCAGCTCGATGAAGTGCCAGTGCTTGAGGACCATGCAGATCGCCACGCCGATGAGCAGTCCCAGGATCGTGCCGGACACGCCGATCACGATTCCCTGCCACAGGAAAATGCGGCGCACGAAGCGGCGCGTCGCCCCCATCGATTGGAGGATGGCGATCTCCCGTCCCTTTTCCATCACCGTCATGATCAGGCCGGAGACGATGTTGAAGGCGGCGACCAGGACGATCAGCGTGAGAATGACGAACATCGTGATCTTCTCCAGCTTCAGGGCGGAGAAGAGATTGCGATTCATGTCGATCCAGTCCCGCGCCCAGTAGGGAAAACCGAGGCGGCGCTGCAGCTCGGCGGCGGTCTCCGAGGCGTGGAAGAAGTCCGCCGTCTTCACCGTGATGCCGGTGACCGCCGTGCCCATTCCGAGGAACTCCTGGGCGGACGCCACGGAGACGTAGGCGAGGCTGTTGTCGTATTCGTACATCCCGGTTGCGAAGATCCCCACCACACGGAAGACGCGGATCTTCGGGATCATTCCCCCCATCGGCGAGGGCTCGCCCACGGGCGAGACGACCGAGACGTCATCCTGGAGATAGACGCCGAGGGTGCGGGCCAGCTCCCTGCCCAGGAGGATGCCGGGCCGGAGCTGATCCTCGTCCACCACGGCCGGCCGGTCGGCGAGGGCGTCGACCGATCCCTCCACCATCTCGTCCGGGAGGGCGGCAACCCTGGCGATCCGTCGTGGGTCGATGCCGTTGAACATGACCCCCGACACCCCGCGTGGCGTGGTGAGCATGACCTGGCTGAGGATGAATGGCGAGGCGCCGATCACGCCGGGGGCGCCTTCCACGGCCGCGAGGATCTTCGCAGTGTCGGTGATGCCGTCGGGGTCGTGCGAGAGCACCACCACGTGGGCGTTGGTGGAGAGGATCTTGTCCCGCAGGTCCTCTTCAAAGCCGGTCATCACCGCAATGACCGTCAGCAGTGCCGCCACCCCGAGGGCGATGCCGCCCACGGAGATCCAGGTGATCAGCGAGATGAACCGGCTCTTGCGCCGCGATCGCAGGTAGCGCAGGGCGATGAACAGGTCGGGGGACATAGGAAGTAGACAGTAGAGAGTAGACAGTAGGTAGGGAAAGGGCGGCGCCGGTGTGACCGGGCTCGATCGGGAAGACGTGGCCGGACGATGTCACCGGGGGCGGCTGCCTCCGCCGAGATTCGCGTCTCCCAGTCTACTGTCTACTACCTACTGTCTACTTGTCGGACCTGTAGGGGGCAGTCGGTGCGATCGCCCGTGGTCGGTGTGGCGTCACGGCTCAGGACACCTTCGGCTTCATCTGGGGAAACAGCACCACCTCGCGGATGGAGGTGGCGCCGGTGAGGAGCATGACCAGGCGGTCGATGCCGATGCCGCACCCCGCCGTGGGCGGCAGGCCGTACTCCAGGGCGAGGAGGTAATCCTCGTCGAGGGGATGGGCCTCGTCGTCGCCGGCGGCGCGCTCGGCGAGCTGCTCCTCGAAGCGGGCGCGCTGGTCTTCGGGGTCGTTCAGCTCAGTGAAGGCATTGGCGATCTCACGGCAGCCGACGAACAGCTCGAAGCGTTGCACCAGGTGCGGCGCGTCTGCCTTGCGCTTGGCCAGGGGAGAGACCTCCACGGGAAAGTCGATCACGAAGGTCGGTTGTACCAGGTGCGGCTCGGCCACCGTCTCGAAGATCTTGGTCAGGATCTTGCCGTGTGGGTCGGCAGGGGAGGGCGTGAAGCCCATCTCCTTCACCCGCTCACGGGCAAACGCCGCGTCTGCCAGCAGACGCTCGCCGTCCGCGGCGTATCGGCGTATACCCTCGGTGAAGGTGAGCCGCGGCCACGGCGGGTTGAGATCGATCTCTTGGTCGTGCCAGCGTAGGTGCAGGTCGCCGCAATGGACCTGTGCCAGCTCCACGATCAGCTCTTCCACCAGGGCCATGAGGTCCTCGTAGGTGGCGTACGCCTGGTAGAACTCGACCATGGTGAACTCTGGGTTGTGATCGAGGTCGATCCCCTCGTTGCGGAAGTTGCGATTGATCTCGAAGACCCGCTCGAAGCCGCCGACGACGAGCCGTTTGAGGTAGAGCTCGGGCGCGATGCGCAGGTACAGGTCGATGCCCAGGGCGTTATGGCGGGTGACAAAGGGCCTGGCCGTCGCCCCCCCTGCGAGGGCCTGCATCATCGGGGTCTCGACCTCCAGATAGTCGCGCTGGGTGAGAAAACGGCGCACGCCGTCGACGATCGCGGAACGCTTGCGGAAGATGTCGCGGGCCTCGGGATTGACGATCAGATCGAGATACCGCTGGCGGAAACGGGTTTCCACGTCGGTGAGCCCGTGCCACTTCTCGGGCAAAGGACGCAGGGACTTCGTCAACAGGGTGAGGTTCTCGGCGCGCACGGTAAGCTCGCCCGTGCGGGTGAAGAACAGCGTGCCGCGCACGCCGATGATGTCCCCGAGGTCGAGCTTCTTGGCCACCGCATACGCTTCACCCAGGACCTCGCGGCTGAGGAGGACTTGCAGCCGGCCGGTGGCGTCTTGCAAATGCACGAACGCGGTCTTGCCGAAGCTCCGCAGGGCGATGATCCGCCCGGCGATCGTCACGCCCACCGGATCGCGGTCGAGGATCTCTGGAGCTGTGTCCGTGTGGGCGTCGAGGATCGCGGTGGTGGTGTGGGTAGGATAAAAGCCCTGGGCATACGGCTCGATCGACGCCGCGCGCAGGGCGTCGACCTTGGCGCGTCGGGCGCGAACCTGGTCGTTCTCCTGGGCCATGGGATGGGACTCGCAAGCCTGTCGATGATGGACGAAACGGCGGCCAGTCTAGCCCGCCGAGGCCACCTTGTAACCCACGGCCCAGGAGGGAGTCGGCATCCTGGCAGTGGCTCGGCCATCCCGGGCCCGGCGCCCTTCGTGCGGGGTGACCGAGGACACCGGCGCGCGGACACGCGGCCGGAATGACCGACACCTGTCCTGTGTTTACCTCCAGTTCGGCACGCGGTGACCGAAAAGGGAGACAACGATGGGTATTCACGGTCCCGATCGCTGGCGGGAGCACCACCGTCGCCGTCCATCCGGACCGAACTGGGGGTGGTGGTATGTCCGAGACACGGATCTTGATCGTCGACGATGACGCGCAGTTCGCCGAGCTACTCGACATGCGCCTGAAGTTCCACGGCTACCAGACGGCACAAGCGCGGGACCTGGTATCCGCCACGCACCAGTTGGAAAACAGACCGGCCGACCTCGTCCTGTGCGATCTCTGTCTCGGTCGCGAGAACGGGCTCGATTTACTCCCCATCGCCCATGGCCTGCGTCCCCATCTGCCGGTGCTGTATCTCACGGCGCACGGTTCGATCGAGACCGCGGTGGAGGCGATGCGTCTCGGCGCCAGCGGTTTCGTCACCAAGGATTTTGAAGACGAAGAGCTGCGCACGGAGATCGAGAAGGCCCTCCAGCAGGCGGCTCTTCGGGAACGGGTCGAGCGACTGGAGGGACTGGTCGGTGAACGGTTCGCGTTCGAGAATATCGTCGGCAGCAGCTCCGGCATGCGCAGCGTGTTGCAGCAGGTGCAGCGGGTGGCGCGGACCAATTCCACTGTCTTGATCACCGGCGAGAGCGGTACGGGCAAGGAGCTCATCGTGCGCGCCCTGCATACCCACAGCCCGCGGAAGGAGCGTCCGTTCGTCGCGGTCAACTGCGGCGCGCTGCCGGAGAGCCTCCTGGAAAACGAGCTGTTCGGCCACGTCAAGGGTGCCTTCACCGGGGCCGCCGACAGCAAGTTCGGCCTGCTCTCGGTGGCGAACGGCGGCACCGTGTTCCTCGACGAGGTAGGCGAGATCCCCCTCACCACCCAGGTGAAGCTGTTGCGGGTCTTGCAGGAACGGGAGTTCACCCCCCTCGGATCGACCGAGCCCCTGAAAGTCGACATTCGCATCGTCTCGGCAACCAACCGCGACCTGAAGGAGGAGGTGAAGGCGGGCCGCTTTCGCTCCGACCTCTTCTACCGCCTCGGGGTCATCCCAATCCACCTCCCGCCGCTGCGCGAGCGACGCGAGGACATTCCTCCCTTGGTGAACCACTTCGTCAAGACCTACAACCGCCTGATGGACGGCCACATCACCGGGGTCCACGTCGACGCCATGCGCGCGCTGGTGCGCTACAACTGGCCCGGGAATGTCCGCGAGCTCGAGAACGTGATCGAACGGGCCATGGTGATGGTGGAGGGGGAGACGGTGCAGGTTCAGGACCTGCTGTTCGACACCCAGCTCAATGAGAACCCGGCGCGCAGCACGGCCGCGGAGATCTTGCGCTATGCCGAGGCGAAGGCGATGTTCGAGCGCGATTTCCTCTGCAACCTCCTCGCTGTCACCCGCGGCAACGTCAGCGAGGCCGCCCGTGTTTCGGGTCGGATCCGCAGCGACCTATATGCCATGATGAATCGGCACGGGATCAACCGTGCGCAATTCATCTAACCCGCCCCGGGGGTTGAGCCGGGGACGGTAGGCCGCAGGTCAGTCGAAGCGGTAGATCGTCTCGCCCTTCTTGGCCAGGCCAAGGCGTTCGCGGGCGAGGCGTTCCATGGCGAGGTGGCCGTCGGCGAGGTCGGCGAGCTGCTCCTCGTACTCCTGGCGCTGTCGCAGGAGTCGCGTGACCTCTTCCCGCGCCACATGGATCTCGGCCTGCTTGGCAGAGCGTTCCAGCCAGCTATTGTCGCTGAACAGGGCGAGGGTGACCATCACCACCGCCGCGGTGACGGTGACCGCGACGCCCGCCGGCCACGACCAGCGGCAATAGCGCGTGGGTTGGGGTTGGGTCCGGTCCACGGAGCTCAATCCAGGGATGTAGGATCGCTGCGGTGAGCCTGGAGGTAGGCGCGCACAGGGTCGGGGAGGTCTCCGCCGGGGTCAAGACCCGCGGCGAGGGCTGTGCGGATCCGGGTCGACGAGCAGTCGACCGGGGGCATGTCCAAGAACCGCACTCGCTGTTCGAATTGCGTAGCGGGGATCAGGTCCGCGAGCGTTCGGCGCACCCGAGGGAGGGAAACATCCGCGCGTGGTGCGACAAGGAAGGTGGCGCGCCGCACCACCTCCTCGGGGTGCCACCAGTTGGGCAGGTCGAGGAGGGTATCGGCGCCGATCAACAGGGGGAGGGGGGGTGTTGCACCGCGTTCCACCAGGGCGGCGAGGGTCCGGGCCGTGAACGATGGGACCGGCAGTTCGTTCTCCAGGGTCGACACCACGAGGGCCGGGTTGTCCTGGCAAACGAGATGCAACAGATAGACCCGCCGCTCGAACGAGAGGAGCTGCTGGTCGCGCTTGTGGGGCGGAATCGGGGCTGGCAGGAAGACCACCCGCTCCACCCCGGGTGTCGCCAGCGCCGCCTCCGCCATCGTCATGTGGCCCCGGTGGACCGGGTCGAAGGTCCCGCCGAAGTAGACGATGCCCATCATCGCCGTACCGTAGCGGGTCTGCCGACCCTCTCCAAGGCCGCGGGTGTTTCCCGACAAGCCCCAGCGTCCGTCTTCGGGAGGATCCCGCGGAGGACGTCTACAGGATCGCGCAGCGGCAGGTCGGGCAGAAGGTCCAGCTCTCCTCAACCAGCCGATGGCAGTTGCCACACACGGGCGAGATGAGCTGCTCCTGACAGTACGGGCAGAAGATGAAATCGCTGCGGATCTCTTTCTCGCACGTGGGACAGGTCCCGCTCGTGACCGTGGCCTCATTCGCCGATGCCCTCGGAGGGGCGGAGGTGGTGCTCCCGGTGCCCTCGCGGAGGCGCTCGGCCTGCTCCGCGAATAGCGCGACCTGCTTGCCGGTAAACCGGTAGATACGCGCCCGCGACTGGATGGAGAGCTGCTCTCCTTGTACGTCGATGCGCTGTACGTGCGGGTGAAAGATCGCGATCTCACCGGCACCTACGACGCGGTCCAGCACGCCTATGGGGGAGAAGAGGATGCGGTGGTTGGTCAGGTAGAGCCGCCCGTCCTGGGCGATGACCCGGTTGATCGTGAATCGCACGCGGATCGCGTCCACGATCTCCTCGTCGTGCTGCAGGCTGATCTTCTCGTTCACGGACGTGGCGGCCATGTGCTCTCCTCTGGGCGACAACCCCTTTTTACCTGTTCGGAGGCGACCCAGTCGACTTGACTGACGCGCGTGACCCACCACGGCCCATGCGGGGCGCGACAAACCGACCGCCGGCGGTCACTTGCGGATCTGGCCGTTGCCCAGGATAACGTACTTGGTCGTCGTCAGGTCCTCTAGGCCCATCGGGCCGCGTGCGTGGAGCTTGTTGGTGGAGATGCCGATCTCCGCCCCGAGGCCGAATTCGAAACCGTCGGTGAAGCGGGTCGAGGCGTTGACGTAGACCGCGGCAGCGTCCACCTCGCGCAGGAAGCGGCGCGCCCGGTCGTAGTCGGCGGTGAGGATGGCCTCTGAGTGGTTGGAGCCGTGGCTGGCGATGTGGTCGATGGCGATCTCCAGGGAGTCCACCACCCGCACGTTGAGGTTGAGGTCGAGCCACTCGGTGTCCCAGTCCGCGGTCGCGGCCGGCACCACCGCCGCGCCCATGGTCGGGGTGAGGAGGGCACAGCTCCGTTTGCACCCGTGGATGATTACGCCCGCCGCCCGGGCCCGGGGCGCGAAGGCACGGAAGAACGGCTCCGCCACCTGCACGTGAACCAGCAGGGTTTCCATCGCATTACAGGTCCCGGGACGCTGCACCTTGGCGTTGAGCGCCACCTCGACCGCCATTTCCAGGTCGACATGGCGATCCACGTAGGTGTGGCACAGCCCCTTGTCGTGTTTGATCACCGGGATGGTGGCGTTCTCCATTACGAAGCGGATCAGACCCTCGCCGCCCCGCGGGATGATCACGTCGATCCGGTCATCCATCTTCAGCAACTGCATCACCAGGGCGCGGTCCGGATCATCGACGAAGGTGATCGCGGCCCGTGGCAGGCCCGTTTCATCCAGGGCCTGGGCCAGGACCCGCGCGAGGGCGCGATTCGAGTGGATCGCTTCGGACCCGCCACGCAGGACCACCGCGTTGCCCGACTTCAGGCACAGGCCGGCGGCGTCCACGGTGACGTTGGGCCGCGACTCGTAAATGATGCCGATTACCCCGATCGGCGTCCGCACCCGGCCGATCTCCAACCCGTTGGGCCGCAGCCCCTGGGAGACCACCCGGCCGACCGGGTCGGGGAGGGCGACGATCTGGCGCAGCCCCTCGGCCATGGCGGTGATGCGCACCTCGGTGAGGGCGAGCCGATCGAGCATTGCGGCGCTCAGACCGCTCTCCCGGCCGGCCGCCAGGTCACGCTCGTTGGCGTCGCGCAAGGCCGGGCGGGCCGCGTCCAGCCCCGCGGCCATCGCGGCGAGCGCGGCATCCTTCACGGCGCTGGAAGCGCAGGCGAGGGTCCGCGCCGCCCGGGCGGCGCCGGTGACGGCGGCATCGAGGTCGAACGCGGAATTCATCGCAGACTCGCAAGGAAAGAGCAGGCCGTTCTCGCCAGGATGGTCAGCACGAAGCCTGAAATGCGGGTAGTTGCCTGGATCTCGTTATGCCGCTTCGCGCTCTCCTTATGTTTCATCTCGACGTGTTGCCAGCCGTCAGGCGTTGCGGTTTGTGTCCGTGGCGTACTCTCGCCGACCGCTCACAACAGGACCAGATTGTCGCGGTGGATCACCTCGTCGAAGGAGGTATAACCGAGGGTAGCGGCAATTTGACGGGTGTGGAGACCGCGAATCTTCACCAGCTCGTCGGACGGGAAATTGGTCAGCCCGCGGGCGAACTCCTGACCCTGCCGGTCGCAGCACGAGATCGAGCTGCCGGCCGGGAACTCGCCCTGGACCTCGAGGACGCCCGAGGGTAACAAGGAGCTACCGCGATCGCGCAAGGCGCGACAGGCACCTTCGTCCAGGAGCAGTCGGCCCGCGGGTTTCAGGCTGTAGGCGATCCAGTGCTTGCGGCTGCTCAGGGCGCGGGTCTCCGGCCAGAACAGGGTGCCCACCGGCTCGCCCTGGAAGGCGTGGCTCAGCTCTCCGTCGCGATGGCCGTTGAGGATCAACGTGGCGATGCCGTAACGCCCTGCCTGGCGGGCGGTGAGCACCTTCGAGCGCATGCCGCCCGAGCCGACGGTGCTGTAACTGCCGCCGGCGAGGTCGAGGAGTGTGCCGTCGATCTGGGTCACCTCGTCGATACGCGTGGCATCGGGATCGAGGTTCGGATCGGCGGTGAACAGGCCATCGATGTCGGTGAGCAGGACCAGGAGGTCGGCATCCACCAGATGGGCGACCTGGGCCGAGAGGTGGTCGTTATCACCGAGTCGGATTTCCGCCGTCGACACCGTGTCGTTCTCGTTGATGATCGGCACCACCCCGCGCCGCAACAGCGTTTCGAAGGTCGCGCGGGCGTTGACGAAACGCTGGCGGCTGTGGGTGTCATCGTGGGTCAGCAGGACCTGCGCGGTGGTGAGAGCGTGGTGGCGAAAAGCGGCGTCGTAGGCAGCGATCAGGGTGCCTTGTCCCACCGCTGCCGCCGCCTGGCTCTCCGCCAGGCTCTTCGGCCGGCCCTTGATCCCGAGCCGCTTGCTACCCGCCGCGATCGCGCCGGACGAGACCAGCAGACACTCCCGTCCCGCGCGCCGCAGGGCGGAGATCGCCGCCGCGATCGCCGCGATCCGGTCCAGATCCAGACCCTCGCCGCTTGCCGTGAGTACCCGGCTGCCCACCTTGATCACCACCCGCCGGGCATCGGCGAAGAGCTGTCGTCGGTCCATGGGGAGAGATGCGGGCGAGAGTGGTGGGGAAGAGGACCAGACAGTGTCGGCAGTCATCGGTCCACAGTCAAAGCGCGGCTCAGTCGTCCCACTCGATGCCGTCCGCCGGGGCGCCGGCCCGGCCATCGCCCGCCCGGATGGTGGTGCGACTCCGGCTCCGCTCCTTGCGGTGCTCTACCACCAACGGCCAGACGGCCTCCAGGAGTACCGGGATCCCGCGGCCCGTGGCGCAGGAAATGGGATAGAGCGGCAGGCCCTGCGCGGCGCAGTATCGGCGCAGGGGCTCGCTCACCGCGCCATCCGCCACGAGATCGAGCTTGTTCGCCACCACCAGCCGCGTCTTGCCGCGCAGCTCCGGCGCATGGGCTGCCAGCTCCGCCTGCAAGATCGGTAGGGCATGCACCGGGTCCGGATCGGCCCACGGCCCCACGTCGACTAGGAAGAGCAGGATGGCGCTGCGCTCGATATGGCGCAGGAAGCGGTGGCCGAGCCCCGCGCCCTCGCTCGCTCCTTCGATGATTCCCGGGATGTCCGCGATCACGAAGGCGCGCTCCTCGTCGAGCTCCACCATACCGAGCTGCGGCTCCAGGGTGGTGAACGGGTAATCGGCGATCTTCGGCCGGGCGTGGGAGACGACGCTCAGCAGGGTCGACTTGCCGGCATTGGGGAATCCCACCAGGCCGACATCGGCGAGGAGCTTGAGCTCGAGTTGCAAGGTTAGGGCCTGGCCGGGCTCGCCGGGCTGGGCAAAGTGCGGCGTCTGGCGGGTGGCGCTCTTGAAGTGGGCGTTGCCCTTGCCGCCCCGGCCCCCGCGGGCGACCACCAGTCGCTGCTCCGGCTCCACCAGGTCGGCGATTCCCTCACCGGTCTCCAGGTCCCTCACAACGGTGCCCGCCGGCACCTGGATCAGCCGGGTCTCGCCGTCCTTGCCGGTGGAGTTCTTTTTCCCACCGGCGTGGCCGTCGCCGGCGTACTGGTGCTGGCGATAGCGCAGGTCGATCAGGGTGGTGACCCGCGCCGAGGCCTCGATTACCACATCCCCGCCGCGGCCGCCGTTGCCTCCGTCGGGGCCACCGCGGGCGACGTACTTCTCGCGGCGGAAGGTGACGGCACCGGCACCACCATGGCCGGAACGGACGTAGATTTTGGCCTGGTCGACGAACATCGATAGGCAGCGGGCAGAGTGAGGTAGGCGGTGGGTGGCAGGGGCTTGAGCCGCGGCCCGGCTTACCTGGGGCGACCCGTTCGCGGGGCAAATTATGCGGCTCGCCGCAGGCACGAAGAAGGGGACGGCGGTGCCGTCCCCTGGCGTCCATCCGGCTGCGGCGCCCGCGCCGTTACTCCACCGGGACGATGCTGATTTGCTTCTTGCCCCACTTGTTGCGGCCGAACTGCACCACCCCCTCCACCTTGGCGAACAGGGTGTCGTCGCCACCGCGCCCGACTCCGAGGCCCGGGTGGTACTTCACCCCCCGCTGGCGCACGAGGATGTTGCCGGCCAGCACGTGCTCCCCGCCGAACTTCTTGACGCCGAGGCGCTGCGCGTGGGAATCGCGGCCGTTGCGGCTGCTGCCGACACCTTTTTTGTGGGCCATGGCCTGCTCTCCTTACCGCTCGATGGCCGCCACCCGCAGGGCGGTGTAGGGCTGGCGGTGGCCGAGCATCTTCTGGAAGCCCTTGCGGCGCTTCTTCCTGAACACCAGGATCTTGCGGGCGCGGTCCTGGGCGAGGATCTCACACTTCACCTTCGCCCCGTCGACGAAGGGGCGGCCGATGGCCACATCCTCTCCGCCGCCGATGCACAGCACTTGATCCAGCTCCAGAGTGGTGCCGACCGCGCCGTCGACCTTCTCGATGCGCAGGAAGTCGCCTTCCTGCACCTTGTATTGTTTGCCGCCGGTTTCAACGATCGCGTACATCGTGATGTCCAAGGTGAAAAGGGCGGCCTAGATACCATGGTGGCCGGCACCGGCGCAACGGCAAAGGGGAGGGGTACCTGGTTGTGCAGGTCGCCGAGATCAAACCTCGGAGCGAAGGCGTCTTTGGGGCTGGGGTTCCCGGGGGCAGACGGAATCATCCGTCGACATCCCGGGCGGAAGGCCAGGGCCCTGATCATCGGCTCTCATGTGCGGTGGGATCGGGAAGGTGTTGTCGCGACGAGGCTGCTGGGGGTTGTGGAGGCGATGCCGTCTCACCTGCGCGGTGCAACGCGAATGTGGCGGCAAACGCGCCTCCCGGTAGCGACTCGACCCTTGGCAATCCCGCTAAGGAATGCAGGAAGGGGGCAGGAAGGCAGGAACGACTGCTCTCCCGCCCGTCCGCTCGCCTCCCCCTTCCTGGCTTCTTAAGATTCCTGCCTTCCTTAGCGGGAGGTCGCACCTCGCGCCAGCCGTACGGCGGTTGGCGCGTGGAGGGTGGAAACCGGCGATTATGGCCAGGGGGGCGCAGCTTGACACTCTGACCGGCTTGGTAATCCTTTGATCGGCGGCGACTCGTAGCCTTCTCCCCATGACCCACCCCCTGCGCATCGCCCTCGCCCAGATCAACCCGACGGTGGGAGACCTGAACCGCAACCGCGACCTGATCCTGGCGCGGCTACTCGCGGCGCGGGAGTGGGGCGCCCAGGTGGTGGTCTTCCCCGAACTGGCGGTGTGTGGCTACCCGCCGCGCGACCTACTGCTCAAGCCCGCCTTCCTGCGCCGTGCCCAGGCGTGCGTGGAAGAGATTGCGGCGGCGAGCACCGGAGTGGTGGTCGTGGTGGGCGGCGTCGAGGTTAGCAAGGCGCTGTACAACGCCGCCTTCGTCTGCACGGCGGGCCGGGTCGTGGCGGTGCAGCGCAAGACCTGGCTGCCGAACTACGACGTCTTCGACGAGCGCCGCTACTTCCACGCCGCCGGTTCGGGGGACAACCAGGTCTTCGACATCGGCGGCATCGGTCTCGGCGTGTCGATCTGCGAGGACATCTGGGAGGATGCCGGTCCCCTCGCCGAGCAGGCGGCGGCCGGTATCCGCCTGCACGTCAATATCTCCGCCTCGCCCTACCACGCCGGCAAGGGGTGGGTGCGCCAGGAGCTGATCTGTCGCCGCGCCCGGGTCCACCGGACCTACGTGGCGTTCTGCAATCAGGTGGGCGGACAGGATGATCTCGTATTTGACGGCGGCAGCGTCGTGGCCGGACCGGAGGGCGAGCTCCTCGCCACCGGTGCGATCTTCGCCGAGGACCTGTTGGTGATAGACCTGCCTTTGGCGGCCATCGCCCGCCGCACGCCCCCTGCGGATGTACCGAGACTGCCGGTCCGCTCCCTCGTCCTGCCGGCGGCGGTGGATCGCCATCCCCCACCCTCGCCGGCCGTGGTGCTGCGCCCCGACGGCGAGGAGCCGGCGGAGATCTATCGCGCCCTCCTCCTGGGGCTGCGCGACTACTTCCGCAAGAATGGGTTTGCCTCCGTGCTGGTGGCCCTGTCGGGTGGCATCGACTCGGCCCTGGTGGCGACCCTCGCGGCGGACGCCTTGGGGCCGGACAAGGTGACCGGGGTGCTCATGCCCAGCCGCATCTCCTCCGCCGGCAGCGTCACGGACGCGGAGGCCCTGGTCGCCAACCTCGGCATCCACTCCCACACCCTGCCGATCGCCGGCCTCGTGGACGTCGCGCAGGAGACTCTGGCGCCGGCCTTCGCCGGCCGTCCGTCCGACGTCACCGAGGAGAACATCCAGTCGCGCGCCCGCGGCCTGCTGCTCATGGCCTTGTCCAACAAGCTCGGCGCCCTGGTCCTGGCCACCGGCAATAAGTCGGAGATGGCAGTGGGCTACGCTACCCTGTACGGCGACATGTGCGGCGGTCTGGCGGTGATCGCCGATGTCCCCAAGACCCTCGTCTACCGCCTCTGCGAGTGGCGCAACCAGCAGTCGCGGGGGGCCGTCATCCCCGCGGCGATCCTTACCAAGCCGCCCTCCGCCGAGCTGCGCCCCCACCAGCAGGACACCGACTCCCTACCGGACTATGCGATCCTCGACCCGATCCTCGACGCCTATGTGGAGGAGCAACGGCCTCTGGAGGAGATCGTCGCCCAGGGATTCGACGAGCCCACCGTGCGCGCGGTGGTGCGCTTGGTGGACCGTGCCGAGTACAAACGCCAGCAGGCGGCGCCCGGCATCCGCATCACCCCCAAGGCCTTCGGCACCGGCCGGCGCATGCCCATCACCAACGGCTTCACGGACGAGTGGGGGTAGGGGTCAGGAGGTAGGAGTCTCGGTAAAATTGAGTCAGAGCGTCCCGACGTGGAGGTGTGTGCGTGGTTACGTTGGCCGAAACCCAGTTCACGACCCAGGAGCTGCGCGGGTTGATCGCCGCACGGCTCGGGGAGTCCCAGGTCCCGCACCGCTTCAAGGTGGTCCGCGACACCACCGAGTTCTTCCACATCGACTACAACGACGTGGTGGTCCTCGACCACACCCCCTACCTGATGCGCAACTACGAACGCGAGGGGCGCTTCGGCCTGGAGGACGAGCCCAAGTACTGGGTCCGCCGCGCCGTCGACCTCGCCACCGGCGAAACCAAGGTGGTAAAGCTGGTATTCGATGAGGCGTTCGAGGCCAAGGTCGGCGGCGTCGCCTTCCACTGCGTGCGCTCGCCGCACAAGGAGGCGGCGGTCCTCGACCTCACCCGCGGCCATGCCAGCTTCATGCAGGGCTTCTCCGCGCGGGACGCGGCGGGCAACACCGTTCGGGTCATCGACTTCATCCCGGGTGCCCGCCTCGACGCCTACGTCAGCAAGCGTTGCCGAGACCATGAATCGTACTACCACGCGGAGCTTCCGGCCCTCCTGGCCGTCTACGGCGAGCTGGTCGCGGCGATCGGCCTCCTGCACCGCCACGGGTACAAGCACGGCGACATCCGCCGTGACCACATTCTCCTCGACCCACCGGCCGCCACCTGGCGCTGGATCGACTTCGACTTCGACTACGTCGCCGAGGCCAATCCCTTCGGCTACGACCTGTTCGGGCTGGGGAATATCCTGATCTTTCTCGCGGGCGGTGGCGACGTCACTACCCAGATCCTCGCCCGGACGGAGGCTCCGGCCCTCCAGCGCCTCACCACGGACGATCTGAACATCGTCTTCAACCACCGCGTCGCCAACCTGCAGAAGGTCTATCCGTACATCGCCGACTCCCTGGCCCACGTCCTGCGCCACTTCTCCCAGGGGGCCGACGTCTTCTACGAGGACACCGGCCAGCTCCTGGCGGACCTCGCGGAGGTGCGACTCGCATGACCCAAGGAGGAACGGCCATGACAACCCTGCGATCCATCGCGGGCGACGGCTTGAAGGAACGCCACCTCCTGGTGGCGGTCGACGGTTCGGAGAACTCGCGCCGCGCCGTATCCTTCGTGGCCGACTTCTTCGGCGGCTACTCTGGCTTCCGCGTCACCCTGCTGCACATCGTCCTGGAGCCCGCGGCGGGCCACTTCGCCAGCGAGGCGGAGCACCGCGCGTGGGTGGCGGAGCGGGAGGCCCAGGCCCGCGATGCCCTCGAGGGTTACCGCCGCCTCCTTGCCGAAGGCGGGGTGCCGGAGGGGCAGGTGGACATCCTGATCGAGGTGGTCCAGGCGCCGTCGATCGCCGACGCGATCCTCGGGGTCCAGGAGTGGCTGCAAGGTTGCACCATCGTCGTCGGCCGCCGCGGCCTGTCCAAGCGGGAGGAGTTCCTCCTCGGCTCCACGTCCAACAAGATCCTCCACGGCGCCAAGGGCTGCGCCGTGATGGTGATCGAGTAGCCGCGTCGTGGACCACGGGCTTGCGGCGTCGCGCACGACCATTGCCTAGCCCGCATTTCTCACCACGAATCTGCTCCGCCCGCGCAACTGCCCGCATCTCCTGGCCGGGTCCTCGTCCGGGGTAGGAGCCGAATCCCTTCGGCGATCTGCCACATGGGGTCGCCGATAGAATCGGCTCCTACCGCGGGCCAGCCAGGATCTACGGTCATTGGCACGGGCTCGCGACGATTCCCGGTGAGAAATACAGGCTACGAGAGATTCTACCTTGCTGAGCAAAGGCGACAGGCAGGTTGCGTGAAGGCCTTGCCGAACGCCGCGATTCTGGCGTTCTGCGTTACCCGAGCTCGTGGCGCGCCGTGGCGAGGGTGGTCGCCAGGGCGTGGATGAGCGCCTGCCATTTCTGCGACGGTAGGGAGGCGAAGCGTTGGTTGACCTCCAGCTCGATGCCGAGGTAGCGCTCCGGTGGGTGGAGGCGGCGGAGGGCGGTGGTGTGGCCGTCGGCCACGCCGCGGTAGGGGGCGTTGCGGTGCAGGGTGAGGTCGGGGCGCAGGGCGCGCAGGGCGGCGCGCCAGCGGCCGGCCAGGGCGCGCTCGCCGGGGCGGGCGGGATCGTAGAGGAGACCGATATCGGTGCGGCGAGTGGTGCCGTCCCTGACCGGGACGAAGGTATGGACGGAGAGGTGGCAGACGACACCGTGGGCCGCGATGGTCGTGGTGATCTGGTCCGCGACGCGGTCGCGGAAGGGGCGCCAGTGGTGTTCGACAATGCGTTGTTGCTCGGCGGTGGGCAGACCGCGGGTGATCTCGGAGAACAGGTCGCGGTGGTGTAGGGAGCGGTTGAGGTCGATCAGCAGGCGGCTGGTGGTCGCGTACTCCAGGGGGGCGCGGAATCGGCGCGCCAGGGCCTGGGCGATCTTCAGCGCGCCCAGGTCGTGGCCCCGGTGGCTGCGGACCAGCGCCGCGTGGCGTGCGAACTGCGCGGCGTAACGGTGCGGCACCCGGTCTCCACCGTGCTCGCAGGTGATGACCAGGGGCAGCGGCCCGCCGGTGCTATGGATGAGACCCGCCATCGTTGCCGCCCTCGAAGAGGGTGTCGTTGTCGAGACAGTCGCACAGCTCACCGTAGACTTCGACGAGGCCCCCACGGGTGGGCGCTGGGCCGACGCGCCGGGCGATGCGCCGGGCGAGGGTCCCCTGGCGGGCGATGTGGGCGAGGGTGGCCTGCCACTCGGCGTTGCCCCGTGCGGTCGCCGGCAGGCAACTCGCGACGAGGTGCGACCACAGCTCGCCCGCGGTGCACCGTCGGCTGTTCATCCCGAACGCTGCAAGGTACACGCGGTCATCGATAATCGCGGCCTCCGCGTGATGCGTCGTCGCGTGCAGGATGACGTCCAGCGGATCGACCGCGAAACCGCGCTGAGTGTCGAACGGACACCATCTCTCGTCCACCAAGGCACGCACCGCCGCGACCACCGCCGCCGCTACAGCGAGGTCCGCCGTCGCACACTCCTGGGTGTCGAGGAGGCGGATCTCGATGGCGTCGCGATCGAAGCGGGCGATGGCGCCGCGGGCGTTGAGCCACTCGTGCTGGAGGATGCCCTCCGGGTCGAGGGGCGAGATGTCGGCGTAGATGCGGGCGAGGATCTGCGCGTGGTAGGCGGCCCGGGTGAAGACTGGCTCGGGGATCACCCGGCCGCTCACCGACGGCACCTTGCGGGCGTTGCCGCGGTAGGTGTCGAGGCGGGTGTCGAGGTGGCCGGTGAGGCGGCCATCGGCCATGGGCGAGCTGGCCGCGATAGCGGGTAGGATCGGGAGGATCAGGCGGATCGCCGCATGGAGACGGCCGAACTCGTCGTCGCCGGCGAACGGCAGGTTGACATGCACGCTCTGCAGGTTGGCCCAGCCGTGGCCGCGACAGTCGAAGACCCGGTTGAAGGCCTCGTAGACCGGGCTGTAGTCATGGGGCCAGAGGCGCGTCTCGCGCAGGGGATCCATCCACGGGTGCATGGCCGACGGCATGAGTCGGCCGCCGTGGGCCGCGAGCAGGCCATTGATGGTCAAGAGGTCGCGGTGGAACTTCGCCGCTAGCCCCGCCAGCCCGGGTGCCGGTCCGGCGGTCTTGATCTCGATGACGTGCAGCACCAGCTCGTTGGACCACGCGATGTCGTCCCCCGCGACGTCCGAGACGTATTCGCCGGCCACGGCGCGCAGCACCTCGTCACACACCGGCAGGACATCGAGGGTTGCCCGCGCGACGATCATGTACTCGATCTCGATCCCGAAGCCCTGGAAGAGGTGGAGCGGCGGGGCTGCCCCCGAGTCATGCGGTTCGTGATCAGCCATGGTCTCCTCGGTGCCAGAGGGCGGTGATCCCTGTCACCACGGGGTGTGACGCTGGCGTCGGCTCTCCATGCGGCGCACGAAGACGCCGAGGATCGCGTCGTAGAGCTGGTCACCGAGCACCCGGTCCTCGCAGCCCGACTGGATGGTCGGGTTGTCGTTCACCTCGATCACCTGGCACTTGCTACCCACCTCCTTGAGGTCGACGCCGTACAGGCCGTCGCCGATCAGCTTGGCGGCGCGCAGCGCGGTGCGTACCACGCGCCGCGGCGCGATCTCCACCGGCAGGGTCTCCACCCGCCCGTAACGGTGGCCGCCGCTGCCGGTCCAGTTGATGATCTGCCAGTGGTCGTGGGCCATGTGGTACTTACAGGCGTAGAGGGGTACCCCATCGAGGATGCCGATGCGCCAGTCGAACGGCGTCGGCACGAACTCCTGGGCGATGAGCAGGTCGGAGTCGTTGAGGAACTCGCGCGCCTGGGTGATCAGGGCCTCGGCGTCCGCCACCTTGACCACCCCTTGGGAGGCGGCGCTGTCCGGGCGTTTCAGGATCACCGGGAAGCCGAGCTCGCGCCCCACCTCCTCGACGTTCTGCTCGTGGAGGATCACGGTGCGCGGGGTAGAAATCCCCTTCTTGGCGAGGAGCTCGGCGAGGAACACCTTGTTGGTGCAGCGCAGGATCGACTCCGGATCGTCGATCACCACCAGCCCCTCGGCGTAGGCGCGGCGGGCGAAGCGGTAGGTGTGGTGGTTGACCCGGGTGGTCTCGCGGATGAACAGGGCGTCGAACTCGCCGATGCGGCCGTAGTCCTCCTTGCGGATCAGCTCGGTGCTCACCCCCAGGGCGCGCGCCGCCTTGACGAAGCGCTCCAGGGCCCGGGAATCGGAGGGCGGTTCCGCCTCATTCGGATCGTGCAGGATCGCGAGGTCGAAGCGCGACGTGCCGGTCTTGCGCCCGGGCATGCGGCGGCGCGCGAACCAGTCATTGGCCACCGTGGCCACGAAGTCGCGGTGCGAGCCCGGGACGTCATTGCCCGACAGGAGGTTGATGTTGCGCAGCTGCCAGCGCTCCTTGTAGGAGAAGTAGACGCGCAGCAGCGGTGCCGGGTAGAGATTGAAGATGCGCTGCGCCAGGGCATCGTAGGCGTGGGCCAGGTTGCGGCCAAAGTAGATGCTGATCTCGAACTGGTCGGACTTGAGGTGGTGGAGGCTCTTCTGGATCAGCTCGTCCAGGTCTTCGGAGGCGACGCGGATGATGCTGGTCGATTTGAGGTCCTGAATCGTCGCCACCGTCGGCAGGCAGCGCTGGCCGCGCGCCTCGGCCAGCAGCGAGACGTAGTAGCCCTGGCTCTGATAGGCGTAGGAGCGGCACAGGTTGAAGACCTTGCAGCCGCGCCGGTCGAAGTAGGCCGAGTTGGTGAGGTAGTCCCACGCCTTGACCAGTTCGACGCCAGGGGTGTCGAACGGCCAGCTTGCCGGGTTACTCACGACGATGAGCGTGTCCATGGTGGCTCCAACCCCCGGCTGTCACGCTCAGCGCGGCTCGAGGATCAACAGGTTGCCGTCATAGGTCAGGGTGCCCAGGAGAATGGCACTGATGAGGCGGTCGGTGTCTACCTCGTAGAGCTGCGAGGGGGCGACCGGGTTGGTGGCGTGCGGATCGGCGATGCGCACCTTGCGCCGCCCCTTGTCGTAGCCGCACAGCACAACGAAGTGGCCCACCGGCTCGCCGCGCAGGTCGTCGGACTCATCGTTCGGTCCATACTCGCGCGGTTCCCGGTAGAGAAAGGTCGCGCTGAGACCGGTGAGGATCGGGATCGAGCGGCGCAGGTAGCTGTGCAGCAGGCCCTCGGAGAGGTCCGCGAAGCGCAGCTCACCGCCGTTGTCGAGGAACCGCATGTAGGCGTGGGCCGCCGCATGCAGGCGGCGCGACTTCTTGAATTCGAGCTGGCGCTCGATACGCGCGCGCATGTCGGGCACCCCGGGATCGAACCAGGTGGGATCGAAGACCTGGAGATTGTAGGTGTAGACCGTCACGCGATAGCCACGCTCCAGGGCGTGGTTCGCCAGGATCACCCCGAGGGTCCCCCCCGTGGGCAGGCGCCTGGTGGTGGCGATGACCTGCGCGAGGGGGATCTCGTCGCCCCAGTAGCGATACACCGCGTGCAGGCAGGTGGGACCACACGTGGTGTCGTCGGGCTGGGGGAGGATGTCGAGGCGCAGCGTCTGTTTCATCGCCATGCCTTCCGGCACCCGGTGTGGAGGGTGTGCACCCCCGTTCGTATTACCCATCGTCCCAGATGCCGGGCGACCGAGCGCAGCGGCCGGGGGAGTGATAGCTCACGGGTGTTGGCGAATCAAGGTGGGGAACCGCAGATGAGTCCAGCGGGAGACACAGGGACACATTAAGAACTCCATGAGTAAAGCGTTGCGCCACGAAGCGATTCCCCGGTTCTCACTTGCGGCAATCTCTCTGTGATCTCGGTGCCCTCTGTGGCCAACGACCCGGACCATTTGTTCGCCACAGAGATCACCGAGGACACCGAGGGGGAGGGCCGATGGAGGATGTACTGACCGAACGGGTGATCCTCGACACGTGACGGGGGAGTGACGTGCGTGGTTGCGTCATCGGGGGTCGAAGCCCGTGCCCGGCGCAGGCTCTTTCACGGCCGTCCACCGTCACGACGAACCGCCGGGCGGCGAACCCCCTCATGACCGCCGGGAGAAGCGGAAGAACTTCCGGGCCTCATTGGACACCTCTCCCAGATTGTCGCGCAGCCGCTTGAGCCATCTCCGCGCCCAGACGAACTCGGTGGCCAGGATGGCGAGGCCGATGGCGATCACGAGCAGGCCCGGCCCCGGCAGCAGCAGCAGGGCGGCGCCGCCCACCAGGAGGGTGGAGCCGATCATGAGGATGGCCAGGCGGCGGGCCTTCTGGTAGCTGAGCCGTGCCAGCTCCTCCAACTCCGCTTCTAGGGGCGACACCAGGGACGCCGGATCCCGCGCCCCCGCCATCCAGGAGGCGACGACGCCGACGGTCAGGATGCCGGCGATGATCGCCAAGGAGAGGGGGACCGGCACCGGGTAGTGATGGCTGAGGATCATCTTCACGCCGACGAAGGCCAGGATGAAGACCAGGCTGATCTTCAGGTAGCGCAGCCGCCCCATCACCGCCGCCAGGGCGAAGTACAGGGAGCGCAACCCGAGGATGGCGAAGGCGTTCGAGGTGAACACCAGGAAGGGGTCGAGAGTGATGGCCAGCACCGCCGGGATGGAGTCGACGGCAAACAGCAGGTCGGCGGTCTCCACCATGACCAGGGCGAGGAGCAGCGGGGTCGCGTGCCAGCGTCCCGCCGTTTGCACCAGCAGGCGGTCGTCGTGGTACTCGTCCGTCACCGGCAGCCAGCGGCGCAGGATTCGCACCACGGGATTGCGGCCAGGCTCCAGGTTGTCGTGGCGGACCACCAGCATCTTCACCGCGGTGACGATGAGCAACGCGCCGAACAGGTAGACCAGCCACTGGAAACGCTCGATCAGGGCGATCCCCGCGGCGATCATCACCCCGCGCATGACCAGCGCCCCCGCCACCCCCCAGAAGAGCACCCGGTGTTGGAGGATGGCCGGCACCCCGAAGTAGGAAAAGATCAGGGCGATGACGAAGATGTTGTCGAGGCTCAGGGACTTCTCCACCAGGTAGGCGGCGAGGAACTTGAGGGCCGCCTCCCGGCCGGCCATCGGCCGGCCCACCTCGACCCCCAGCCCCAACCATTGGTGGTCGTAGAGGAGGTAGACGCAGGCATTGAAGAACAGGGCCAGGGAGACCCAGAAGAGCGTCCAGCCCAGGGCCTCCTTGGTGGAGATGACGTGGGGCCGGCGGTGGAAGACGCCCAGATCCAGGAGGAGGAGGCCAGTGAGCACCCCGGCGAACAGGAGCCACGGCAGGGCGCTCATAACTTTGTCTGGCCGCCACTGCCGGAGACTGCCGCCGGCTGCGGCTCCAGGGCGTGGTTCGCCAGGATCACCCCGAGGGTCCCCCCCGTGGGCAGGCGTCTGGTGGTCGCGATGACCTGTGCGAGGGGGATCTCGTCGCCCCAGTAGCGATCCACCGCGCGCAGGTGGCTCGGGCCGCAGGTCGTGTCGTCGGGCTGGGGGTGGATGTCGCGGCGCAGGGTCCGTTTCATGGCCGTGCCTTCCGGCAACCTACGGGTAG
>DASWHD010000107.1:0-14151 GCA_036393335.1 bacterium
CGTACTCCAACCGTCCCATCCGCTGGCACACGGACGGTTATTACAACCGGCCGGACCGCCAGATCCGCGCCATGCTGATGCACTGCGTGGTCCCGGCCGCGGACGGTGGAGAGAGCGGTCTACTCGACCACGAGATGGCCTACATCCAGTTGCGGGACGCGCACCCGGAGTACGTAGCGGCCCTCATGGTGAGCGACGCCATGACCATCCCCGGCAACCTGGACGATCCGCGCGTCCTGCGGCCGGACCGCAGTGGCCCGGTCTTCTGGGTCGACCCGGAAACGGCCACCCTGCAGATGCGCTACACGGCCCGGAAACGCAACATCGTGTGGCAGGATGACGCGACCGTACATGCTGCAGTCGCCTTCCTCGAATCGCTGATGGCCCCCGGGGCGCCGTACCTCTTCCGGGCGACCCTGGCGCCGGGTCAGGGCCTGATCTGCAACAACGTCCTCCACGATCGCACCGGCTTCCACGACCACGGCCCGGCCCGCCTCCTCTACCGCGGCCGCTATTACGACCGGATCGCAGGCACGGCGTCGGCCGGGTAGTCCTGGACGGATCGCGAGAACGGGAGTCCGGGCGAACGGTAGAGATGCCGCTGGTCGCGGAGGGGAGCACAGGCCGACCTGGGTTTTGGTGTTGACGTGGCGGACGCCGTTTTGGTATTTAAGACATCGTCATCCGAAAATAAGAGGTCGCTCCCGAGAGAGGGTATGGTTCTGTCCAAGGGTTGTAACTACGCCCTACGCGCGGTGCTCTACATCGCGGCGCGGGATCGAGGCGAGTTCATTCCCATCCTCGAAATCTCGGAAACCCTCGGCATCTCGTTCCACTTCTTGACCAAGACGCTCCAGGCCCTGACCCAGAACAACATCCTGATCTCCAACCGAGGTCCGAAGGGCGGCGTGGCCCTCGCCCGTCCTCCCGAAGTCATCGCCCTGGGCGAGGTGATCCTGGCCATCGATGGTCCCGATCTTTTTGACCGATGCGTCCTCGGGCTCGACTATTGCGGGGACGATCGCCCCTGCCCGTTGCATCCCCAGTGGCGCCTCGTGAAACAGCGGATGAAAGACATCTTCGAGAACACCTCGGTGGCGGAAGTCTCCAGCGAGATGGGGCAACAAGGATTGCGGCTGACCGATTCTGCGTAGTGCCTTTTTTTGCAGTGAAAGAAGATAATTTGGTCTGAAAATACTCGGCCGTGGCGGGGTGTGAGCGTCCGGCCTCATGCAGGGTATCGATCAAGAAAATAAAGATGTTCCTATTTGGAATTGGCTGTCCGTCGCCGTGCGGTCGGTTTGACCTGTCGGGCGGAGGATGGGGAGCGCAGATCGGCGGTAAGACCGGTAGATAGGTGTTCTTCACCCACAGAGGAGCAGCAATCATGAGCGAGGCAGCGGGTATCCTTTTAGCGCTTTTCGCGGCGGTGTCGGTGGGCTTGACGCCCACGGGCTCGGCGGCTGCCGATCGCCAGACCTTGGAGCTGGGTAAACAGGTCTTCGCCAGCTACTGCGTCCTCTGTCACGGCGACAAAGGGGATGGCAAAGGCCTTACCGGCATCATCCACCGTGCTCAGCAGGAGGGCATCGTGGTCTACACCTACCCGCGAGACTTCACCGCCGGGCTGTTCAAGTTCCGCACTACGCCTACCGGCTACCTGCCCACGGACGACGATCTGATGAAGATCATCACCGAGGGGATTCCCCGGTCCGGGATGCCGTCCCATGAAGACGTCTCCCTGGAGGAACGCAAAGCGGTCATCGCTTACCTCAAGACGTTCTCCAAGCGGTGGCAGGAGGAAGAGCCCGGCACGCCGATCACGGTCGGCAAGGTACCGAGCTATGTTGGCACCGGCGTCTCCGTCGATCGGGGCCGGAAGCTCTTTACCGTGGTGGGCTGTGACAAGTGCCACGGCACCGGCGGCCGCGGCGATGGTCCGTCTGCCAACGAGCTCCAGGACGCGTGGGGCGACAAGATCCTGCCCTTCGACTTCACCTCCGGCGCCCTCAAGGGGGGAACCGGGCCCAAGGACATCTACCGCACCTTCGTGACCGGCCTCGACGGCACGCCCATGCCCTCCTACGAGGAATCGCTGAGCGAGGAGCAGCGCTGGGACATCGTCTCGTACTGCCTAGAGCTGATGAAGGGCGGCTCGGCGATGGCCCAGCGGTAGGCCGCACGCGAGCCAACGGTTTCCCCAATCGAACCCCAAGGAGATACACCATGTTTGACGATCGATCGAGCCAAGGTCGCCGTGTCGGCCGGGCCGCGTTATTGGTGTTGGTCCTCGCCGGCGTGGGCGGGACGCTGATCGCCGGCTCCGCCTTTTTCCCTACCCTGGTGGAGGCCAAGAAGACTGCCTTGCGCACCGAGGTCCACCCCGGTGAGCTGGACGACTACTATGGCTTCTTCAGCGGCGGCCACTCCGGCGAGGTGCGGGTGATCGGGCTACCGTCGATGCGCCTGCTCAAGCGTGTCCCGGTGTTCAACGTCGACTCCGGCAGCGGTTGGGGGATCACCAACGAGAGCAAGGCGATGCTGGGCGGCCTGGTGGTCGGCGACACCCACCACGCCCACGCCTCGTACAAGGACGGCACGTACGACGGCCAGTACTTATGGATCAACGACAAGGCGAACAATCGCCTGGCGCGTATTCGCCTCGACCTCATGGAGACCGAGTCGATCATCTCTATCCCCCACTCCCAGGGGACCCACGGGATCTTCCCGCAGCGTTACCCCCAGACCGACTGGGTGATCATCAACAGCGAGTTCCGCAGCCCGCTGAACAACGACGGCAAGGGCGATATGCGTGACGCCGCCGGCTACGGCGGCGTGCATACCGTGGTCGATGCCCACGACATGAAGATCATTTGCCAGGTCATGGTGCCGTGCAACCTCGACCTCGCCGCTACCGACTACCAGGGGCACTACTCCTTCGCCACCTCCTACAACTCCGAGGGCGGGGCGACCATCTCCGAGATGCTCGCCAAGGACCGCGACTGGCTCGTGGTGTTCAACTGGGATGCGATCAAGGAGGGGCTGAAGAAGAAGGATTACCAGGTGGTGGACGGCATCCAGATGCTCGACGGCAAGCCGGGCTCTCCCTACGCCCTCTACATCCCGGTACCCAAGAACCCCCACGGGGTGAACGTGAGTCCCGACGGCAAGTACGCGGTCTGCTCCGGCAAGGTCTCGCCGACCGCCACCGTGGTCGCCATCGACAAGCTGGCGGACGCCTTCGCCGGCAAGATCCAGCCCAAGGACACCATCGTGGCGGAGCCGGAGATCGGCCTCGGACCACTCCACACCACCTTCGACGGTCGTGGCAATGCCTATACCTCGCTGTTCATCGACAGTCAGATCGTGAAGTGGAACATCCAGAAGGCGATCGATCTCTACCGGCATCCCAAGGAGGGAGACACCGCGGTCGTCGATCGCCTCGACATCCACTACCAGGTGGGCCACACCATGGCGTCGATGGCCGAGACCAAGGAGGCGGACGGCAACTTCCTGGTCTCCTTGAACAAGATCTCCAAGGACCGCTTCCTCAATGTCGGGCCGCTGAAGCCGGAGAACGACCAGCTCGTGGACATCTCCGGCGACAAGATGCGACTGCTGGAGGACGAACCGTCCTACATCGAGCCCCACGACTGCATCATCGTGCGCCGCGACATCGTCGAGCCCCACGTCCGAGACCGGGTGGACATGGATGAGCACCCCCTGGCGGTGCACAAAAACGCCATCGAGCGCAGCGGTAACAAAGTCACCGTCCATCTCACCGCCAACGCGCCGGTCTATGGCATGCAAGCGATCGAGGTCGACGAGGGAGACGAGGTGACCTTCATCGTCACCAACCACGATGAGATCCCCGACCTCTCCCACGGCTTCTGCATCTCGAACTACGGCATCAACTTCGTCGTGGGCCCCTTCCAGACCCGGTCCGTGACCTTCGTCGCCGACAAACCGGGGCTGCACTGGATCTATTGCACCAACTTCTGTCATGCGCTCCATCTGGAGATGCGCCTGCGGCTATTGGTGAAGGCGAAGGCGTGAGATGCGGGGGTCACCGCGGGCGACCCGTGGCCAGCGACCATCGAACCCCGGCCGCTGGCAGTTCCTCCGTGGACCGGAGATTCACCAGAGAGCCCCACGTGTTGCATTGAATCCCTTGAATGTCGTCACGCCCTTGCGCCTTGGCGCCTTTGCGTTGCTCTCGTGGCTGATCGCCGTCGCCCAGCCCCTGGCCCCGTCGGTCCACGCACAGATGCTTTTTGGGGAAAAGAGCTACGAGTACGCGCCAGCGGACGTTCTGCCTGGCGCCGCCAACGTCGTCCGCCAGGACACCTACTGGGAGGCGCGTGGGAGGGGTGATGATCCCATCGGCTACGTCTTTCTCACCGACGACCTGGTCGAGGTGCCGGGGTACTCGGGCCACACCCTCAACACCCTGGTGGGGCTGGATGCGGCGGGGAAGATCACCGGCGTCAAGATCGTCCACCACTCGGAGCCCATCGTCCTGATCGGCCTGGACGAGAAGGTGATCCACGACTTCGTCGCCCAGTACCCGGGCCGGGATATCCGCGACCGGATCATCATCAGCAATACCCCGAAGCCGGGGTACGTCGCCGTCGACGGCATCAGCGGGGCCACGGTCACGGCGATGGCGGAGAATGCGACCATCCTCGCGGCGGGACGCAAGGTGGGCCGGGCGGTGGGGATCGTGCAGGCGGCGGAGATCCGCAACCGCCTGCCGTCGATGGTCTTCCAGCCCCTCGACTGGGCGGCCCTGGTAAAGCGCGGCGCCTTGGGCCGGCTAGTGGTGCAGCCGGAGGCGCTTCATCAAGAGGGTGACGGGCCGGCCCTCGACCTGCACTTCGCCGTCCTCGATCCGGCGGCGATCGGCCAGAACCTCCTGGGGGAGCGCTATTACCAGATCGTCCAGGAGCGCCTCCAGGGGCAGGGCGGCTGCGCCCTGTTCATCGCCGCCTCCGGCAGCGCCTCGTTCAAGGGGGCGGGCTTCGCCCGCGGCGGGATCTTCGACCGGTTCTCCCTGGAGCAGGGCGGCGACCTGTTCGTCTTCCAGGACCTCGACTACCTCAACCACACCGACCTGGAGGTCGACGGCGGTCCCGCGTTTCGTGAGGGAGGGATCTTCTTTTTGAAGAACCCCGCGTTTGATCCGACCCGGCCGTTCACCTTTCACCTCACCTTGCCGTACCGGGTGGGGGACCGGAAGGAATACGCCACCTTCCTCGGCGACTACGCCCTGCCGGCGGCCTTTGTCGAAGAAGAGGTGCCGTTCTGGGTGAGCCGCTGGCGGGAGATCCGCGGCACGGCGGCCGCCTTCGGCCTGTTCCTCAGCGGCGTGGCGGTGCTGTTTCTCCTACGGCCCCGCCTCCTGCCCTACCGCAAGTGGATCCACCGGGCGGTGGCGGTGGTGGCCGTGGGGTGGGTTGGATGGCTGCTCAAGGCACAGCCCTCCACCACCCAGATCCTCACCCCGGCCAACTCGGCGGTACACGGCAAGTTCCCGTGTGAGGTCTTCCTCTCCGAGCCCCTGATCTTCCTGTTCTGGATCGCCATCCTCCTCTCCCTGCCCCTCTGGGGGCGCGGCTTCTTCTGTGGCTGGCTGTGTCCCTATGGGGCCCTCTTGGAGCTCCTCGCCTCCCTGTGGCACAAGGTCGCGCCGCGCCGGCTGCAGCGGCGCATCGACCGCTGGGACCCGCCGTACCTGCGCTACGGCAAGTATGCCTTCTTCCTGGTGATCTTTGCCGTCGCCCTGGTCAACCTGCCCCTGGCGGAGATGCTCGACGAGGTGGAGCCGTTCAAGACCTTCATCCTCCACCTGGCGCGCCCCTCCCACTTCGTCGCCTACTTCGCCGTCGTCACCCTCGCGTCCATGGTGGTGTACCGTGGCTTCTGCCGTTTCCTCTGTCCCCTGGGCGGGGCCCTGGCCATTCCCTCGCTCAAGCCCTTCCTGCCCCTGAAGCGCTACGAGCAGTGCGCCACCTGCAAGATCTGCTACAAGGGGTGCGAGCCCAAGGCGATCGCCCGTGACACCGGGCGCATCGACTATCACGAGTGCCTGCAATGCTGGGATTGCCAGAACACCGGTGAAGACGTGACCCTTTGCCCCGAGCTGATCCTCGCCCGCAAGGAGGGCCGCGCACCGCGCCGGATGGCCGCGCTGCTGGTGATCGGCCTCCTCGTGACGGCGTCCTCCGCGGCGGCCCACACCTGGACGGTGACGCCGGAGGGACCTTCCCTTCCCGAGACCATCGCCGCGAGCACCGACGGGGACACGATCCAACTCGCCGCCGGGGTCTACCTCGGCGGCATCGTAATCGACAAGCGTCTCACCCTGACCGGTGTCGAGGGGGCGATCATCGATGGCGGCGGCCACGGCCACGTGGTGGCGGTCCGCGCACCGGAGGTCACCGTGGAGGGGCTCACCCTGCGTGGCAGCGGCAGCGATCCGGAGAGCTCCGATGCGGGCATCTGGGTGGCCCAGGAGGCGGCCAACGTTCGCCTGCTGCACAACCGGATCGAGGGGTGCTGGTTCGGGATCTGGATCCACGGCAGCGACCATCCCACCCTCATCGGCAACCGCATCGCCGGGCGGCGCGAGCTGCCCAGCAATGACCGCGGCGACGGCATCCACCTGTGGGACGTGACGGGTGCGGTGGTCCGGGACAACACCGTCCTCGACAGCCGCGACGGCATCTACATGGAGCTGAGCCACGACTGCCGGGTGGTGGGCAACACCATCCGGCGCTCGCGCTACTCGGTGCACACCATGTGGTGCGACGGCAGCACCTACGACGACAACATTGCCTCCGAGAACCTCGTCGGGCTCGCCCTGATGTTCTCCAAGCGGATCGAGGCGCGCCGCAACACCCTCTATGACAACCGAACCCACGGCATCCTCCTGGTGCAGGTGACGCGCAGCGTCGCGGAGGACAACCGGATCATCGCCAACACCAAAGGCCTGTTCGTCTACAACTCGCTCTACAACCAGATCCGCCACAACCTGGTGGCGCGCAACCATCTCGGGATGCACTACTGGGGTGGCTCCGAGGACAACGAGGTCGCGGACAATGCCTTCGTCGACAACCAGATCCAGGTGAAGTTCGTCGCCGCCCGCGACCAGTCCTGGGACGGCAACTACTGGAGCGACTACGCCGGCTGGGACCTGGACGGCAACGGCCGGGGCGACGCCCCATACCTCTCCAACACCCTGGTGGACACCCTGCTGTGGAAGTACCCGGCGGCTAGGTTCCTCCTCACCAGCCCGGCGTTTCAGCTCCTGGCGGCGGCGGAGCGTGAGTTCCCGGTGATCGCCGTCCCCAAGGGGATGGACCACGCCCCGCGGATCGGCCTGGACCACCCGGAGTGGCAGTCGGCCCTCGACCGCTACCCCGTGGCGTCACACGCGTACTACGGCGACCTCTCCAAGCTGCCCCACATCCCGGGGGAGCGGTAGTGGCGGGTTCTGTGAAGATGCGAGGGAATAGCCTATGACGGTCGGGATGCGGGGTGGGGATTGGGGGATGGGGGAAAGGACGGCCCTGCGGGCCGCCACAGATGCCAATGGACGTCATCCACGAACGAATCATCTGGCCGCGTTCGCGGCCATCCGCACCCTCACCCTCACCCCCCAGCCCGCCATCCCACGCACTCGATCGAGTTTGATCGTGCGAAGCACGGCATCGTCACTCGGGAGCCCGCCATGATCCGTCTCGAAGGGGTCTCCAAACGGTTCGGGGAGCACCACGCCCTGCGCTCCATCGACCTCGAGGTCCGGCGCGGGGAGTGGCTGGGGCTGTTCGGCCACAACGGCTCGGGCAAGTCGACCCTGATCCGACTGCTGCTCGGCCTCACCCGCCCCACCAGCGGCAGGCTCCTTCTCGACGGCCGGCCACCGGACGCCGCGGCGTGGCTCGCCTTCCGCACCACCCTCGGCTTCATGCCCGAGCGCATCGCCTTTTATGACCATCTCACCGGCCGCGAGACCCTCCAGTACTTCGCCCGCCTGCGAGGGGTGGACGGTGCAGCGATCTCACCCCTCCTGGAGCGAGTCGGTCTGGCGGAGGCGGCCGACCGGGCGGTGCAGGGCTACTCCAAGGGGATGCGCCAGCGGCTCAACCTGGCCCAGGCCCTCCTGGGGGACCCCCAGGTCATGATCGCCGACGAGCCGATCGAGGGGCTCGATCCGCAAGGGGTGCGGGACTTCTTCGCGCTGCTCACCGCGGGCCGCACGGAGACGGTGGTGATGTCCTCCCACATGCTCACCGAGTGCTGCCACCGGGTGGACCGGATCTGCGTGCTCGGCGAGGGAGGGGTGCGGGCCCTGGGCACGGTGGAGGAGCTGAGCCGCGACCTCCACCCGCCGGTGCGGGTCCACGTCTACCCCTCGGAATCCGCCAACGGCAGCCTCGCGGCCACCCTCTCTGGGCTGGGCGCCGCCACGGTGGTGCAGCACCAGGGGGCATGGGTGGCCGAGGTGCCGCAGGCGGACAAGGTCGCCTTCCTCGCGGGCCTCGGGCCCTATCGGGGCGCGATCCACCACCTGCACATCGAGGAGCCGAGCCTGGAGGAGCTGTATTTCGAGGGGGAGTCCAACGAAGTGGATGCGGGATGGGGATTGGGGGATGAGGGAAAGGACAGCCCTGCGGGCTGACAAGAATGCCGATGGACGCCACCAACGAAAGAATCCACTGGCTGCGGCAGCGGCCATCCACCCTCCCATCACCCACCCCCCAATTCCCAACCCCTAACCACTGCATCCCATGAAGACCCACCCCATCCTCACCATCGCCCGCAAGGAGCTCACCGACCGCCTGCGCAATCGGTGGGTATGGACGGTCTCCGCCCTGCTGTGCGTGTCTGCCCTGGCGATCGCCTTGTTCGGGGCGGCCCCGGTGGGCGTGGTGGGCGGCAAGGGGGGTGGTGCCGCCATGGCGAGCCTCATGAACCTGGCCGTCTACCTAGTGCCGCTCATCGCCATGATCCTCGGGTGCGGGGCGATCATCGACGAGCAGCAGCGCGGCACTCTCGACCTCATCCTCGTCCAGCCCCTCTCTGTCGGGGCGTACTTTGCCGGCACCTTCCTCGGCTTCGCCCTCGCCCTGGCGATCGCGGTCGGATCGGGCCTGGCGATCGCCGGGGTGGTCACGAGCCTGTGGCTCGGCGTGGCGGTCGGCGAATACCTGGCCCTGATCCTCCTCGCCCTCCTGCTCGGTGGCGCCTTCCTGGCGCTGTCGTTTCTCGTCTCGCTGCTCGCCAGGGAACGGGGCCGGGCGATCGCCTCGTCGATCTTCGTGTGGCTGTTCGCGGTCTTTGTCTTCGATCTGCTCCTGGTGGGGCTGCTTATCGTGTCGGCCGGGAAGGTCCCCGCAGCCCTGTTCGGCGCCCTGCTGCTGGCGAACCCGGCCGATGTCTACCGGCTGCTGTGCCTTCACTGGATCGGATCCGCCGCCTCGTCCATGGGGTTGGCATCGGTGGTGGAGTCGGGAATGCCGGCCGGGATGCTGTTCGGGATGCTGGTCCTGTGGATCGTGCTCCCCCTGACCCTGAGCTACCTCCTCTTGCGACGGCGCATCGCGGAGGATCGGCTGGTGTGAAGGCGCGCCCGGGCGACGGACCATGAGATGAGAGATGCCAAAACCCTTCAATCCGGTGTAGGAGGCGACGAGATGCGGTACGACCGAGCAACGGGTTCACGGTGGATTCTTGCGGCGCTGCTCATCCTGCTTGCCGGCCAGGTGGCGGGGGCGGGCGAGCTGCGCGGGCGCGTCGTCGGCAAGGGCGACGCCGGCCCGGCCGTCGTGTGGATCGAGGGGCTCGCAGGCGGCAAGGTGCCGCACGTCGACACCGTGCTCACCCATGTCCCGGGTGGCGCCTTCGAGCCGCAGGTGAGCATCGGCTTCGTGGGCAACGATTACGTCCTGCGCAACGAGGACGACACGCTGCACAATATCCACCTGCACCTGCGGCTCGGCTACCAGAAGGCGATCTCGGACCGTCCCCTGCAGCTCGGCGCGACCCTGTACAACATCGCGTTGCCCCAGGCCGGCACCGAGGTGCGACGGCCGATCAAGCGGTACCACCGGTACCGGGACGATACCGGCTTTATCGAGGTGCTGTGTGACCGCCATCCGCAGGAGGTCGCCTACGTCGTGATCTTCGATCACCCCTACGCGGCGGTGACCGCTGCCGGCGGCACCTTCGCCATCCGCGATGTACCTGCGGGCGATCACCTCGTGCGTGTCTGGCAGAACGGCACCGTGCAGGACTGGAAACAGGTCGAGGTGAAGGACGGCACCCCGACAGCCGTCATCATCGAGCTCTAGCCCGCATTTCTCACCACGAATCTGCTGCGCCCGCGCAACCGCCCTGCCGGCAGGCAGGCCGCATCTCCTGGCCGGGTCCTCGTCCGAGTCCTCGTCAGGGGTAGGAGCCGGTCGCACCGGCGATCCGCGCGGCAGGCCCTACGGGCCTGGGTCGCAGACCTGCCGGCAGGCAGGAGGGATTCGGCTCCTACCGCGGGCCGGCCAGGATCTACGGCCATTGGCGCGCGCTCGCCACGACCCCTGGTGAGAAATGCGGGCGAATCACCCGTCGATTGGAGAACCGTATGAGCGATCCCGAACCCCACTTCTGGGGGATGAGGAGAGCCACCCTCTGGCTGATGTACATTGTCCTCCTGGTGGCAGGCAACGCGACCCTCTCCGGCTGCCGGGGCGCCGGCGACCCTGGCGACGCCGGGACAGTGGCCTACGGCTGCCCCATGAAGTGCGAGGAGGAGAAGACTTACGAGCAGCCGGGCAACTGCCCGGTGTGCGGGATGGCGCTGGTCGGGGTGGCGGCAGACGGGACCCTCGTCATGCCGGCACCACCGGGCTCGGGGAGCGACGCGGGCGGTCGTTGACGGGATGATGGACCGGGGCCATGCCGGCCTATGGATCCTCCCGCCGGCGATTTCCTCGTCAGTACGCCCGCGCGTCGGGCCGCCGGCGCCACTCCTCGAACAGTGCGGCGCAGTCGTCGTGCAGCACCGCGCCGATCACGTGCATCGGGCTACGGCCGCGTATCACCAACTCCTGCGCCGGGAGCGCCAGCTCGTTGAAGCCGGCGGCCTGCGCGTCGGCGATCGTCGCGCCAAAGAAGAGCGTGTCGATGCGCGCCCAATGGCTGGCGGCAAGGCACATGGGACACGGCTCGCACGTGGTGTAGAGGTCGCAGCCGGCGAGATCGATGCGCCCCAGGGCGCGGCATGCGACCCGCAGGGCGTTGATCTCGGCATGGGCAGTGATGTCCACGTCGCGCCACACGGTGTTGTGGGCGGCGGCGATCAGCCGGCCCTCTTGCGCGATGGCGCAGCCGAACGGCGTCTGTCCCTGGGCGATCCCCTGACGGCACGCGTCAATCGCGTGGCCCATCATTCTGACGTCCGGACGTGGTGGGTCCTTCGGGGTCACATTGCTGGCGATGGTTTTCGATGGTAGCTTTCAAATAACTATCTTAACTGCTCATCAATCCAGTGGGAGGGCCATCGCATGGTCGCCAAAACCGCCCGTGACATCATGACAACCAACGTCCATACGGCCGATCGCAAGGAGATCCTCTTCGATGTGACGACGCGTATGGCGCAGCACAATATTGGTGCGGTCGTAGTCACCAAGGACGACGTGCCGGTGGGCATGTTTTCCGAGCGTGACCTCTTGAAGCGGGTGACCTATCGCGACATCTCGCTCCACTCCTGCCACATTGGCGAGGTGATGACCCCCAAGGTTTCGACGTGCGGGCCCGGCGAGTCGCTCGACGAGATCAACGAAAAGATGAAGCATTATCGCCACCGCCATCTCGTGGTGATGGAAGATGGCAAGATGGTGGGCATCATCTCGGTCCGCGACCTCGTGGTGGCGTACGCCGAACAGTTGGCGGACATCTCGGCGGGTTAGCGCCGCGCTGGGCCGCCAGCGGCGCGTTCGTTCAATGCGCCGAGTTGCGGTGCGTCCGGCCTTATCTGGCGGAGCCGGGCAATCGTCTGTTGCGCCTCTGTCTCGGCCCCTTGGCGGAGGTAGAGGTCCGCCGCAATGGCGAAGGCGTCTGCGGCGCGGACCGCATCGCCGCGCGCCGCGTGGATCTCGCCGATGGCCTGGTAGAGGGCCGGTTCGTGCGGCAGGTGGGGCAGGGCGGCGGCCAAAGAGCGGAGGGCGGCCGGGTAGTCCTTCTGCGCCGCCTCGGCTTGGCCGCGAAAGAACAGGGCCTCGCCGGACTCCGGATCGGTCGCCAGCGCCGCGTTGAAGGCGTCGATTGCCGCCTGCCAGGCGCCCTCGTGGGCCAGCTTCAGGCCGGTGCGGATCTGATCGTCGGCCGACACCGCCGACCCGGACACCGGGTCATGGGCGGCGGTGGGGAGATCGCCGGCCGCGACAGACCCGCTGCACGAGAGGGCCATGATCAGGGCCAGCGTGGAATGCAGGAGGCTCATGTGTGCGACACCGTCAGCCCGGGGGCGGTCCCCGGGAGAGGAATGGGCGCGATCGAGAGCGCCGCCGGCGACGTGGGACAAACGAACTGGCACGCCCCACATCCCGTGCACCGCCCCGTCACGACCGTTGGGGTACGGAGCTGCACCAGGGTGATCGCCCGTTCCGGGCATCGGTCCTGGCAGGAAAGGCACATGGCGAAGCCGGCCTTGTTCAGGCAATGCGCCATGTCTACCACGGCGACGCCAGGATAGGCCGCGGTGCCGGTCACCTCGGTTTGCAATGCGCCGCTCGGGCATGCCTCGGCGCAGGCGCGGCAAAACTTGCAGTAGCCGTCGCGGAACGCCATGTGTGGCGTGCCGTCCAACCCCGCACCCCGTCCGTCGACCCCTGCCAGCACAAGGTTCGGACATGCCTCGACGCAGGCGTGACAGCGCTCGCAGGTCGCCAGGAAGTCGGCCTCTGCCAGCGCCCCGGGGGGCCGCACGAGAGGCGGCAAGGGAGGGCCGGGAGGTTGCTCGGCCAACCGCCGCTTGAGTCGTGGCAATCCTCCGAGGAGGACCTCACGCCTGGTCCAGGGTTGGGACATGGGTCAGGGGGATCGGTTGGAGCCGAATCCTTTCGGCGAGTCACGCCCGCAGGGCGTAGGACGGCACGTGTTTGGGAAGAGAATCGCCGATGGGAATCGGCTCCTACCGTGGTGCCGCTCAGAACGTGCTCGGCACCCACGGCGTGATGTCGGCCTGGGGCGCATGGCACTGGGTGCACACGTAGCGCGTGCCGAGGAGGCCGTGCTTCGCCGGCAACGTGGAGTTGCGGTAGGTCTGGATCGCTTTGGCCCGGTCCTGCTCGTAGGACTGGTCGTAGAGATCCGTGAAGTGGCTGTTCGGGACCGGGGTGGCACGGTGCCCCGCGCGATCGGTCTCCCCGGTCAGATGGCATGCCAGGCAGGTGTTGTACTCCCGGCTCACGGTCATGGCGGTGATGTCGTGGGGGATCATCGGCGGCGCCCCCTCGTAGCCGCGGCCCATCACCTCGGATGCGCCGGGCATGGCGGACGGGTAAACGGTCTCGCCGGGAGTGATCTGCGCCTTGCCGGTCTCCTGGGCCCAGGGGGCGGTGGCACCGGCGGCCGGGGATGCCGGACCCGTGGGGTTGGACGCGCAGGCCGCCATCAGCAGGGCGAGGCCGGTGCCGGCGGTGAACAGAGCGAAGCCTTTCATGGGACACCTCCTTGGCATGAGAACAGGGGGATCGTTCCCTCTAAGGAAGGCAGGGGAGGGCGGAATAGCATCACCAGCCAGTTCCTGCCTTCCTGTGGTTTTCCTGCTTTCCTTAGAGGTGTTTTGGGGTTCCTGCGGCATGCGTCGTTGTTGGTCACCTGGCGCCATGTTTGGCGCGGAAGGCGATCTGCATGGAGAGGGCGCCGGTGGGGCAATCGTCGAGGCAGGCACCGCACAGGGTGCAGTCGGCGGAGGTGACCGCGTCGGTGACCCCATCGATCGGCGCATCGAGGATGCGTGGCGTGACGCAGTACCGCGCGCACACCTTGCACTCGTCGCACAGGTCATGGTTGATCGCCACCCGCACCGGGCTCACCTTGCCGACCAGGCCGTAGAACGCCCCCACCGGGCAGAACGACTCGCACCAACCA
>DASWHD010000108.1:0-4220 GCA_036393335.1 bacterium
TCGGCGCCCAGCTCCATCACCACCGTGGCGTCGGAGGCGGTACCGACCCCGGCGTCGACGATGATCGGCACTGTCGCCTGTTCCAGGATGATCCGCAGGTTGTACGGATTACACACGCCGAGCCCGGAGCCAATCGGGGCAGCAAGGGGCATCACCGCCGCGGCGCCCGCGTCGGCAAGCTTGCGCGCCATGATTGGATCGTCGTTAGTATACGGCAGGCAGGTGAACCCCTCTTTCACGAGGATGCGCGTCGCCTCCAGGGTAGCCTCGGCATCGGGGAAAAGGGTCTTGTCATCCCCGATCACCTCCACTTTGATCAGGTCGTTGATCCCGGCGGCACGGGCCAGGCGCGCGGTGCGCACGCACTCGTCGACGGTGTAGCAGCCGGCGGTGTTGGGCAGGATAGTGGTCCGCGTGAGATCGAGAAAGTCGAGCAGGTTCTCCCGCACCGGGTCGGTGATGTTCACGCGCCGTACCGCAACGGTGATCATCTCTGCCCCCGAGGCGTCGAGGGCCGCGCGAGTCTGGGCGAAGTCGCGGTACTTACCACTACCGACGATCAAACGGGAGTGAAACGAGTAGTCGCCAATACGCAGGGTGTCGTCGGTCATAAATCGGCCTTCGTCGAGGGATTGAGCGGGCGGCTGCCGGCGCGGAACGGCGTGCGCTGGCTCGCCATCAACCGCCACCCACCAAGGTGACGATCTCCACCTCGTCACCGGGCTTCAACGGTCGGGCGAGGGATTGGCCGCGCTCCAACAGAGTGCGGTTGTGCTCCACCACGACCCGATCCGGGTTGAGGTTCAGGGTGGCGAGGAGTGCCGCGATGGTGGTCACCGCGTCACAGGTGTAGGGATCGCCGTTGAGTTGAATCTCCATGGTCTTGTCCGCTGCCGATCTCCTTCGCTCACTCCACCTTCCCTCCAGGTAGGTGGGGAGCGAGGCGGGCGGCCAGGTCGATGCAGGTGATTCCGCGGAAGAGCAGCACTTTATCACGACTCGCCGCACCGCGCTGCACCTCGATGGCCGAGCGCGGAACGCCCACCAGATCCGCGAACAGCGCAATACACGCGGCATTGGCCCGTCCCTCCACCGGCGGCGTGGTAAGCTGCACCTTCACCGCATCACCATGGAGCCCGGCGAGACGCGTCTGGCTGGCCCGCGGCTGAACCCGCACCGCGAGGTGGGCTCCGGCGTCGCTATCGCGACACGGCACGGATCTCACTGGAGACGGTGGCCGAGATCGCGCAGGGTCTCTACCAGGAATAGGTCGAGAAACAGGAGGGCGAGGAGGGCCGCCAGGGGGGTGAAGTCGATGCTGGTGGTGGCGAGCCATGGCGCGCGGGCGCGGATGCGACTGAGGATCGGTTCGGTGATGGCGTGCAGGATGCGGACGATCGGATTGAACGGGTCGGGATTCACCCAGGAGATCACCGCCTGAAAAATCAGCACCAGATAGAGAAGAAAGATGACCGCATGGAGGATCGTGGCAACGGCCGAGAGTAGGTTTCCGAGGATGAACATCGAGGCCTCCGGCGGGACATGGCGAAGTCGTAGGATCGGTTATCGGGTCGGCGGTTCGCCGCCCAGCTCGCGGGAGCGCATCGTGGCGGCGCGCACCGCTTCCCCCAGCGCGGCGCGCACCCCGCCGCGCTCCAGGGCGGCCACGCCGGCGGCGGTGGTGCCGGCCGGCGACGTGACCTGCTGCCGCAGCAGCGCGGGGTGGGCGCCGGGCTGTAAGGCGAGGGTGGCGGCCCCGCGCAGCGTCTGGGCGGCCAGCTCCAGGGCGAGGTGCGCCGGGAGACCTTCCCGTACCCCGGCGTCGGCCAGGGCCTCGATCATCAGGAAGGCGTAGGCCGGGCCGCTCCCCGATAGGCCAGTGACGGCATCCAGGGCCGGCTCGTCGACCTGCACTACCCGCCCGACGCTGGCGAGCAGAGTCGTGACGGCCGCCGCGTCCTGCGGCGTGACCCCCGGGCCGACCGCGAACGCGCTCATCGCCTCCCCCACCAGGGCAGGGGTATTCGGCATCACCCGCACCACCCGCGGGGACCCGAGCCCCGCCGCGAGGCGGGCGAGAGGGACCCCCGCGGCGATGCTGATCCACAGGTGATGCGCACCGCCCAGGGGACGCAGCTCGTCGAGCACCGCCGTCATCTGTTGGGGCTTGACCGCCACCACCACCACCTCGCTGGCATCGAGCAGCGTGGCGATTTCGCTACAGGCCCGTGCGCGGTACTGGCTGGCAACCTGAGCAGCCCGGTCAGGGCGCACGTCGTAGAGCGCAAGTGCGTGTCCCTCCTGAGCGCCGGCAAGGCCCCGCACCAGGGCCTCTCCCATGTTGCCCACGCCTACCACGCCGATCTTCATCTCGGGTCTCTCCCACCGGGGCCGGTATGATTGGCACGATCGTTGACACCCTCCAAGAGCGTGTGACAACGTGTCTCGGTTGCGATTCGTCGATACCGTGCCCCACCCCGGTGGGGATTTCAACGGCTGTGACGGTCAGCCGCAGACCGCGCCGTGCCGCGTCACTGTGGCCGCGCCGCCAGCCATTTCTTAGGGATAGCTGCATGGCCACCGTCGTCGTCGTGGGCACCCAGTGGGGAGACGAGGGGAAGGGCAAGATCGTCGACCTCCTCACCGAGCATGCGGACATCGTCGCCCGCTACCAGGGGGGCCACAACGCCGGCCATACGGTGATCAACGACGCCGGCCAGTTCATCCTGCACCTGATCCCGGCGGGGGTCTTCGCGCCGAACAAAGAGCTGGTGATCGGCAACGGCGTGGTGGTTTCTCCGGCCGACCTGATCGACGAAATCCAGCGACTAACCGAGCGCGGTTTGCGCCTGAAAAACCGCCTCTACGTGAGCGATCGCGCACACGTCATCATGCCGTGGCACGTGGTGATCGACCAGGGCAGCGAGCAGCAGGCCCAGGCGGCCAAGATCGGCACCACGGGTCGCGGCATCGGTCCGACCTACAGCGCCAAGATGGCCCGCAGTGGCATCCGCATCGGCGACCTGTTCTGGCCGGAGGTCTTGACGGCCAGGGTCGAGCAGCTCCTCCAGGAGCTCAACCCGCTGATGGTGCAGCGTTACGCCATGCCCGCCCTGAAGGGCAAACAGATCTGCCGTGTCTACCAGGAGTACGGCGAACAGCTCCGGGAGTACGTCACCGACACGATCACGGTGATCCAGAAGGCGCATCGTGAAGGGCGCAACATCTTGGCAGAGGGGGCGCAAGGGACCCATCTGGACATCGACCACGGCACCTACCCGTTCGTCACCTCGTCGAGCTGTGCCGCCGGCGGCGCCTGTACCGGCCTCGGCCTCGGCCCCACACAGATCGATGCCGTCGTCGGCATCACCAAGGCGTACACCACCCGCGTCGGGGAGGGCCCGTTTCCCTCCGAGCTGCATGGCGAAGAGGGGCAGCGGCTACAGCACGCCGGCGGGGAGGTCGGGGCGACCACCGGCCGCACGCGGCGGTGCGGATGGTTCGATGCGGTGCTCGTGCGCCGCTCGGCGCAGCTCAACGGCCTGAGCTCCCTCGCCATCACCAAGCTCGACGTCCTCGATGAGTTCGAGACCATCCGGGTGTGCACCGGCTACCGCTACCAGAACCGCACCTTCGAGGAGTTCCCCTCGCAGGAGGCGATCCTGCGGGAGTGTGAGCCGATCTACGCGGAACTGCCCGGATGGCAGACCAGCACCCGTGGGATCACCGAATTCAAGAAGCTGCCAGAACGTGCCCGGACCTACGTCGCCGAAATCGAGAAATTGGTCGGAGTCGGGGCGTCGATCATCGCCACGGGACCGGAACGTTCCTCCACCATCATCAACGATCTGCCATTCTGACCGCGAGGCGCGCGGAGAGAATTGCAGGCTCGGGGGTCGGCCGATAAACTCGCGGATCCTCTCGGGGGGAGAGAGCCGTTAGCTCAGTCGGTAGAGCAGCTGCCTTTTAAGCAGCGGGTCGAAGGTTCAATCCCTTCACGGCTCACCAAACAGGCCGCGCCGATCGAAAACCTCGCACACGTTCAGGAGCACTTCAGTCCCCATCGTCTAGTCAGGCCTAGGACACCGCCCTTTCACGGCGGCGACAGGGGTTCAAATCCCCTTGGGGACGCCACGAAATTCACGATGTCGCAGCCCTCCACCCGCAGGGTTTGTGTCGGGCGAATAGCTCAGCTGGGAGAGCATCGGCCTTACAAGCCG
>DASWHD010000109.1:0-4116 GCA_036393335.1 bacterium
TGACACCGGCAGGGGCACGGCATGCCATGCCCCTACGGCGGGGTCAGGACGGCGCGGCGGCGCCGCCGAAGGCGATCTCCGCCACCTGCGGGTAGTCGCCGACGAAGTGCACGGTCAGCCCCTCGCGCAGGTAGTCCGGGAGCTCGTCGAAGTCCGGTTTGTTGGCCTCGGGCAGGATCAACTCCCGTAGCTGGTTGCGCCGCGCGGCGATCACCTTCTCCCGGATCCCCCCCACCGGCAGGACCTTGCCCGTGAGGGTCAGCTCGCCGGTCATCGCCAGGGGGCGGCCGATCTCCTGGCCGCGGGCCAGGGACAGCAGGGCGGTGGCCATGGTCACCCCGGCGCTCGGGCCGTCCTTGGGAGTCGCCCCCTCCGGGACGTGGAGGTGGATCGCGGCCTCGGCGAAGAACCCGGGGTCGACGGCGAGGCGCGCGGCGTTGGCCTCCACATAGCTATTGGCGATGGTCGCCGACTCCTTCATCACCTCGCCGAGCTGGCCGGTGAGGGTGAAGCCGCGCTGGTGCTCGTGGACGCGGCTCGCCTCGACGTTGAGGGTGGCGCCCCCCAGGGGGGTCCAGGCCAGGCCGGTGACGATGCCGACCCCGGCGAGGGGCTCTTCCTTGCGGAACTTCGGTTTGCCCAGGTATTTCTCCAACGCCGGTACGTCGACCACAATCCGCTGGTCGCCGTCCTTGAGGAGCCGGATCACCGCCTTGCGGATGATGCGGCCGAGCTGCTTCTCCAGGTCACGCACCCCGGCCTCCCGGGCGTAGCCCTCGATGAGTTTCTCCAGGGCGTCGTCGCCGAGCTGCACTCGCTCCGGCGGCACGCCGGCCTTGGCGAGCTGCTTGGGCCACAGGTGGTTGCGGGCGATGGCGAGCTTCTCGCGGGCGATGTAGCCCGCCAGGTGGATGGCCTCCATCCGGTCGAGGAGCGGCCGGGGAATGGTGTCGAGCTGGTTGGCGGTGCAGATGAACAGGACCTTGGAGAGGTCGAAGCGCACGTCCAGGTAGTGGTCCAGGAAGTCGATGTTCTGCTCCGGGTCGAGGACCTCCAGCAGGGCCGAGGCGGGGTCGCCGTGGAAGCTGGCGCCGATCTTGTCGATCTCGTCGAGCATGATCACCGGGTTCGCCACCTCCACCTCCTTGATCGCCTGGATGAACTTGCCGGGCAGGGCGCCGATGTAGGTGCGGCGGTGGCCCTTGATCTCCGCCTCGTCACGCATCCCGCCGAGGCTGAAGCGGTAGAACTTGCGCTCCAGGGCCTCGGCCACCGACCGGCCGATGGAGGTCTTGCCCACCCCCGGCGGCCCCACCAGGAGCAGGATCGAGCCGGCGATCTGTCCCTTGTACGCCCCCACCGCGAGGAACTCGATGATCCGGTCCTTCACGTCCTCCAGGCCGTCATGGTCGCGATCGAGGATCTCCCGGGCGCGCTCCAGGTCGAGGCGGTCGTGGGAGTACTTGCCCCACGGCAGGGCGGTCATCCAGTCGAGGTAGTTGCGCGTCACCCCGTACTCGGGAGAACCGACGTCCAGCACCCCGAGCTTCTCCAGCTCCTCGGCGATGCGCTTCTTGGCGTGCTCAGGAACCTCCAGACCGGCGAGGCGCTCCTGGAAGCGCTCCAGCTCCGCGGTCTTGTCGTCCTTGGAGATGCCCAGCTCCTTCTGGATCTCCTTGAGCTGCTCCTTGAGGAAGAAACGGCGCTGTTGCTCCCCCACCCGTTCCTGCACCCCCTTGCGGATCTCCGCCTGGATCTTCGCGACCTCCAGCTCTTTCTTCAGGAGCAGCAACACCTTCTCCATGCGCGCGATCAGCGGCACGGTCGCCAGGACCTCTTGCAGCTCCTCCTTGTTCGCGGTGGTCAGGTTGGCGGCGAAGTCGGCGAACGGCGACGGCTCGGCGGGGCCGAAGCGCGACAGGAAGACCTTCAGCTCCTCGCTGTACAGCGGGCTGAGGGGGATCAGCTCCTTGAAGGTGTTGATCACCGCCATGCCGTACGCCTTCAGGCGATCGGCGTCCTCCTCCGGCGGTTGCGGGTACTCGACCCGAGCGCGATAGGGCGGCTCGCGCGACAGCCATTCGACGATGCGGAACCGGTCCACCCCCTCGGCGATGAACCGCACCACCCCGTCCATGCGCGCCAGGTCGTGGACCCGTACGGCGGTGCCCATGGCGTGGAAGTCCTCGACCTCCGGGATGGCCGAGACGTCGCGGCGCAACAGGACCACTCCCACCAGTTTATGGGCGGTGCCGGCGGCCTTCTCCACGGTCTCCAGCCACGGATTCTCCTTGAGGATCAGGGGCATCCCCTGGGCCGGGAAGAACGGCCGGTCCCAGAGCGGCAGGAGGTGGAGCGTCGGTGGCCGGATCTCCTCGGGCCGCGTCAGGTCGGCGCCGGTCGGCTCCTGCTGGGCGCGGCGCCGTGCGGGCCGTTCTTCGAGCTCCGGGACCTCGTCCGGGTGGCGCAATTCCATCATCGAGTCTCCTCGGCGTGCGACGCGATCGTAACGCGGTTGCTGCCAGGATGGGACCGCAGGCGGGAATCGCCAAGTGCCTGCCACGACGGCCGTCCGGGAGGCGGCGCTGCCCGGACCGGTCGCTTTCGTTACCTTGTGACGTAGGGATCTGCCGGTTCCCGTCGCTCAGGATGACCCGATCAACAAAGTACAAAGGGGATCACCAAAGCACGAAATGGACGAAAGCACGAAAAGCACCTGTCCAGACGTTTCGTGTCTTCCAGGTTTCGTGTCTTCGTGTTCCGCTGTTGTCGGCGCTGGTCGGTTGGCGCTGAGCGAATTGGGTCACGGTATGACTCGACCGACGGAGGTCACATGAAGGCCGCGGAGCTGCTGGTGCGGTGTCTGGAGAACGAGGGGGTCGAGCGCATCTTTGGCCTGCCGGGCGAGGAGAACCTGGACGTGATGGATGCCCTCCTCGACTCGCCGATTCACTTCGTCCTGTGTCGTCACGAGCAGGGCGCCGCCTTCATGGCCGACGTCCACGGCCGCCTCACCGGCGAGGCCGGGGTGTGCCTCTCCACCCTCGGTCCCGGGGCGACCAACCTGGTTACGGGGGTGGCGGACGCCAACCTCGACCACGCACCGCTGGTGGCGATCACCGGCCAGGCGGGGCTGGCGCGCATGCACAAGGAGTCCCACCAGTACCTCGACCTGGTGCGCCTGTTCGAGCCCATCACCAAGTACAACGCCCAGGTGAAACGCGCCCAGACCCTGCCGGAGGTGGTGCGCAAGGCGTTCAAGGTGGCGCGCACCGAGAAGCCCGGCGCCTGCCACGTCGACCTGCCGGAGGACGAGGCCGCGGCGGAGGTAGCCGGCGGCATGCCGCTCCGTTGCCAGCAGCCGTTCACGCCGGTGCCGTCCGACCACCAGATCGAGCGCGCCGTGGCGGTCCTGCGCGAGGCGCGGTCGCCGCTGATCCTCGCCGGCAACGGCGTGATCCGCGGCCGTGCCGCCGCGGCCCTGACGCGGTTCGCCGAGCGGCTCAACATCCCGGTGGCCCACACCTTCATGGCCAAGGGTGCGATCCCGTACACCCATCCCCTGTCGCTGGGCTCCGTGGGGCTCCAGGCCCACGACTACATCGCCCGCGGGTTCGACATCGCCGATTGCGTGATCGCCGTGGGCTACGACCTGGTGGAGTACTCCCCCGAGCAGTGGAACCCGCAGCAGGACAAGCGCATCCTGCATGTCGACGCCTCCCCGGCCGAGGTCGACGCGCACTACATCGTCGAGGTGGGGGTGGTGGGGGAGATCGCCACCGCCCTGGAGCGGCTCGCCGAGCGGGCCCCGGCGAGCCAGGGGACCGGCTACGCCTCCCTGCGCAACGTGATCCGCGAGCAGCTCGCCGCCCACGCCGACGACCCCGGCTTTCCGGTGAAGCCGCAGCGTATCCTCTCGGAGATGCGCCGCGCCCTGGGGCCGGAGGACATCGTGGTCTCCGACGTGGGCGCCCACAAGCTGTGGATCGCCCGCATGTACCCGGCCGTGGCGCCAAACACCTGTTTGATCTCCAACGGCTTTGCCGCCATGGGCATCGCCCTCCCCGGCGCCATCGCCGCCGCCTTCCTCCACCCCGACCGGCGGATCCTCGCGGC
>DASWHD010000110.1:0-8258 GCA_036393335.1 bacterium
CGAAGACGGACATGGGCAGAATTCTCGAAGGGGGCCTGGTCCCTGTCAATCGCTGCCGGGTCGCCGGTGATCGGCGGCTCTCTTGCGGTCGATCACCGCGGGAAGCCAGGAAACCAGGAGGGCCTCTAGCCCGCATTTCTCTCCATGAATCTGCTACGCCCGCGCAACCGCCCTGCCTGCCGGCAGGCCGCATCTCCTGGCCACCTCATCCGGGGTAGGAGCCGGTTGCACCGGCGATCCGCGCCGGTGGGTGCCTGCCTGTGCGTGTCTGCACGCAGACAGGCGGCAGGCCCGTTCGGGCCGGGGTCGCCGACCTGCCTTGCCGGCAGGCAGGAGGGATTCGGCTCCTACCGCGGGCCGACCAGGGTCTACGGCCATGTGCACGGGCTCGCGACGATCCCTGGTGAGCAATGTGGGTTAATGCGGCGTGGGTGCCATCTCAGGGCCGGCGGGTACCATGTCGCCCCGGGGGGCGGCGAGGCCGTCGGCCACCAAGGCCTGGACGTTGTCACCGGTGAGGGCGTGGAGGAACTCCACCAGGGCGGCCTGGTCGTCCTCGGACAGGCCCAGGGGCCGGATCCGGGGGTCGACGAGGTCGTGGGGATGGCCACCCTGGTTGTAGAACGCCACCACCGCATCGAGGGTGGCGAGGGAGCCGTCGTGCATGTACGGCGCCGTGAGGGCCACGTTGCGCAGGGACGGCGTCCGGTAGCGCCAGCGGTCGGCGGGGTCCTGGGTCACCTCGTAACGCCCGAGGTCGGCGGGCGGCCGCTCCGCCACGGAGTCGATGATCGCGCTCGCCACGTTGACCTGGACCCCGGGCGCGAGCCGCACCGGCCGCGACTCGGGCTCCGGCGCCATGGCGTTGTGCCAGCCGATGCCGGTGTTGTGAAACCCCTGGTCGGTGAACAGGGCGTGGTCTTCACCGACCGGATGGCAGGCCACGCAGCCCGCCTCTCCCCGGAAGAGGTCGAAGCCGCGGATCGCCCCCGGGCCCATGGCGTCTTGCGCCCCGCCGTAGTACCAGCGGTCGAAGGGGGAGGCCGCGGATACCAGGGTGCGCTCGTAGCTGGCGATGGCCTGGCCGAGGGTCTGCACGTCCGCCGGGCGGCCGAACGCCGTCTCGAACAGGCCCAGGTAGTCGGGCAGCGCCCGGATCCGTCCTAGCAGCCAGCCCATGGACGGGTTACCCATCTCGTTGGCGGCCAGCATGGGGCCGAGGATCTGGGTCTCCAGGGCCGGATCCCGCCCGTCGTGGAAGAGGTGCTCGAGGTAGGCCACGTTAAAGATGGTCGGCGAGTTGCGCCGTACCGTGCGGCCCTCGATGCCGACGGCGGTGGCCAGTTCGTTGGAGGTGAAGCCCTGATGCGGGATGTGGCACATGGCGCAGGACATGGTGTGGTTCAGGGACAGCCGCCGGTCGTAGAACAGCTTGCGGCCGAGCCGCACCTTGGCCTCGGTCAGGGGGTTGTCCGTGGGGATCGGTACCGGCGGCAGGCCCAGCGGTGGACGCATCGCCACGGCCAGGAGGTCGACACCGCCGCTCGGTGCCGCGGGCGGTGGTGTAGTCTCCGAACCGGCGACGCGAGGGGTCTCCGGGTATCTCGTGCTGCGGCCGGCTTCCATGTCCTCCAGCCCGAGGCGCCGCAGCACCGCGCCCACGGCCTCCGGCAGGTCATGGGGTGCGGCATCGCCGGGGGGCACGAACCGGTTATCTTCATCCACGCCGCCAGCGTCCTGCTCTTCGAGGAGCAGGGTCTTTACATCGTTGACCACCAGGGCGGGATGGAGGAACGAGACGCTGTAGATGTTCCGCACCCGCTGCTGCCGGTCGATGAGGAAGACCTTGAGGACGTGGGAGAAGTTGCCCGTCGGCTCGCCCCGGGCGTTGCGCTCCGGGACCACGTACTGTCCGTAGCCATCGAGGATCGCTTGCAGGTCCTCGGGTGAGGCGGTGGTGAGGAATTGCCAGCCCGAGTCCCGGGCCGCGCTGCCTCCCGCGTAACCGGACATCACCTCCGGGGTGTCGCGCCGTGGATCGAAGCTCAGGCTCACCAGTCGCAGGTTCTCGCGCAGCGCCGGGTCATCGTGCATGGCGCCCTCCACCTCGTGCAGGACGCGCGTAGCCAGGGGGCAGCCGCGGGCATCGCTGCACTGGGTGTACATGAAGCTGAGTAGGGAGATCTTGCCCGCGAACAGGGTGTGCAGGGAGACCGGCTCACCCCCGGCGGCGACCGCGGCGCCGTCCGCCGCCGCGGAGAGCACCGGCAGGCGATAGCTTCCGGGCGCCGGGGGTGCGTAGCCGAGCTCTTCGACCCAGATCGACAGCGGCAGTTGACCGGTCGCCGCTGCCCGGCTCTCCCGCCCCGTGGCGAGGAGGACCACCGCCAGGCAGAGGACACCGCGCCATGTGCGTATTAATGACCTCTTGTCAGAACCCGGGTCGCGTCTCACGTCGTCAGTCCGTCGTCTCCCCGCCACCGCGCGTCAGGCCGGCCAACCTGGTGTCTGACTCGCCCCCCTGCTGAGCGTAAAGGGCATAGGCACCGAACCGCATCTGATGGGCCCGACCGAGCTTCTCCTTGATGAAATCCACGGTCCAGCGCTGGGTCAGCTCCTTGCCGTCCCACGCGTAGAGCTTGACGAACTGCTCGTTGTCGTCACCCTTCTTGTCCCAGTTGGCCAGCAGGGAGCTGCTGAAGTAGACGCGCTTTCCGTCCCAACTCTGGGAGACCATGTTGAGCTGGGCGCCAATCTTCTTGCTGTAGATCTCCTTGGGGTGCTGGGCATCGGCGATGTCGAGCAGCCGGGCGGTGCCGTCCATGAAGGTATCGACCCAGAGCCGCTGATCGTCGGAGGCTATGGAGATGTCCACCGGGAGCGGCACCTTGGCGGGGTCCCCGATGTCCGCCACCGCGTCGGCGTGCCAGTCGCCACGGTCATCCTCGCGGATCAGCCAGAGCTTGGAGGTCAAGGCGGCGGAGGTAAACGCGTAGTTGTGCCGGGGACCCCACGCCCAGCGAATCTCCAGGGGCGCGCCGGGGACGTCGAAGATCTGGCGCGGCTGGCGGGTATGGAGGTTCCACAGCACCATCGTGTTGCCGAAGCGCTGCATCGCCTCCGCGTCCTTCAACATCTTGCCGAAGTCCATCATGTAGTTGGCCCAGCCGGTGAAGGACGAGGTGAGCATGGCGTTGCGCCGCGGCAGCACGCGCACGTCGTAGTTGTAGCCGTCGGCGTATTGCCCGCTCTTGACCACCCCCCGCAGGTTCTCCGCCACCGGGATCCAGTGGCTGGCGACGTACGTGCCGTCGTTGGTGTACTCCACCAGGGCCGAACGCCCGCCATGGTCCTGGTTGTTGGACAGGCCGGTGATCAGCATCCGCCCCGGCAGGGCGTAGCAGGTGTGTGGGCCGACCACACCGCCGCTCGCCGCCACGAAGTCGGTGATCACCTTGTGCAGCTTCGGCTGGGACGGATCCGAATGGATGTCGAAGACGAAGAGCTTGCTGGTGTCCAACCCGCCGCCCCAGAGATAGCGGCGGTCGTCGGTGAGCCCCGAGTGGTGGGCCTCGTTGCGCCCACCCACCGAGAGGGTGTGGACGACCTTGCCGTAGGTCGCGGAGTCGGGGCGTACATCGATGGTCACCAGCTTGTCCTGACCGTCGCCCAGGCCCTCGATTCCCAGGGTCCAGACGTAGACGAAGTCCTCCTGGCCGGTGATCTTCGCCATGTACGGCGACATGCAGGTCTCATCCGCGCCGGCATCGGACACGGTGCCCGCATATGGCGCAGCCAGGGCAATGGTCATGGTCACCGTCGCCAACAACCTGTGGGTCAATGTATTCATGTTGTCCTCCTCCTCACGGGGTTACACAGGATCGGCCTTTGCGCGTGTGCCATGTGTATGGCTGGGGCTCCACCCCCGTTCTCCCCCCTGTCGCCGGAAGTGCCCCCTTACATCCTTCCCCGGCAGGCGGCGGGGCAGACACCCACTGACGTCACGTGATAGAAATCATACTAGATTCATTCGATCGAGATTGTGCACATGAATTCTCGCCCGGCCGTGGCAACCGGAGGACCGGGGACAGCCATCGCGAACCGTGATCGGTCAACTGTCGCTCGTGTTGCTGGCGGCGGGTGTAGCCATTGCCGGCAATCCTCACCAGGAGGTCACCATGACCATGACCCTGACGTCGCCGGCCTTCGGCCACGGCCAAGAGATCCCGGTCCAGTACACGTGCGAGGGGAGCGACCGCTCGCCACCGCTGGCCTGGTCCGATGTCCCGGACGGGACCCGCAGCCTGGTGCTGATCGTCGATGACCCGGACGCCCCGGATCCCGATGCGCCCCAGCGGACCTGGGTCCACTGGGTGCTGTACAACCTGCCGCCGTCCGCCACCGGGCTCCCGGAAGGCGTTGCGACCGCGGACCTCCCCGCCGGCACCGTCGCAGGGCTGAACGACTGGCGCCGCACCGGCTACGGCGGCCCGTGCCCGCCGATCGGCCGGCACCGCTACTTCCACAAGCTCTAGCCCTGGACACGGTCCTGCGGGACAGAGGCGCCCTCACCAAGCAGCAGGTGGAGGCCGCCATGGCCGGCCACATCCTGGCCCGCGCCGAGCTGATCGGGACCTACCGGAAGCGCAGGTAGGCGCCCGCCAACCGTACGGCGATGACCGGTGGCGCGGGTCAGGGCCCGTTCTGCGGTGGCGGCTGATCCTCGATGGTCTTGAGGTCGGCCTCCTTGAGCACCTTGTTCGCGGCGTCCTGCAACTCGTCGGGCACGTCGATGGCCTTGCCGGCGGCATCGATGAGGCCGCCGGCGATGGCTGCGGCCAGGAAGGTAGGGTCGTAGTTATCGGGGCCGCGACACCCGCAGTCGTAGCCTCGCCCGTCGGCGCGGACCGGGTCGTCGAAGCGCGGGGAGTTGATCCTGGCGAAGGGTATCGCCCGGCTCCACGGCTTGGTCTCGTTGTCGAACGAAAGAGTCACGGGGCCTCCGGGTCGATCGTGGTCAGCCCGCGGCGCCCGCCGCAGGGGCCGCGGTGGCGGTCTCGTCGCCGGGCGGCGGCGGGACGCGCGGCTCGTGCTCCTCGGCGAGGCGCACCTTGGTCTCGTCGGTGAGGGTGCCATCGCCGAGGAAGCGCAGCTCGCCCGCGGCCAGCTCGGACTCGGCGTAGCCGGCCTCGTCCTCCGCGTCCGGCTTGTCCTTCTTCCCCGCATCCCCCTGGGGCAACAGGACCTCCGGCACCTCGACGCCCGGGGCCTCCTGGCGGACACAGATCGCGTCCATCCCCGGGCCGGCCGGTGTCAAGATTTCGCGGCGGGCGAGGGCGCTCGGGGATGGCCGCCGGTCTCCGGGAGGGCTGCGGCCCGAAGCCGGGGATTCTCTGGGCGTGCTGGACTCACCGCCTGGACCACCAAGACGAACCCGCCGGCACGCCCGGAGACGTGCCGGCGGGTTACCTGCCGGTGCTATGGCAGGGTATGAGGGGTCACTGGAGGGTGAAGGTGACCGCCGGCTGCCCGGCCGAGGCGTCGAACGTGTAACTGTTCTTGATCACGTCGACGACCGTGGACGTGTAGACGCCAGCCGCCTGGGTTCTCCCCGTCTTCCACTGCGCATCGGCATTGCCGGCGGCGTCGCTGAAGCCTTGCAGCGAGATCACCAGCGCCCCGCTCGCATTACGGACCTCCAGGAAGACCTGGGCGCCGGAGAGGGATGCGGCGGCGTCGTCGACCACGTGGGCGCGGATCCCGACGGTGCTCCGCGCCGGGAAGGTGCTGGACTGGGTTGTGAAGGTGCCCTGCTTGGAGACCGACCAGGTGGTCAAGCTGTCCACGACCATCTGGATCGCTGGCGGGACCGGCGGCTCGCCCCACACCGTCGAGGCCATCACGTAGGGCTTCGCCATCCGCACGTCCGCCGTCCCGGCGTTGAGCCACGCGTCCAGCATGTTTACCCCCTCGTTGGCCAGGAAGGGGTTCTGGCCGTTGTTGGCCAGGTAGAGGAACTGGATGTACTCCCAGCTCGTGGGCTGGTAGAGGAGGTCGATGGTGGCGTAGGTCGCACCTGATGGTGGGTTCAATCCCACCTCGTCGAAGTAGTTATAGATCGGGCCGCCGCCGTACTGGTTTGCCGGAACGGGCAGGGCGTTGCGTACCCGTGCCGCCTCGTAGGCCATGCCGTAGGGCGGGATCCGGTTGTCCTTGACCACCGTGTTGTTGAGGACGAAGTGGAAGGTCTCGTGCTCCGTACCGGGGGGTGAGCTGGCGAGTTGGCCGAGGGAGAAGTCCGCCTCGCCGGTGTACCGGTCGTAGCTCAACGCCAGATTGGCGGAGTAGCCCAGGGAGATGAGCTGGCTGGCCCACTCCTGGGTGAGGCCGTAGTGAGCCTCGTAGACCTTGGTGTTCGGGTCGCCGGGGTCGAGGAGAGATTCGACCTCCACGACGCCACCGGCGGGGTTGGTGACGGTCACGCCGATCGGGCCGTACGCGCCGTCCTCCCGCACCACAGTGCCGGAGTCATCGAACCAGGTGACGTACAGCCACATCCGCCGCCCCTCGGGGTAGCCGGAGATCAGCTTGTGGCCGGTGTGGTTGACCACCTTCAGGGTATCGCCGCTGACCACCAGGGTGGCGGCCTCATTGAGCTGCTTCTGCGCCCGGAGGATGCCGTCGTTCAGGGCCGCGATCTGGACGGCGGTGAGACCGCCGCCGAGGCGCAGCTTGCCCAGGGAATCGAGGTACTGGATCGCCACCGGCATCCAGTAGTTGCCACCGGTCATGTCATGGAGCGGCAGGTCCTTGCGCACCGGCGCCCCGGCCTTGTTGCACCCCGGACCGTTTACCGGCCGCATGTGGCAGGTCTGGCAGGTGAAGTAGCGCGGCGCGCCGTCCTCGTAGTCCCCGCCGGTTCCCGCCACCAGGGCGCTCGCGTAGCCCGCCTGCAATGCCCCGGCCTGGAGGTCGGCCGGCAGGTTCGGGTAGTCCCTGACCCGGGTCTGGGAGATCAGCCCGGATTTGTACTCGCTGAAGGTCCGCTCGACGATGCCGTACTTGTACGGGACGTTATTGAAGGCGGCCTTGCCGTCGACCGGCCCGCCGAGGGTCCCGTTGGCCACCACCGGGTCCGCGGTCGGCTGCGCCCCGTAATTATGGGCGAGGTTGCCCACCGCCGCGTTGGAGACGTCGTGGCAGGTGCCACAGAAGTCCACGGAGCGGTGGAATTCCGATTGCAGGAACTGGTGTCGAGCCGCGGGGTCGAGGTACGGGCCGAGCTTCTCGTTGCCGCTCGAGATGGAAGCCATACCGCTGCCGTAGTAGCCGATGACATTGTTCGGGTCGCTCCCGAGGTCACCGAGGTCATTGGCCAGGAATGGGGCGAACTGCACGCCGAGCCACTCGGAGTCGTCCGGGTTGGTCAGCTTGTGGCAGAAGTCGCACTCCACCCCGTCCGAGTCGCCGGCGGCCAGACCCGACCCGTCGGTGGGGGTCGAGCGGCCGGCGAGCCAGCCGCCCGTGCTGTGGCAGCGTATGCACAGGTCGCCGGCGCCGTCGAAGTCCTGTTCGCCGATCGCCAGGGTCGCCCAGAAGATCGGGTCGCGACCCGCGTGGGCCATCATGCTGCCGCGCCAGTTGTGGGCCGGCTCCACCGAGGGGTTGTACCCACCATGACAGTTGTCGCACTTGTCAGGCGACTCCAAATTCGTGATCTGTTGCGGCTGAGTCCCCGGCTGCTGGATGTCCGTCGGCACCGTATCCGCCGCCTGGGCGATGCCCCAGCCCAGCGCCGCCACCAACAGACCCTGAGCCACAATGTATGCCTTGTTCGGTTTCATGTCGTCGCTCCCCCTCTGGCCTCGGGATGGGGCCTGAGAATGGTTTTCCCAGTGGCAGCGGGCGCGCTGCGCACCAATGCGGTGTTAGACCATCGTCTCTGCCCTCCTTCTCACCGCTTCCGGGATCGAGTCCGGGAAGGGGTTCACCGGGGGCTTGTGCGGCTTACGGCCGGAGGCGCTCCGGCGCGTAGCTCTCCCCGCTCCACGCCAGCGGGGCGCAGGGCCTGCGGTGTCGATCGCGCACCCCACAACCACTCCCTCACCGAATGACTGACCCGCTTGTGACGTCCTGTTCCGAGGACGGGAAGGGCCGACCCCTCCCCGTGGTCGCCAGCCGTTGGGACCAACTTTGCTAGAGCCAGCGGCCGCCCAGAGGGTTCAAAAAATTCGGGCCGGCCCCGGGGTGATCACCCC
>DASWHD010000111.1:0-3419 GCA_036393335.1 bacterium
GTGAGGTGGACCCCATTTCTTTGGACACGTATTAGGAGCGGAACCCATGTCCAAGGAGATCAACGAAATGGAGAAGAGCGTGGAGGCGAAGCTGGGTTCGGCTCGGGGGGAAGCGGAGGGAGCCCGTAGGGCGACCGGAGCCTGCCGGACCAGGACCTCAACATAGCTGAACGCCCGTCCGGGGAAGTCAGGGGAAACGGGGTCGCTGTAGCAGGAATCACGGAGGATTCGGTCACGAAGAGGACAAGCGCCATCAGAACCGTCGAAGAGACCTTCGGGGACCAATTGGCTGCCCCGGGACTGCGCCGTCGTCAAGGCGGCACCAGGGGGAGGGGCGGGAGGACAGCCTGGCGATCCGGACCTCAGATACGTGCCCTCCGAAGCCTGTTCCGTGGCGCCACTAGCATGGTCCGACAGGCGATGATTGGTGAACACCTCCTGCACGAGGGATGGGATGTCCACCAAACCGCGTCGACTCCACCTATCAGTTTAACGGGAGGGGGCGTTTGGCATCGTGAGCGTTGCCTCCACTCGGGCGGTCTGTGCCACTCTCCGGCCATGGCTGAGCTGGTCGAACGACTGCGGAACGAGGCGCAGGGCCTCGGCATCGCCCGCCTCGGGGTCGCCCGTGCCGTACCGCAGGACGGTGACCGGCTGGCCGCGTGGCTTGCCGGCGGATACGCCGCGACCATGGACTACATGGGTCGCCACGCCAGCCTGCGCTCTGACCCGCGGGCGCTGCTCCCCGGCGCGCGCTCTATCGTGTGCTGCGCCCTGCACCACGACCCTGGGCCGCCGGGTGCGGCTAAGCAGGACGGGGTGGCTAGGATCGCCCGCTACGCCCGGGGGCCGGACTACCACCGCGTCTTCAAGGGTCTGCTCCACCGCCTGGTCGCCGTGCTGGAGGCGGAGGCGCCCGGCCACCGCCACCGGGTGTGCGTGGACTCGGCGCCGGTGTTGGAGCGCGCCCACGCCCAGGCCGCGGGGGTGGGTTGGATCGGCAAGAACACCTGCCTGATCGACCGCCTCGCCGGCTCCTACTTCTTCCTCGGAGAGATCCTCACCACCGTGGAGCTGCCGCCCGACCCGCCGGCCACCGACCACTGCGGCACCTGCACCGCGTGCCTCGACGCCTGCCCCACGGTTGCCCTGGTCGAGCCGTACCGCCTGGATGCGCGGCGCTGTATCTCCTACTGGACCATCGAGCACCGGGGGGAGATCCCGGCGGAGTGGGCCGGGCGGCTCCACGGCTGGGTCTTCGGTTGCGACCTCTGCCAGGAGGCGTGCCCGTTCAACCGCTTCGCGCCCCCGGGTCACCCGGACCTTGCCCCTCACCCCCACCTGATCGCGCCCGACCTGGCGGAACTGGTTGCGGCCACCGCGCAGAGCTTCAAGGGCCAGTTCCGCGGCACCCCGATCGTCCGCGCCGGCAAGCAAGGAATGCTACGCAACCTCGCCCTGGCCGCGAGATCCGCCCGGCGCGGCGGGGAGTCCATCTAACGAAGGCAGGAAGGCCAGGAAAGCAGGAAGGGGGTGGGAGGGAGAATTTAGGCGCAAAGGGAAACGCTGGCCGGCTACGCCGGCCGATGATCGAGAGGGTCAAACCGCGAATGGACGCGAATGGTGGTACTCGCGACAGCGGATGCCGTGAAACCAGATGCGCAACAACGCAGGCCAGGCCCCAAACCAATCATGCAACAGCGCAAGCCTGACGCTCAGCTCAGCCGCGCCGCGCCGTCCGGTGCATGCTCTTGTTGGACGGAACGCGTCTGAGTAGCGGTCGTGTGCCTTGATCACCGCCGCTGAGCCACATAGCTGCGTGCCTCTTTCAGAGCGGGCTGTCGCGTCCCGCCACCAGCAACGTCGAGAAGCTCTTGGTAGAAGGTGCGCGCCAGGGATTCGTCACCGAGTGCGCGTGTCGCCTGGGCAGCGCCTAGCAAGCTGTTGAACCGCTTCGGATAGAGTTCCATTGAGCGCTTGTACGCCGCGAGCGCTTCGGCCGGCTGCTTCTGCTCCATGAGAAGGTCTCCCAATAGTTCCTGGGCGGGGAGAGTCGGGCCCGGCGTCACGGCGTGCTTTGGCGTTGAGCCCTCAAGCTCGGCGGCCTCTCGCATCAGCGCAACGCTGGGTTCCCTTTGCCCTTCCACGTGGGCGACCCAGGCGTTCAGCTCGAGGCGTAGCACTCGTATGTTCCTCGCAAACAGGTCCTCCCCCGATTTGCGGGTCGCAGCTTCCAGTTCCCCAAGGCGCTCGCTGGCTGCTCTGGCCTCGTCGATATTGCCCAAATGCGCCGCGCCCAAACCGCGTGCGAACCGCGCGATGGCTTCCGGCCAGGTGAAACGATCCCAGTCGAGAGTCGCGGGTTCGCGGGGAATGACCAACGCAGCCTCGTTCCAAGCGTGCCGCTCCAGCGCGTAGCGGGCTTGTGTAGACGCTAAGTGAAAAGCCGTCTTGAAGGTAGGTTCCAAATGGGCCGTTGCGCGCAGCCGCTTCAACTGTTCGGCGGCTCGGTCGTCCGCGCCTTTCTGGAGATAGGCATAGATGAGATACTCGATCGCGTGGGGGAACTCGTCCCAAATGAACTCTCCGTGGTCCCCCGCGGGATACTCCAAGGCTGCCTCCGCCGCCCGCAGGTTTCCTCGGACCACCCCGTTCCAATCTCCGAGGCGGGTATAGATATGGGTTGGCATATGGAGCGCGTGTGGATTGCGCGGAGCGACCGCCTCGTACTTGCGCGTGATCTCCAACGATTCCCGTTCGCGCCCCGGCACGTCGTTGGCATGGATGAGATAGTGCATGGCGCCCGGGTGGTCCGGATTCCGGTCGTACAGGCGGAGAAGGATTTCGGCGGCACGGTCGGAATGCTCTCGGGAGACCTCGTCGGAGGGGGCGGTGGCCAAGAGCGCCAGGGCGTAGAATGCGCCCGCCTCGGGGTCATCCGGGAAGGAGGCATAAACCTTTTCTGTGGCCTGTTCCCACCGCCGGATGCGGAGCCAATAATCGGACAACGCCGGTTCGAGGAAGAACGCCTCCGCCGCAGCCACGAAGAGCCGTTCCCGCTCCGTCGGCGGCTGAAGGCTCTTGGCCTTCTGCACCGCCTCCCACCCCCGCTGGAGCGCTTCGGGTCGCGGCCGCGTCGGCCAGAGCGGTTGAAAAAGCGTCATCGAGATGCCCCAATGCGCCATCGCGCACCGGGGGTCTGTCGCCGCCACTCGCTGGAATGCTTCCCGTGCTTGTGGATACGTCATGTGATGCAGGAGGGCGACCGCGCGATTGAACTCCACTTGGGCTTGCTCGGAGCAGGTGATGGGAAAGTCAACCGTGCCAAAGGGGTGGCCGGCGTGTTGCTGGACCTGGCCTCCTGCTTTACTTGCGCAGCCCCCAAGCAAGACGACCATCAGACCGGCAGCGACGTATAG
>DASWHD010000112.1:0-7784 GCA_036393335.1 bacterium
CCGCCGTCGCCGCTCAGCGAGCACCGCGAAGGGGTGGACGGCGTCGTGGTAGCGGCGGATCGCTTCGGCAACCTGATCACCAACATCCAGGACTCGATCCTGGTCCCGCACACCCAGGACCGGGAGTTGCGGGTGCGGGTCGGCGGCCATGAGATCATCGGTCTGGTGCGCACCTACGCCGAGGCCCAGGGCCGGGAGCCGATCGCCGTTCTGGGCAGCGGTGGTTTCCTGGAGATCGCCGTCGCCGGAGGCTCCGCCCGGGAGCTGCTCGACGCCGCGATCGGCACCCCGGTCGAGGTGCGCTGGTGCCTGCAGTGACCCGCCACACGCCTTGACCCCCCCTCCCGCCGGGAGGGGGCGGGGGGAGGGCGTGCGGGATCGGCGGGTAAGCCGGAGCAGCCGGACGGCGTGCACCCGCACGCCACCCCCACCCCATCCCTCCCCCGGCGGGGGAGGGAGCGCTCCGCCGGGCGGCGCGGGCGATCGACGGCGTTCGCCGATTGCAACCGGCCCTACCGCTCGGCAGGGTTGCCTGTTGTCCGCGCCGGTGGATGCGCTGGATCTTTGGGCGCCGCCGGCTGGCGATTGCACAGCAGGCGGTAGCGACTCTCCTGGGCGACCTCGTAGAGGGGCACGCCCGCCACCTGCCGCAGGTCGCCGACGTTCTTGGCCTCCACCATGATCCACACCCGCCGCTCGCCGGCGAGGAGCGCGTGCAGCGCCTCCGGGGACTGGAGGTCGCGGCCGTCGAGGTCGGGCGAGGGGTCGAGGGGATGGGGCAACTGTGAACAGTCGGCGAGGGTCACCGGGCGGCGCAGGTAGAAGGGGAGGCCGCGCAGGTACTGGCGGTAGTTGACCACCACGTCGTCGGCCGCCAGCCGCTCCGACAGTTGGCGGGCGAGATTGTGGTAGCGGTACCGGTCCTTGGTGTTGGGCAGGTAGTGGATCGCCGTGAGGTTGAGGAACAAGGCGAAGGCCAGCAGGGCGACGAAGGTCACGCCACGGCTCCGACCGCGGAACGAGAGGGCGGCGGCGAACAGGCTCGCGACGGTCATGGCGAAGCACAGACCGAGGGGTAGCAGGGTGGATCGGTACCACTGGTCACCCTCCTTGAGGTAGTGCACGGCGCCGGCGACCCCCACGGCGGTCGCCAGCACCGCGAACAGGGTGAGCTTCGTTCGCGAAGAATGGGCTGGCGCGCGTAAGCGCACGTCGAGCAGGGCGCCGGTCCACAGGGCGAGGGCCGGCAGCAACGGCAGGATGTAGGGCGGGAGTTTGGAGCGGACGATGGACAGCACCACGAACGGCAGCACGGCCCAGCACAAGAGGAGGCGATCAACGTCGGGCACGGCCATCGCACGCCGGTCGAGGTGTCCCCCCTGCTTGCGCGCCAGGGCCGGGAGCCAGACGGCCCACGGCAGGAGGCCGACGAGCAGGATCTCCGCGAAGTAGTAGAACGGCTGGCGGCGGTTGAGGGCGTCGCCGCTAACCCGAGCGATCAGCTCGTGCTGGAAGTAGAAGCGCCACAGGTCGGGGTGCTCGATGGCCACCACGATGAACCACGGCGCCGTCACCCCCACGAAGGTGGCAATCGCGAGGGGCGAGAAGAAGGGGCGCAGGCGGCCGCGCACCCCCCACAGGAAGTGGTAGGGGAGGATCGCCCCCAGGGTATGGAGGAAGACCACCGGCCCCTTGGTGAGGAAACCGAGGGCCAGCGCCGCGGCGCAGGCGATGACCCACCGGCGCCGCGGCTCGGGGGCGCCGTAGCCGCGCAGGAAGGCGTAGTACGCCGCCGCCACCCACAGGGTGAGGTAGAGGTCGGTGGTGAAGAGGCGTGCCATGAACACGAACAGCGGCGCGGTGCCGAGCACCAGCATGGCGAGCAGTCCGGCGCGGTCGCCGAACAGCCAGCGGCCGAGGTCGAAGACCAGCAGGAGGGTGAGGGTCGCGGCGATCGCCAGGGGCAGGCGCACGGCCCACTCCGAGTGGCCGAGGAGGGAGAGGCCCGCCGCGCCGAGCCAGTAGGCCAGTGGCGGCTTGTCCAGGTGGATCGCCGTGTTCATGCGCGGCGTGATCCAGTCGCCGCTGTCCACCATCTCCCAGGCGATCTCCGTGTAGCGCGCGTCCGAGGTCTCCATCAGGGGATGGGCGCCGAGGCGGTAGAAGAGCATCGCCACGACGGTCGCCGCGGCGACCCACAAGAGCGCGGAGAAGAGGGCCGGGTTGTCGCTCACGGTCTACGAAGAACTACCTTTCTGCGTCGATCGACCCCAACAGGCCAGGGCCGAGATGGCGATGGACTTCGAGCGCGGCGCCGATCGCTTGTTCCGTGGCTGCATCCCTCATCTACCCATCCTTCTCTGTGTCCGCGGTGATCTCTGTGGCGAACAGATTTTCTGGGTCTTTTGCCACAGAGGGCACAGAGATCACAGAGCGCGTGTCGCAAGTGCGAGCCCAGGACCGGCTTCTTGGTCCGGGGCTTTGTTCATGGAGTTGTGAATCACGCGGGGCCGACCGCGGCGGGTCAGTCCGCGCCGTCGCTGAAGTCGCGGGTCACGACGAGACCGAGCTGCACCCCCCAGTCCGCCGCCAGGCCGTCGATGCCGACCTGGCCGGCGGCGACCCAGGCCAGGCCAGGCCGGATCATCCGTTGTGTGGCACAGATCACCTGCGTGCCGTCATTGCCGTTGCTCGAGGGGCGGCGGCCGGTCAGGGTGAGGCGCGTATGCCACGGTCCGTCCTCCCGGTCGACGCCGATGCCGCCGGTCGCCACGTCGTCCTGTACCGCGGACTCCCGGGAGTCACCCAGGATCTCGATCCCGACGTGGGCGAGGAGGCGCCAATGCGCGTTGAGATCGTGGCTGGCGAGGAGCCAGCCGAGGACGTCGGTCTCGTTGGTGCCGAGCGACAGCGTCTCGTCGGCGTTCGGCAGCTTGACCATGACCCGCACCGCCAGATAGGTCGGTCGCCACGCGCGCCGGCCGATCTCCACCTGGGTGGCGAGACGCAGGTCACCGGGGCCATTCGCCTTACCCGTGCGGCTGTCGTCCACGAAGCGGTAGTCCCAGGAGGCGTCGACGTAGGCGCGCCGTCCGACGCCGTAGGCGGCGTAGAGCCGCGGCACGGAGAGGCGATCCTGATGGCTGTGGAAGAAGTCGATCCCCTCGTGCTTCACGGCGGCCGCCGAAACCATGCCCTCGGCGGTCCCCTCTCGCATGGAGCGCGCCTCGCGCAGGCCGGTGAGGTCGCCCAGGACGTCGGCCTGCCCCCCCGCCGGAACCAGCAGTAGCGTGGCGGCGATGATCCACAGGGGAGGCGGCAGGCGGAGATGGCGGGCCGTCATGGCGGGCGTGGGGAGGGACATGCGCCCCCGGGAACGGGAGAGGAGAACGGTGCTTACTGCGGTCCGCGGCGCCGCCGGTAGAGGCTGCGGGATTGCATCCAGCGCACCGCGAAGAGATCGAGGAGGGGACCGATCATGCGGTTGAGAGTGGTGTACTTGGAGACCCCGGCGACGCGCGGGCGGTGGGAGACCGGCACCTCCACTACCGTGTAGCCCTCCATCTTCGCCAGAGTCGAGAGGAAGCGGTGCATGCCGTGAAACAGCTTGATGTCGCCCAGCACCTCGCGCTTGAACGCCTTCAGGGAGCAGCCGGTGTCGTGGATGGGATCCTGGGTGACGGTGATGCGCAGCCAGTTGGCGAAGCGCGAGGTGTAGCGCTTCACCCAGGTGTCCTGACGCCTCTGGCGCCAGCCGACCGCCACGTCGTGGGTCGCCAGGCCGGCGATCAGCCTGGGGATGTCCTGCGGGTCATTCTGCCGGTCGGCGTCGAGGGTGATCACTACGTCGCCCGTGGCGCCGCGCATCCCCATGTCCATGGCCGAGGTCTGTCCCGACTGCCGCCCCACCTGCAGGAGGCGCACCACGCCGCGCTCGCCGATGCCGTCTGTGGCCAGGGCGCGCACGCGCTCCGGTGTCGCGTCGCGGCTGCCGTCGTCCACCCAGACGATCTCGTACGGCTCACCCATCTCCTCCAGCACCGCGGCGATCTCGCGGGTGAGGGGCTCGACGTTCGCCTCCTCGTTGAAGGCGGGGATCACCACCGAGTAGCGGGGAGTGTCACTCACGAGGGAGGCCCGGCGAGGAAGGGGTCGGTGTCCTATGGGAGGGTGGGGGAAACGATAACCGCTTTAGTCAAGGTGGCGGAGCCTAGCAAATCGGACGCGCGCCGCCATACGGCAAGGTTTCTGTAGTTCGGGAAGATATGTTCAGGCCCTGGATTCGCAGCCCCCTCCCCCCTCGGGGGAGGGCCGGGGTGGGGGCATCGGGAACAGCCGAGCGTTCACTCCACATGCCCTCCCCCAGGCCCCCTCCCGGGGGGAGGGGGATTATCGGACACCCCTTTGGGGTGGCTGGTTGAGAGCTGGACACCGTCTCGGTTGGGCCGTTACAACAGGCCATGAAGAGCCGCTGGTCCGACGGTGACGCGCGCCGCTACCTCGATCGGTACGCGGCCAGCCACGGCGACATTATCGCCCTGCGCGTCTACACCTCGCGGCTGATCGGTGCGGACCCGGCCCTGGTAATGCACGGCGGCGGCAACACCTCGGCCAAGGGCGAGGTGACCGACCTCACCGGCGAGCGCAGGCCTGCGATCTTCGTCAAGGGGAGCGGCTGGAACCTCGACACCATCGAGCCCGCCGGTCTGCCTGCCGTCGACCTCGACTACCTGCGCCGCCTCCGTGGCTGCGACGCCCTCACGGACGAGGCGATGGTCAACACCCTGCGCACCCACCTGTTCGACGCCCAGGCGCCGACGCCGTCGGTGGAGACCTTGCTCCACGCCTTCCTGCCCCACACCTTCGTCGACCATTCGCACGCCGACGCCATCCTCGCCCTCACCAATCAGCCGGACGGCGAGGAGCACGTGCGCCGCGCCTTGGGCGACGACTGCCTCTTCCTGCCGTACATCATGCCCGGCTTCCCCCTGGCCAAGGCGGTGGTGGAGGCGTGGGAGGCACAGCCGTCGGCGCGCGCCATGGTCCTGGCCAAGCATGGGCTGTTCACCTTCGCCGACGACGCCCGCCTCTCCTACGAGGAGCACGTGCGCCTGGTGGACCGGGCCGAGGCGTACCTGGCGGCCCATCCACCCACCCGGCCCCTGCGGGCCGTGACGGCACCGGCCCAGGCCACGGCGCGCGCTGCCCTCTTCCTGCCGGTTCTGCGCGGCCTCCTGGCGGAGATGGACGACGCGGGCCGGCGCTGGATCCTCGACCACCGCGCCAGCGAGGCGATCCTCGCCTTCTGCGATGACGCGGAGGGACGCGAGCTGGCGCGCACCACGCCCCTCACCCCCGACCACGTGATCCGCACCAAGGCCCACCCCCTGGTGCTGGAGGAGCCGGCGTGGGACGACCCCGAGGCCCTGCGCGACGGGCTGGCGCGCGCCCTGGAGGAGTACCGCGAGGAGTACGAGGTCTACTTCGACGAGAACGTGCGCGCCAAGTCGGTACAGCGTACCCGCCTCGATCCCTTGCCGCGGGTGGTGGCGGCGGCGGGGCTCGGTCAGGTGGGGATCGGCGAGAGCGCCAAGGCCGCGGCCATCGCCGGCGACCTCTACGAGCATACCGTGGCGGTGAAGACGGCGAGCCGCGGCCTCGGGCCCTACCGGGGACTCGACCTCGCCGACCTGTTTGACATGGAGTACTGGTCCCTGGAGCAGGCCAAGCTGGGCAAGGCCAGCCCGCCGTCCCTCGCCGGGCGCATCGCCCTGGTGACCGGCGCCGCCGGCGCCATCGGCGCGGCGGTGGCGCAGGCCCTCGCCGGCGCCGGGGCCTGCGTCGCCCTGGCGGACGTCGACGCCGCGCGGCTGGAGAGGGCGTGCGTCGGGTTGGCCGGGCGTCCCCACCTCGCCGTGCCGATGGACGTCACCGACACGGCCTCGGTGGATGCGGGGATCGACGCCGTCTGCCGCCGCTTCGGCGGCCTCGATATCTGCGTGCTCAACGCCGGCATCGCCCACGTGGCGCGGCTGGCGGACCTTACGGACGAGGACCTGGCGCGGGTCCTGGACGTCAATGCCCGGGGCTACCACCGGGTGCTGCGCGCCGCGGCCCGGGTCATGGAGCGCCAGGGGAGCGGCGGCCACATCGTGGTGAATTCATCGAAGAACGTCTTCGCCCCGGGCGCCGGCTTCGGTGCCTACTCCGCCTCCAAGGCGGCGGCCCACCAGCTCGGTAAGATCGCCGCCCTGGAGCTGGCGCCTCTCGGCATTCGGGTGAACATGATCAACGCCGACGCGGTGTTCGGCAACGACGAGATCCCGTCGCTGCTCTGGCAGGAGGTCGGGCCGGAGCGCATGCGCGCCCGCGGCCTGGACGCGGCCGGGCTACGCGCCTACTACCGCGATCGCAACCTCCTCAAGGCCGAGGTCACCGCCAACCACGTGGCGAACGGTGTGTTGTTTTTCGTCACCGACCAGACCCCCACCACCGGCGCCACCCTGCCCATCGACGGCGGTCTCCCCGAGGCCTTCCCGCGCTAGCCCGCATTTCTCACCATGAATCTGCTGCGACCGCGCAACCGCCCGCATCTCCTGGCCCACCTCGTACGAGTCCGCGCCTGGGGTAGGAGTCGGTTTCACCGGCGATCCGCGCACCAGGCCCTGCGGGCCTGGGTCGCCGAAGGCGATTCGGCTCCTACCGCGGGCCAGCCAGGATCTACGCGCGTTTGCACGGTCTCGCCTCGATCCCTGGTGAGAAATGCGGGTGGGTCGACTCGATCCGCGCCGTGACCCAGTTGGCCTGCCACAGGGCGAGCTGCGAGCCGCGGGTGCCGATCTAGCCTCCGGCGCGCGCTGCGCAGCGCAAAGTTCGGGTGAGAAGGCCGCTTGCGTCGCCTCTCTGGACGGCTTCGTCGCGCAGCAAAGCGGGGTAGCTAGGCGGATGGGCCGGATTCGAGGCTACTCTTCTCCCTCCGGGCATCCATCGCCCATCGCATTCAGGCACAGCCCGACCAGCTCGGTAAACGTCGCATTGTCGTCGTCACCGATCGACAGATCGCCCCCGATCGCACCAACCTCGGCCTTCGCCGGCGTATTGGCAGGAATTTGCGCGAGGAATTCCGCCGGCAACGTGACGCTCGTCTGACCCACGGGCAGCCGGATGGAAAACTTCAGTTGCGAGCCGTCCTCGACCTCGAGCACGACCTCCCAGGCGGCCAGGGGTACCATCTTGGGGTGAATGGGGAGAACGCCGTCGGCCACGAGCTGGTCCAGCTCGGCTTCGGTCGCACACTCTCCCAAGGTGGTGCCTGCCATCCACGAGATCGTATGGCCGGTGAACGTCAGGTTTTCGGGGGCGGCAGGAAGAAAATAGGTGAGGTGCGTTGCACCGAACAATTTCTCGCCGCCATCGGCCTTGCCGGAAATGGTGTAGGGGCCGCTCGCCCACCGTTCCGCGAAGTCCATCACCGTAACGACCACATCGTCCTCGTCTTCCTTGAGCGCTTCCTTACAGATCGGCTCGGCGCTCTCGCCAAAGGTTTCCGTCAGCTTCTGGTCCCGTAACGGGCCGGAGGCCTTGTTCTCGTAGACTTTCTTGCCATTGGGGTCATCCATCCTCACCGACTCCAGATCATCTCCATCGATGAGCCAGTGGAAACCGATGTCCCCGTCCGTGGAGTTGATCTCGATGAGCGCCCGGCATTCACCAAAGTCGTCACACGGCTCGGTGGCCCGGACATCGGTGACGGCACCGCCGACGATCAGCATCACGCTCGCGGC
>DASWHD010000113.1:0-5645 GCA_036393335.1 bacterium
CCGGCCCGTCTCTGACACGTGGGGCAACGATGCCTACCGGTTCCTGCCGGGCAGGAGGGGGCACTCAAAGTAGATGGACGTGTCCTCGAGGATGAGGTGGCCGAGGGCCATGTGATCCAGCACCTCCTCCTCGCTGGTGAGCTCGAAGTTGACTGCGCCGTCACCGTCCGGATCGTGTACCGCCATCCCTTGGTCGGTGAAGATCACCCGCACCACGGACCAGCGGCCGCCGTTGAAGTCCGGGTCCCCGGGAGCGGCAGCGGAGATCGCGCGCTGGCCCATCAGGCCGCTCATTTGGAAGTTGTAGAGCGTGTCGGTGGAGTGTTCCGGCGGGTCCGTGAAGGCCGTGGGTGTGCCGACGGTGCCGTAGAGCTCGCCGTGGGCCCAGATCGCGGCCGGCGACCGCAAGGGGCCGACGGCATCGGCGGAGGTGGGCATGATGAGGGCGAGCAGGGAAAACATCGCCAAGATAGTGATCAGGTTTGATTTCATGGAGGGACTCCCTTGTTGAGCGTTGGTCAGACTCTTCCGTGCACGGCCATGGGACCGATGGTGGTGCGCGGCTCTGGGCGAAGGCGAAGCGCAATGGGCGCTCTTCCCGACGGTGCTCGACCGGGCGGCACCGGTGGGGTGTGGGTTGGGGTCACCGCCTGCCGCGGCAGACCAGATGACCACGGCAAAGCTACCTTGCCTCCTTAAAGAGCGAATAACGGTTCGATAAAGATTTGGTAAAGACGCACGGCGTTCTCCCCGGTGTCATACCGGCAGGGTGAACCACACGCGGGTTTCCGCCGTGGAGCTGGTGGCGCCGACGGAGCCGCCGTGGGCCTCGGCCAGCTCCTTGACGATTGCCAGACCGATACCGGCGCCGCCCAGGTCGCGGGAGCGTGACTTGTCGGCCCGGTAGAAGCGCTCGAAGATGAACGGCAGGTCCTCCGCGGCGATACCGTTGCCGCTGTTCGCGGCGGTCAGCCGCACGCCGTCGGGCACCCGCTCCAGATGGACCGTCACCTGCCCTCCGTGGGGCGTATACTGCCAGGCATTTTCCGCGAGATTTCCCACCATCTGCATGAGCTTGTCCCGGTCCGCCGTCACCCGCTCGGCACCCTGCGCGATCCGTACCTCCGGGGTGATGCCCTTATCGCGGAAGCGGAGGCGATAGGGTCCCAGGACCTCGTCCACCAGCGCCGGCAGCGAGATCGTCTGGCGTTGCAGGTGGGCGCGGGCGGCATCGGCCTTGGCGAGCTGCAATAGATCCTCTGCGAGGCGCACCAGGCGCAGGATCTCCTGCTGGAGAATGGCGAACGTCTCCGGGGAGGGTGGGAGGACGCCGTCGCTCAAGGCCTCCAGGTAGCCGCGGACGTTGGTCAGGGGGGTGCGGAGCTCGTGGGCCACGTCGGCGACCATCGCCTTACGGAGCTGTTCCACCCGTTCCAGGCTGTTGGCCATGCGGTTGAACGCATTCGCGAGCTGGCCGATCTCATCGCCGGAGTCCACTCGCACGCGCGCCGTGTAATCGCCGGAGGCGACCGCGCGCGTGACGTCGGCCATCCGCGACAGGGGCTGCAAGACCCTGCGCGTCAGCAGGAAGCTCGACACTCCCGCGAGAGCCACGGCGGCAAGGCTGGCCCAGATGAGATAGCGATGAACGGCATCGAGGAACATCTCCTGGGTCTCGGTGGGCGAGATGTCGTACTTGTCCATCAGCGCCATGAAGTAGTCCGCCGCCAGGTAATCGATGGCCAGCCACACCATTACGATCACCAGGGCGATAACCGGGATGTGGATGCCGAGGAGCTTCCAGAGGAGGCGGTTGCGCATGGCGTCCCGGTTACACCCCCAACGCTTCGGCGAGGCGGTAGCCGATGCCGCGCACCGTCGAAATGTAGTGCGGTGTCGAGGGGTCCGGCTCGATCTTGCGGCGTAGCTTGCCGATGTGGACGTCGATCACCCGGTCGATCACCACCTCGCCCGGGCCGTTGATGCGATCCAGCAGCTCGTCCCGGGAGAAGACCCGGCCCGGACGGCTCATCAGCGTGTGCAGCAGCTTGTACTCCGAAGGCGTCAACGCCACCGGCCGGCCGTTCAGCGTCACCGTGTGTTTCTCGGGGTCCAGGACCAGCCCGTCGCAGGAGAGCACGATCTGCCCGGTGTCCGGTGCCCCCCGGGTGCGGCGCAGGATCGCCTTGACGCGCTCCACGAGCTCCCGCGGGCTGAAGGGCTTCACCACGTAGTCGTCCGCCCCCAAGGAAAATCCGACGATCCGGTCGACCTCCTCCCCCCGGGCGGTGAGCATCAGCACCGGGACCTCGGAAAAGCCGCGCAGGGTCCGGCACACCTCGCGGCCATCGATCTGCGGGAGCATGAGGTCGAGAATTACAAAGATCGGCCGGTGTCGCCGCGCCAGCTCCAGCCCATGCTTGCCGTCGTAGGCGATCAGCGTGGCAAACCCTTCCCGCTCCAGGTAGGTCGCCACCAGCGACGCGGTGTTGCGGTCGTCCTCGACGATCAAGATAGGTTCGTGCAGGTTACCCCTGTTCATGGTCGTCTCCTCGGTGATCCATCGGTCTCGTCGACATGCTGCGGCCGCGGCCCTCCGTCCGCCGGCACAGACTGCGGCCCTCTCTTGCCGGAAGGTAAAGCAACTCCCACGCCAGCTCGGGAAAAGTAGGGTCAGCGTCTTTCGAGTTGTGGAATAACAGCCAGTTACGAATGAAACTCGGATCGCTGCTAGCAATCATCGCGGCACGGTGCCGCGATCGCGTCGACCGAATCGGGAGACCGATGGGGGGGTGGCATCAGGCGGTGGAGCAAGGAGACGCAGGTCGTTCCCTTGGACCCTGCGATCCGTGTCGAGGTGCCCCCTGGGAGATGGAGGGTAGAGACGCACGGCGCCGACGGCGGTCTGTTGGGCTAGCGCAAGGCACCTCGTTATCCTAACGTCCATGGCCTGGACCCGTGAGGAGATCGACGATCGGTTGAGCCGGCAGCTCGAGCCGGTCCTGTCCTCGCGCCGCACCACGGCGCAGGTGACGGAGGTGGTGTGCTCCCTCCATCCGGCGCAGCAGGAACGGGTGTTGACGCTGTTCGACGTGGCGGTGGCGAGCAACGAGGAGATCGGCTACCAGTTCCTGCTCAACGTGCCGGAGGCAATCGTCAAGCGCGGGCCGCACGGCCTGCACGGCTGGCTGCTGGAGGCCCTGGACCGGTACGACCAGGGGGGCATGTACCCCGCGGTGCAGTTCCTCAACGAGATCCACCGTGAGCAACGCCTCGCCGGGGCCCAGAGCCACCAGGCGGTCCGTCTCGACGACGTGGCACGGGTGCTGGAGACCTACGTCAATGGCCTGAGCCGGCGACGGTTGGCGGTCGACGTGGGGGAGGTCGCGTTCACCGATGGCGAGACCCTGTTCCTCCCCAACCAGGTCGCGGTGTTCCCCGCGGCGGAGGACAACTTCCGGCTGTACAAGGTAATGGTGACCTTGCAATGGGCGCAGCTCGCCCAGGCGACGTTTCGCCTGCGCCTGGCGGAGGTCGGCTGGCCGGCCGCAGACGGCGTCGAGGCGGTGGATGACCTCGGTGGGCTGGAGGCCTTTCTGACGTTGTTTCCCGACCCACAATTGGCAAACCGCCTCTTTCTCCTCGCCGAGGGGATACGCCTGGAGGCGTGGCTCGGTGGCGAGCTGCCCGGGCTGGCACGGGTCCTGGGCGAGGTGAAGCAGAGCCTGGCGCGGGCGCGGCCGGCGGTCGGTGGCCTCGCGCCGCGCGCGGCCTTCTTCGACGCCCTGAGCCGATGGTATCTGCGGGGCTCAGCACCGGGCACGGACGGCGATGGGTCGGGTGTGGCCGAGGCGGCCGCCGCGCGCCTTGCCACCCTGCGCACGGCAGGCGCCACGGTGGAGACAAGCGCCGCGGTGGTCGCGGCCCTCTATCCGTCGGTCGCTAATCTCGCCGGCGGCGGCGAAGCGTCGCTAACCGTGCCCTACCTCGGGGAGCTGCGGCCGGCTCAGGTGGCGGCCACCCTGCGGCGCCTGCGGGCGGGCGAGGCCCACGCCTTCCGCACCGCCGTCGCGCACCTGGTGGGTGAGCGGCCGGCGGACATTGCGCAGGGGGAGATCGAGCTGCGTCCGAAGCAGGACGGCCATCCTCCACGGCGGGAGCGGGCTGGCGAGCCGCCGGCGGAGGACCTGGTGTTTCAGCTCTGGGTGGACGGGCGATCGCTGGAGATCCCGGGGGAGGTCCAGTCCCTGGTCCACACCATCCTCGACGACCTGGGCGAGATCCCGCCCGAGTACCTGGTCGCCGGCGGCAACGCGCCGGGCTATGCGATGGCGGAGCGCGGCGAGGAGCCGCTCGGGCACGGGGCCGCGGAGCCTGGGGGCTATGTGTACGACGAGTGGGACTATCGCCGCGGCAGCTACCGCAAGCGGTGGTGCGTAGTCCAGGAGCGCCCCACCGCTGCGTCGGCCGAGCCGGCGGTGGAGCGGGCCCTGGCGAAGCATGCCGGGGTGGTCACCACCCTGCGCCGGCAATTCGAGATGCTGCGCACCGAGGAGCGGTGGCTGCGTCGCCAGCGCTACGGCACGGATATCGACCTGGACGCCGTGGTGGAGGCGGTGGCCGACGCGCGGGCTGGGATCGAGCCGGATGACCGGCTCTTCTCGCGGGTGCAGCGGGCGGAGCGCAACATCGCCGTCGCCTTCTTGGTGGACATGAGTGGCTCCACCAAGGGCTGGATCAACCAGGCCCAGAAGGAGTCCCTCGCCCTCCTGTGTGAGGCCCTGGAGGTCCTGGGCGACCGCTACGCGATCTTCGGTTTTTCCGGTATGACCCGCCTGCGGTGCGAGTTCTTTACCATCAAGCAGTTCGATCAGCCGTATGACGACGGGGTGCGGATGCGCATCGCCGGTATCGAGCCTCAGGACTACACCCGCCTGGGGGCGGCGATCCGCCACACCACGCGGCTCCTCGCAGAGGTTGAGGCGCGGACCCGCCTGCTCATCACCCTGAGCGACGGCAAGCCAGACGACTGGGACCACTACCGCGGCGCCACCGGGATCGAGGACACCCGCCGCGCCCTGATCGAGGCGAAGCGCCAGGAGATCCACCCGTTCTGTATCACCATCGACCGCGAGGCCCACGACTACATCGCCCACATGTACGGGGCGGTGAACTATTGCCTGGTGGAGGACGTACGCACCCTGCCGCGTAAGATCCCCGAGGTGTACCGGCGACTGACGCGGTAAGGGGTAGGTTAAGGGGTCCTGGCTCGCGAACCGGCGCGGTGGGTGGGTGTCGTAGAGGATCCGGGTTCGCGGCCAAGGCCGCTCCTACGGGAGCTGACAGTTGACACGCGGGTTCAAATTCGAAGTGCAACTTTGATTAACGGGTTGGGTGGGCGGGGTCGCGGGGTGCTCAACAGACCGTTTCCTGCCTTCCTTTCCTTCCTGCATTCCAGAGGTATCTGCCTATCCCCTTAGCTCAGGTCGTCCTCACCGAGGGTCCCAACGGGAACACGAAGACACGGAAACGGGAAACCACGAAAGGTTCTGGAAGGGGTTTTTTCGTATTTCCCCCCTTTCGTGCTTTCGTGATCCCACTGTCGCCTCGTCGTTCTGGGCTTCCTGAGGTAAGGGGATAGGCAG
>DASWHD010000114.1:0-1824 GCA_036393335.1 bacterium
CTGATTCCCTACGGCCGCATCGGGGACCCTGCCGACATCGGCCGCGCCGCCGTTTGGCTGACCTCCGATGCCTCGGACTACGTCACCGGCGCGACCCTCTACGTCGACGGCGGCATGACCCTCTATCCCGGTTTCCGGGAGGGAGGTTGAGATGTTCTACGCATTCCGTATCGCGATCATTATCGCGGCGATCCTGGTGGCGCTGTTCGCCGGGCCGACCAAGAGCCATGGTAACCCGATCTTTCTGCCCGATGATCAGGCACCCTGGTGGCCGAGCCCCGTCCTCCGCCTCGCGACCGTCCTCGTGGCGATCCCGGTGGGGTTGTTCGTCGGGCCGACCACGGGCCACGGTGACCCGATCTCTCTGCCCGATGGTCAGGCCCCCTGGTGGCCGAGCCGCTACGGCGCCCAGGATCAGATCGGTACCCTCAACGAGATCGATGCCGCGGCGGTCCGTGCCGCGGCCGCCCTGGTGCGTACCGGCACCGTGGTGGATCTGGGGCGGATCCTCGACGAGGCGACCCCCAAGTTCCCGGGCCGCTACTGGCACCAGACGGTGGACGTCTCGCCGCACCTCACCAATCTCCGCCGCGCGGACGCGGTGGGACAGGGTTGGGGCAAGAACCAGATCAACTGGATCACGGAGATCCAGGCGGGCACCTTCCAGGTCGGCACGCAGCTCGACTCCCTCGGCCACATCCAGATCGGCGACCGCTTCTACAACGGCTGGACCATCCGCGAGGTGGTGGAGGCGTGGGGGCTGAATCGCTTCGGGATGGAGACGGTGCCGCCCATCGTCACCCGCGGCGTCCTGGTGGACGTGGCGGGCTACCGGAACGTCGAGCGGCTGGACAAGGGCTACGTGATCACCGTCGCGGACGTGGAAGGCGCGCTGCGCCGTGCCGGCCTGGAGCTCCGCGCCGGCGACGCCGTGCTCTTTTACACCGGCTGGGGTCGCCTCTGGGGCAAGGACAACGTCGCGTTCCTGGCCGGTGAGCCGGGCCCGGGCATGGCGGTGATCCGCTGGCTCCACGACCACCACGTGGCGGTCGTGGGGGTGGACACGTGGAGTATCGGGCCAGTCCCGGGCGAGGATCCGGAGCGGCCCTTCCTCGTCCCCCAGACCATGTACGTCAAGCTCGGCCTGTTCGGCCTGGAGAACCTGGCCACGGAGGAGCTGGCGACGCGCGGCGTCTACGAGTTCCTGTTCGTGGTCACCCACGCACGGACCCGCGGGTCCACGGCGGCCGTCGTCTCGCCGGCCGCGGTCTACTAGCCATGAATACCCAATACGATTACCTCATCGTGGGATCCGGGGCGGGTGGTTCCGCCGCGGCTTATCATCTCGCCCGCTCGGGCAAGGCGGTGCTGCTGATCGAGAAGGGCGGCACTCTGCCCACCGACGGCAGCACCCTGGACGTGGACAAGGTCTTTCGCCAGGGCGCCTTCAAGAGCCACGAGCCGTGGGTCGACGGCCGCGGCAAGCCCCTCGTGCCCCAGGAGTACTACAACCTCGGCGGCAAGACGAAGTGGTACGGGGCGGCATTGCTGCGCTTCGCCCCCCACGAGTTCGGCGCCGACGAGGCGCACCAGTGCCTGGCGTGGCCGGTGGACTACGAGGAAATGGAGCCGTTCTACGGGGAGGCCGAGCGGCTCCTCGGGGTGCGCCACTTCGCCACCGAACCGGAGCTGCGGGCGATCCTCGGCCGCCTGCAGAATGGCGGCGCCGGCTGGCCCGCGGGGCCCCTGCCCCTGGGCCTGAAGCCGGAGATCCTCGACCATCCGGAGGAGGCGAAACACTTCGACGGCTTCGCGTCGGTCAAG
>DASWHD010000115.1:0-9087 GCA_036393335.1 bacterium
GTGCTCGGTCGCCATCACGCCTTCTCCCACGCTTCCTGGTCGAGGTCGGGGAAGGTGATCTGGCAGGTGGCGCCTTTCTCGACGCCGGTCACTTTGACCACGCCGTCCGGTCCGGTGCGGCCGGTGTACACCTTGCCGTCCGGCAGGGTGACCATCACCTTCTCGCCGGGGACGGGCTGATCCGCCTCGTCGATCAGCTCCACCTCGAGCCACGACTTCTCCTCCTCATCCTCCGCCGGCTCCTGGTGGGTGGGGGCGTCGAGGGCCTTGGCCACGATGGGGTCCATGGCCGTCTTCTGCTTGCTGTAGGTCAGGTCCTTGCCGGTGGCCACCGTGGCGGCGACGGCGGCCGCCAGCGGCGCGGCGGCGGCGACCGCCTTGCCCATCTTGCCGGAGCCCGCGGAGCCGCCACTGTTGAGCTTGAGCATCGGGCCGCTGATGGTGACGCCGCTGGAGTCGACCTTGAGGAAGGAGCCCCCGACCTTGATCGTCAGCTCCTTCATCCCCTCGATCACCACGCCCATCGCCTTGATGTAGAGGTCGTTGCCCACCTCCTGGCTGTGGTTCTTCTCGAACGCCTCGATGACGTCGCCCTTGACGGTGAGGGAGCGGCTGTCGCCGATCTCGATGGACTGCTTCTTGCCCACCTTCAACGAGTGGTCGCGGGTGATCTCGGCGATCTGATCGCGCGCCACCAGGGAGTGCTCGTCGCGCTCCACCTTCTGGATCTTGTCGCGGACCACCACGAGGTGGCGGTCGTTGCCGACATGCTCCCGGCGATCGTGCTTCACCCGGAAGTCGAGGTCCTTCTCGGCGTGGAGCAAGAGCTGCTCATCGCCCTTCTTGTCCTCGAAGGAGATCTCGTTGGAGCCACCACCGCCCTTGGAGCTGTTGGTCTTGATCACGCTGCGCGTCTTGTTCGCCGGCAGGGCATAGGGCGGCACCTGGTCGGCGTTGTAGACGCTGCCGGTGATCAGGGGCCGGTCCGGGTTGCCCTCTTCGAAGGAGACCACCACCTCTTGCCCGACCCGTGGCAGGAACAGAACGCCATAGCCACTCCCCGCCTGGGCCTGGGCGATACGTACCCAGCCCGATGCTTTGTCGTCGTTCTGCCCCACCCGGTCCCAGTGGAACTGGACCTTAACCCGGCCGTGCTCGTCGGTGTGGATCTCCTCGCCGGAGGGGCCGACCACGCGCGCCGTCTGAGTCCCGGGGATCATCGGCCGGGGAGTCACCCGCGGCGGGCGGAAAGGGTACTTGGCCGGGAGGCACTCGATGTCGTTCTCGTAGATCTGCTGCCCGCCCTCGCTGCCGGTCGCCTCCGCTCCGACCGCCTGTGGCTGAAAGCCGTAGTGCTGCACCGCGGTGATCAGGTAGCTCTGGTTGAACGTCGTGCGCTCATGGCCGTCGAGGGTGAACTTGTAGCCGCTCACCAACCGCCGGCAATCGCTGTGAGCCGCCATCACGTCGGCCGGCACCGCACCTTCTTCCCGGCGCCGTTTGGCGAGCTCGGTGCCGGCGTCCTTTTCCTGGTAGCCACCGGGGTAGTCGAAGACCTGGAGCTCCTTCCACTTGGCAGCCTCCGCGCTCGCGGTTAGATCGAGGGAGGGCTTGGTGAAGTTGTAGTCGCGTAGCTGGCTCGCGCCGGGCCGGATCTCCTGGGTCACCCGGCACGACTGGATGAACTCCTCGGGGGTGGTCCCGAAGCCGATGTCGTTGAGCAGCACGGTGGTCGGCGCGACGATGTCGGTGTGGGCGTCGGGGCTGTCGCCGAAGACCACCACGTGGCCGGTCTCCTGGTGCTCGAAGTAATACGAGATCCCCTCCTCCTCCAAGAGGTAGGCGATGAAGTCCATGTCGCTCTGGCGGTACTGGACACAGTACTCGCGCGGCTTGTAGGTGCCCTTCAAGGCGAAGCGATAGCTGTCGCTCGGGACCTTCGCCTCCGCGAGGACCGCCTTGACGATGTCCGGCACCGACTTGTCCTGGAAGATGCGGAAGTTCTGGCGCTGGGTCAGGAGCCAGAGCGCCGGCACCAGGGTCGCGCGGTAGCGGGTGAAGTCGGTGCCCCGGCCGGCCTGCTCGAAGCGGCAGACGATGCCGCTCACGTGGCGCGGCTCGGGGTTGCCCTGGATCGTCAGCAGGGCCGCCTCGCCCAGGACCTTGGCGAAGTCGATCTCGCCGTCCTTGCTCGCCAGCTCCAGGGTGAATTGGAAGAGCTGGGAGAGCCCCTCGCTGCCGTTGAACTGCACGACCTTCAGGGCGGTCTCAGCCAGAGTGCCGACCCGGAAGGTCAGGTCGGCCTCGGCGGCGCGATTGCGTATGACGGCCATGGTCTCCTCGGGTTACTCGCTGAATGCCGGCCACGATGGATCGGCCATCACCAGGTGCACCGGCGCGTCCACTGTCACGATCCGACTGACGACGTCTTGGTCCTCGAAGCGCAGCAACACCACCCGCTCCAGGCCGGACGCGGCGAGGCTGCGGCGCAAGCCCGGCTCCGCGACAACCTGGTGGCAGACCCGGACCAAGATCGAGTCGCAGCAAACAATCGCGGCGCGCACGGGCCCCGCGCCACGCACCCCGGCCGCAGGCCGGCAGGGGATGAGATGCTCCTCGCACAGGATCAGCAGCGCGTCGCGGTACATCGCCTCGGGCCAGCCACCGCCCAATAGCCGGTGCACCTCCTGGGCGAGCGCCAGGATCTGGCGCGTTGCTTGATCGGTGGTGTGGATCTCGGTCACGGCGATCGCCTCGCAGGGGTGTGGTAAGAAGTGCTCACCCCAGCGAGAGCAATGGCCGTGCCACCGCGACCCGGGCCGTGCAACTCGCTGTAACGACTGGCAAGAACGAGAAACTGGGCGGCGTGGCCGGCGGCTAGCCCGCCATTCGTTCTCCGAAATCCGGAAGCGCGATCCGGAATGGCGCGGCCCACCCGATGCATGGTCGCAAATCGCCGGAGGCATACCCACCGCAAAGGCGCCAGGTCGCAAAGACGCGAGGAGGCTTGGCCCGCTTTTCTCGCCCGTCCCGATGTCGCACGGCACCACTGGTCCAGGATCAAAACGCATTCGTGGCACCATCGCGTTGATTCCGTAGGGTAATTTTCGGAGCACCGATCGTTGCGAGCGCGTGTCAACGCCTGCAGATCCTGACCAGCCCGCGGTAGGAGCCGGTTGCACCGGCGATCCGCGGCCTGTGGCCGCGGCAGGCCCTCCGGGCCTGGATCGCCGAAGGGATTCGGCTCCTACCCTTTGCAAGAACCGTCATCGCCATCACCCCGCCTCGCCGAACTTGAGGACGAACTCGCCGGCCGCGTCCAGTTCCAGGTCGAGACTGCCCGGGAGGGGTCCGGCGCTCATGCGTTGCAACAGCTCGGTGGAGATCTGCGGCAGCAGGGTGCCCTGGAGGATATGGTCGATGTTGCGTGCCCCGGTCTCCACCTCGGTACAGCGCGCGGCGATCTGCTCCACCACCGCGTCGGAGTAGTGGAAGGCCATGCGGTGGCTGTCGTGCAGGCGGCGCACCACCTTCTTCATCTTCAGGCGCACGATGTCGCCTAGGACGTCTGGGCCCAGGGGGTAGAACGGCACGATCATCATCCGCGCGAGCAGCGCCGGCTTGAAGTGGGCGGACAGGACCGGGCGGATGGCAGTGGCCAGCTCCTCGGGAGTGGGCCGCTCGCCGTCGCCGCACAGGGCCATGATCTCGTCGGTGGCGAGGTTGCTGGTGAGGAAGATGCAGGTGTTCTTGAAGTCGATCTCGCGCCCTTCGCCATCGCTCAGGGTCCCCTTGTCGAAGACCTGGTAGAACAGGTTCAGCACCTCGGGATCGGCCTTCTCCACCTCGTCCAAGAGCACCACCGAGTACGGCCGCTGGCGCACCGCCTCGGTGAGGACGCCGCCCTCGCCGTAGCCGACGTAACCGGGCGGGGAGCCGATCAGCTTGCTCACCGTGTGCTTCTCCTGAAACTCGCTCATGTTGATGGTGGTCATGAACTGCTCGCCGCCGAACAGCAGGTCGGCGACGCCCAGGGCGCACTCGGTCTTGCCCACGCCGGAGGTGCCGACGAACAGGAAGATCCCCATCGGCTTGCCGGGGTCCTGCACCCCCGCCTTCGCCGCCTTGATCCCCTGGGCCACCGCGGCCACCGCCTGATCTTGACCCTTGATGCGCTCCTTGAGACGGCGGTCGAAGTCGAGCACCGCCGTCGCCTCGTCCTTCACCATGTTGCCCACCGGCACGCCGGTCCAGTCGGCGACCACCTGGGCGACGGTCTCGCCGGTCACCTCGGTGGGAATCATCGGCGCCTCGCCCTGGATCTCCTCGAGGGCCGCAGCCGCCGCGTCGAGCTCCGCCCGCAGCTCCTCCAAGGATACGGCCTCGCCCTCGCTGGCAACCTCGGGCGCCTTCCCAGCCTCCGCCAGGCTGACCCGCTTGCGCAGGTCCAGTAACTTGGCGACGGCCTCTTTCTCCGCCAGCCACCGCTCGCGCAGGGCGCCGTGCTTCTCCTGGGCCTCCTTGAGCAGCCCAGTCAGCTCTTGCAGCCGCTCCCGGTCGACCCCGAAGCCACGGTCGGCATCGCGCTGCAGGGCGACCTGCTCGCGGGTCAGGGTCTGCACGCGCCGCTCCAGATCCTCCAGGCTGCCGGGTTTGCTGGTGATGGCGATCTTCACCCGCGCCGCCGCCGTGTCGAGGAGGTCGACCCCCTTGTCCGGATGCTGGCGGCCGCTGATGTAGCGGCTGCCGAGGGAGGCACACGCGGCCACCGCCGAGTCGGCGATGTGGACCCCGTGGGCCTGCTCGTAGCGCTCGCGCAGGCCGCGCAGCATGCCGGTCGCCCCCTCGGCGTCGGGCTCCTCCACCTTCACCGGCTGGAAGCGGCGCGCCAGGGCCGGGTCCTTCTCGAAGTACTTCTTGTATTCCGACCAAGTGGTCGCCGCGACCGTGCGCAGCTCGCCCCGGGCCAGAGCCGGCTTGAGCAGGTTGGCGGCGTCGCCACCGCCCGCGGCGCCGCCGGCGCCGATCAGGGTGTGGGCCTCGTCGATGAACAAGACGATCGGCTTGGGCGACGCCTTCACCTCATCGATCACGCCCTTCAGCCGGTTCTCGAACTCCCCCTTCACGCTCGCGCCGGCCTGGAGGAGGCCCATGTCGAGGCCCAACAGGTCGACCCCCAGCAAGATCTCCGGCACGTCGTCCTCGATGATGCGCAGGGCGAGCCCCTCCACCAGGGCGGTCTTCCCGACGCCCGCCTCGCCGACGATGATCGGGTTGTTCTTGCGCCGCCGGCCAAGGATGTCGACCATCTGCCGGATCTCCCGGTCGCGGCCGAAGATCGGGTCGATCCGCCCGGCGCGCGCCTCGGCGGTGAAGTCGATGGTAAAGCGTCCCAGGGCCGTGTCGCCGCGCGGTCCCGGCGCCCCCTCGGCTGCCGCGGCGGCGCGGCCCGGTGCGCGCACGTCCTCCACCGACCCGGAAACGATGGGGAGCAGGTGGCGACGCAGCTCGTCCTTGCCGACCTTGTCCAGGAGGTCGAGGTAGGGGCCGTTGCCGAAGCGGCGCGGATTCGAGACCAGACAGGAGAACAGGACGCCGGAGCGCACCTCCGTGAGGCCGAGCTCCACCGAGCCCACCAGCCACGCCTCCTGGATCCACTCCATCAGGGTGGGCGAGAAGACCGGCCGTCCGGTGTTGCCACTCTTCAGGCCCTCCACCGTCTCCTGCACGGCGCGCAGAAAGCCGGCCGTGTCGATGTCGAAATGCGACAGGATCTGGACCACGTCGCCGTCGGCATCCTCCGCAATCTTCACCAGGAGGTGCTCGACGGTCACCTCGTAGTGGCCCCGCGCCACGCATAGCCCGGCGGCCCCCTCCATCGCCTTCGTGGTACGCCCGTTGAGCCGCTGGAGCAACGGCTTCAAGTCGACACTGATCATGGTTTATCCCTCCTCATGGGAGAACTACGGAGAGTTCTTTTTTTGCCACAGATTACGCAGATTTTCACAGATTACTCTTAGGACAGGACATAGCGCTGAAAATCGAGGCTCGGAAGTCCGAAGTTGAGCAGCAGGCCTTTTTGGCTCCTGGTAGCGCGCAGGTAGTGGATGAGTTGTGCCTTGTGCGCCGCCACAAGATTCGACACTGCCTGCAACTCCAGGATGAGTGAATCGAAACAGACGAAGTCCGCTCGGTAAGAACCGCTAAGCTGTCGTCCCTTGTAGTAGACGTCGAGCGCCACTTCCCGTCGAAAGGGGATCCCACGTTCTTCAAGCTCCAGTGCTAGCGCTTCTTGGTAGACGTTCTCCAGGAACCCATGACCCAACACGCGGTGGACCTCCATCGCCGCACCGATGACCGCGTAGGTCTCCGGGTCTCGCTCATCGGCGCCCATGGCCGTCGTCCCACCTGAACCGTACGTGAACCCAATCTGCGAAAATCTGCGAAATCTGCGGCAAGAGATGATCTACGCCACGCGGGCGAGGCAGACCACCGGGTCCTCGGCGCAGGTGCCGAGCCAGGTGGTCCAGCCGAGGCGCGGGGCGGGATCGGCGGCACCGAGGCGCAGGGTTGGCACCTCCGCGCGGTGGAGCTGCACATGCATGTCGCAGGCGAGAGGGTCGCGAAGGTAGAAGTGGATGAGGGCGAGACAGGCGCGCAGCGCCTGGCCGCCGGGGAGCAGCGCCTCGAACAGGGCGAACGAGACGGGTCCGATCCGAAGCGCGAACTTGCCTGCGCGGTCGAAGACGCGGCGACCGATCACCGCCGTGTCACCGAGACGCGCCGTCGCGGTGCCGAGGCGCGCGAGCTGCTCCGGAGCGATCGTCACCCAGCGCGCGACACACTCCTCCACGCGCACCGCGACACCCCCAAGCTCGTCGCTCAGCAGGCACTCCAGACCACGTGCCGAGTGGCTCTCACTGCCCAATAACCCGGCGTAGTGCAGCAGGTGGACCGGCTCCATCCCCACCACCGCCCCACACCCTTCCGTGGCCACGCCCACCAGGCCGAGCAACAGGGGCGACAGCTCGTCCATCCCACCCGTGCGGAACCGCAGGGCGTAGCGGTACTTCAGCCACGCCCGGTAGAACAGCGAGAGCAAGCGGTGGTGGAAGACGTCGAGGAACTCCCGGCGGGCGGACTCGTCGTTCTGCCACAGGACCGCCTCGGTGAAGTACGCGGGGAGCGGCGAGTCCGCCCCATAGAGGCCGAGAAACGAGGTGGTGAGCTGGAGGCGTGGACCGCTCGCGGCCATGCCGCCCTCGACCTCACGGATGTCCACCACGTCGCTGGCGGGGAAGGCACAGTCCGCCGCCGGGCGCAGGCGGATCGCCTCGCGCTGCGCGGGTCCCGCGCCACCGATCGGTGCCGCGTCGGGACGCGCGGCCTCCAGCAGGCGGAGGGCCTGAAAGAAGGGGAAACGCCGCGCCTCCGCCAGCAGGCGGCGCATCACAGGAGAGTCTGTCGCCCGAGGCGCGCCGGCCATCGGTAGACCTCCCCTTGCCGCACCCCACGGACCGTGAGGCGGGTGAAGGCGTTGACGGTGGAGAGGGTGGCGAACAGCTCGTTCAACACGCTGCCGAACAGGACCATATCCCCCTCGCCGGTGAAGCTCTCCTCGTCGAGGTCCACCGACACGTCGCTGCCGCGCACCGGCGCGCCGCGAAACAGCAGGTCGGTGGAGGTGGCGTGCACGGTGCGGATGCCGTCCAGGCGGAGCTGGTTCGCCGCCGCCGCCTGACGATCGACCCGCGCCTGGAAGTTGTACAGCGACAGGATGCCGCGCAGGACGTCGGCGCTCATCATCGGCAGTCGGCTCAGCGCGAGGTGCGAGATCAGGCGCCAGTGCAGCCCCTCGCCGAGGGGCGGCGGCACGGCGCCGGTGACCCGCGTGATGTTGGTGAAGGTGGCGTACTCGGGTGACGTGCTGGTCGCGACGTGGATGTCGCCTACCCCGAGGCTCGACGGCAGGCGGCGATTGGTGCAGGTCATCTCGATACCGATGGTCTCGGTGGGCGGCAGGGCCGCCGCGCCGCTCTGGGAGACGAAGGTGATGTAGCTCTCCGTCCCCTGGCCAACCACCGAATCCACGAGCCGGGTGTGGTAGAACAGGGCGTCGCGATCGCGCGCCGCCATCTCGTGAGAAAAGGCGTAGAACGGCTCATAGCGCCGCTCCTGGCTGGTGCCCTGCTCCCAGCCCACCACCCGGTCGATGGCGTAGATCTCGTAGTGGGCCGGGTCCTTGCCCTCCGGCCGGATCCGGTAGGCCGTACGGTCGTGCTCGACCCGCAAGGGGTCGGAACGGTGCGGGAAGAGATTCACCACCGGCGTGCAGAACAGGCGCAGATTATCGGCCGACACCCGCGGCATCTCCCCCGCAGGGCGCCGGTAGCGCAGGCGCACGACCCACTCCTCGGCCTCGCCCAGCTCGCTGGTGGCGAGATCAGTGAGGTCGACGGCGAGAAACTTCGCCGCCAGGGCGAAGTACTCCTGTACCAGGCGATAACCGGGAAAGGCGTTGGGCGGGTACGGCAGGAGCGTCTCCTCGTCGCTGAAGCCGCACGGCCGCACCGCTTGCGCCGGCCGGTCGCGGCGCGCGGTCACCTTGCCCGCGACGCGCGCCTCAATGGTGAGGCCGGTGGCGAGGCGCGTGAATAGGAGATAGAGGCCATACATCTGCCGTGGCTCGCCGTGCAGGAGAAACCGTAAGTGCTGCACATCCAGCGCGGCGAGGCTCACCCCTTCCAGGGGACGGAGCGCCAGGACCAGGCGCGGGCTTTCACCCGCCGGCTCCTCGATGCGCGCGTCGGTGAGCTCGATGGGCCACATCTCCACGGCCGCCGCGGTGCGAAACCGACACGGGGTGCCATCCACTGGCACCGAGTGAATCTCGACCCCTCGCGCCACCACCTGGCGGTCGCGCAGGGCCGCCGGCCGCGGCCGGAACTCGACCACGGACATCGCGGGAATCGGCCGCAGGTAGTGGGGCCAGAGTAGCCCCATGAGGGTGTGGGTGATCTCCGGAAGCTCGTCATCGAGCTTTTGCCGGATCCGCCCGGTGAGGAAGGCAAACCCCTCCAGGAGGCG
>DASWHD010000116.1:0-8747 GCA_036393335.1 bacterium
CTTGCAGGCATCGCGGGCATCACCGAGGTATTGGAGCTTCATTGTTCGTGGACCAGTAGAGGAGCGTAGCCTCGGTTGTTTCAGATGTGCTGCGGGGTCGTTCCGCCCGAACAACGGTTCGGCGTCGCAGGGAATTCTCCCGCCGAGACGCCAAGGTGCGAAGTCATTTCCCAACCTCTCTGCGCTTCGGCGGCTCTGCGCGAGCCCTCTGAGGGGCTGGTCGGTTCATCTCCCGCCACCGGGTGTAGCACAGCGTCAGCGCCGGAGGCGGGGCCGATTGGCGTTCATTTGCGACCCGATTCGCGTCCATTCGCGGTCCCCTCTGTTGAGCCACGCGGAGGCGCACCTGCTCCGACACAGGTGCGGCGTATTCGCGCCCCAAGGCCGGTCGTTCGGCCTTGGTTGCCTAATCGAGATGACCCCTGAACCATGGTCGCGTGGGGTCGGGTACGCGCCGCCTTGCGGACGACCAGCGAGAGGACGACCGATGATCTTCCGACAGCTCTTCGAGCCCGCCTCGTCGACCTACACCTACCTCCTTGCCTGCCCCGAGACCGGCGCCGCGGTGCTCATCGATCCGGTGGCGGAGATGCTAGAACGCGACCTGCGGGTAGTGGCCGAGCTGGGGCTGCGCCTCGCCTACACCCTCGAGACCCACGTGCACGCCGACCACATCACCGGCGCCACCGGGCTCCGAGAGGCGACCGGTTGCCAGACGGCGGGGCCGGCCATGGACGAGATACCCTGCCGGGACGTGGGGCTACGGGAGGGCGAGCCATTGCGCGTGGGGAGCGTCGAGATCTACCCGCTCTTCACCCCGGGCCACACCGACTGCCACCACTCGTATCTCGTGGACACCGGCACTCACAAGATGGTGTTCACCGGTGACGGTCTGCTCATCGACGGCTGCGGCCGCACCGACTTCCAGTCCGGCGACGCGACGACCCTCTACCGCAGCATCCACGACAAGCTCTTCACCCTCACGGACGACACTCTGATCTACCCCGGCCACGACTACAGCGGCCGCCGGGTCTCCACCATCGGGCAGGAGAAGGCGCGCAATCCGCGCCTGGGCGGCGGCAAGGGCGAGGCGGAGTTCGTGGCGATCATGACGGGGCTCCATCTCGCCTACCCGCAGAAGATCGACGTGGCCGTGCCGGGCAACCTACGCTGTGGCTCGCCCGCACCGGCGACGACAGGCGAGTAGATGATCGCGTCGCGGGTCGACCCGCGGGCGATCGCAGCGACCGACCCCTGTCACTTTCAGGCCCCCCGCCACTTCCGGCCCCGGCGCCGTCACGACCACTCGGAACCGCGCACGAATGGTTTGCGAACCGGTTGCCGTCGTCCATCATGGACGCACCCAGGGCTGGGTATACCCGAGCCACGGGCCGGGGTGGACCCGGCCGACGGAACCCATCGATCGCGAGCCAACCGACATCATGCTCAAGGCCGTCGCACTCCTCCTGCATGGGGTGGTCGGGCCGGTGGCGGCGGCCCATGCCCTGATGTACAAGCGCGACCCGCGGGCCGCCTTCGCCTGGGTGGTGCTATCGCTCCTCGTCCCGGTGGCCGGCCCCGTTCTCTACTACGCCTTCGGCATCAACCGGGTGCGTACCAAGGCACGCCAGCTCCACGGCCGGCCGACCTACTGGTTCCGGTTGCCGCACGAGGGCGCCGACGCCTTGGCGGTGGCGGTGGCAGCCATGCCGGCGGGAGAGACGGTGGTAGAGGCCATCGCGCGGGTATCACAGGCGGTCTCGGGCCGGCCGTTGACCGAGGGCAACCAGGTGCGCCCGCTGTTCAACGGCGAGGAGGCGTACCCGCAGATGCTGGCGGCGATCGACTCGGCCACCCGCTCCGTCTACCTCATGACCTACATCCTGGAGAACGACCGCACCGGACGTCGGTTTCTCTCTGCCCTGGAGGCGGCGCAGCGTCGCGGGGTAGAGGTACGGGTGCTGCTCGACGGCTTCGGCGACTGGTACTCCCTGCCGCGGTCCAGCCGCCAAGCTCGCCGGCGCGGCCTGCGCGTCAAGCGTTTCCTGCCACCGCGTCTGGTGCCCCCGGCGCTGCACGTGAACCTGCGCAACCATCGCAAGGTGCTGGTGGTGGACGGGGAGGTCGGGTTCACCGGCGGCATGAACATCGGCGATCGTCACCTGGCGACCACGAGACGCGGATGCCAGGACGTTCACTTCGCCATCGCCGGCCCGGTGGTGCGCGACCTGGAGCGGCTGTTCGCCGACAACTGGCGCTTCGCCGCCAAAGAAGAGATCGCGCTCCGCGCCGCTGCACCGGCCACCCACGGCAGTGCCCGCTGCCGCGTGATCTCGACCGGGCCCGATGACGACCTCGACAAGCTGGTGACCGTGCTGGTCGGTGCCATCTCCGCCGCGCGCCACACCATCCACTGGGTTACCCCCTACTTCCTTCCCCCACGCGAGGTGATCGCCGCCCTGCAGGTCGCCGCCCTGAAGGGGGTGCGGGTCACGATCCTCCTGCCGGAGCGGAGCAATCTACCGTTCGTGCACTGGGCGACCCGCAACATGCTCTGGGAGCTGTTGCAGCGCGGGGTCGCGGTCTACTACCAGCCGCCACCGTTCGCCCACACCAAGCTATTCGTGGTCGACGGCGAGTATCTCCAGGTCGGCTCGGCCAACGTCGACCCGCGGAGCCTGCGCCTCAACTTCGAGATGGCGCTGGAGGTCTTCGACCGGCCCCTGGTGGAGTCCCTTACCCGCCATGTGGAGCGACTCCGCGAACGGTCCACGGCCGTGTCGCTGCACGAGGTGGACAGCCGGTCGGTGCCGGTCCGGCTGCGCGACGCCTTCTGCTGGCTGTTCTCGCCCTTCCTGTGACCGGCATGCCATGAATCCCTCATCCCAGTGGTTGAGCCCGGAGAAGTTCGATACCGCCTACCTGCGATAGCCATTTACCGGTTCACCTATGGCGGCGATCATGCGCGAGGCATCGTCGAGGCGTTCCCCCAGCAAACCTTCGCGGCGGACACCGAGTCTCCGGGCCGGTGAAACTTGATGGAAGCGGAACCCACCACGCGGGTCGCACGCGTTCGTGAGGCGATCGCCGCGGCCTGCGCCCGGTGCGGCCGAGAGCCCACCGCGGTCACCCTGGTGGGCGTGTCGAAGATGCAGCCACCGGCCGTCGTGCAGCCGGTGATCGAGGCCGGCGTCACCATCCTCGGCGAGAGCCGTGTCCAGGAGGCGACGGACAAGCTGCCCCACCTCACCGGCGTCACCGAGCTGCACCTGGTAGGCCGGCTGCAACGCAACAAGGTGAAACCGGCGGTCGCCCTGTTCGACGTGATCCAGTCCGTGGACCGCATCGCCCTGGCGGAGGCCGTCCAGGCTGCGGCCCGGGCCGCGGGCAAGGTACAGCGTGTCTTCTTGCAGGTGAATATCGGCCGGGAGGCCCAGAAAGGGGGCGTGGCGCCAGAGGCCCTCCCTGCTCTGGCGACGGCGGTGGCGGCGATGGCCAACCTGCGACTGGAGGGGCTGATGGCGGTTCCGCCATTCGACCCGGAGCCGGAGGCGGCACGGCCCTACTTCCGCGCCCTGGTCCGGCTCGCCGCCAGCCTCCGGACCGGCGGCGGGCCGCTCTTCGCACTGTCGATGGGGATGAGCAATGACTTCGAGGTCGCCATCGAGGAGGGCGCCACCCACGTCCGCGTCGGCACCGCCCTGTTCGGCGAGCGGTGAACTCGGTCGCGGGATCCGCCCACGGCGCAGAGCCGCACCCCACAAGCGGGTACCGCGGCCGCCATCTACTCCTTATCTACAGCGAATCGCGCCATCTCAGGGGCATGTCACCTTGCCTGCCGGATTGCCGTTGCCGGAGACAGCGCAGCCTGTAACTCCGCGTGACGCCATCCGCCACCGAGGGCTTTGATGAGTTGCACCGCCGCGATCTGGCGCTGCCCCGCGAGCTGCACATTGGCGCGCTCGGCCTGAAACGCTGCGCGATCTGCATCCACCACGTCGAGGTAACTCACGATGCCGGAGCGATAGCGTTCGCCAGCGAGGTCGGCGGCTCGTCGGGCGTTGGCCACGGCGCGTTGTTGCGCAGCGGATTGGTCGGCGAGATGGCGGATCCCCGCAAGCGTGTTTTCGATGTCGCCAAATGCGACCAGCACCTGCTGACGGAAACGAGCGATGGCTTCTTCGTAGGCGGCCTGGGAACGTTTGTAGCTCGCCAGGTTGCGGCCGCCAGCGAAGATGGGCAGCGACAGGCTCGGTCCGATGGACCAGACGCGACTGTCCCAGTGGAACAGGTTGTCAATCTCGCCGCTCACGTAGCCTCCCGAGCCGGTGAGTCTCAGCGCGGGAAAGAACGCGGCCTTCGCCACGCCGATCCGCGCGTTCGCAGCGGCGAGTTGGCGTTCCGCTTCCGCGACATCGGGGCGGCGTTCCAACAGATCGGAGGGCAATCCGGCTGGAATCGCCGGTGGTTGTGGATGCCACTGTCCGTTCGCGTTGCCGAGCGCTGCGAGTCTGAAGGTCGAAGGATTATCACCGACCAGAATGGCGATGGTGTTCTCCAGTTCTGTTCGCCGTTGCGCCAGCGAGGCGGATTCGGCTTCGGTGGTGGCGAGCTGGGTCTCGGCGCGCGCCACATCCAGATCGCTGCCGATGCCGCCCGCGAAGCGGCTGCGAACGAGCCCTGCCTCTTCTTTGCGCGATCCCACTGTGGCGGCGACGGTGGCGATCTCGGCATCGAGTGCGCGCAACGCAAAATAGTTCTGGGCGACATCGGCGTGGAGCGTGAGCAGAACGTTGTGCAACGCCGCGAGTGAAGCTTGCGCGTCGGCGCGAGCGCCTTCCAAGCCACGCCGGACGCGACCCCACAAATCGATCTCGTAACTCAGGTCGAGCGGCGTGTTGAACGTGCTCGTGGTCATGCCGCCGAAGCTCGGTACTTGGTTCTGCGAGTAACGCTGGCGCGTCCAGCGCGCGTTCGCGTCGAGGGCCGGGAGCAGCTCGCTCCGCGCGACACGCGCCGTGGCTCGCGCCTGATCGACCCGGGCGACGGCGGCTCTCAATTGCTGGTTCGCGTCGACGGCGCGCCGTTGCAGATCGTTCAGCGTTTCATCACCAAAGATTTCCCACCACGCGCCTTTGGGAACGTGATCCAGCGGCTGACCTTCCTTCCACGAACCGAGCGATTCGGCTTTGTAGTGCGCGGGTATGCCAGTCGCGGGGGGGGCCGGTAATCCGGCCCGACGGCGCAGCCAGTGGCCAGCACCGCGATCAGGAACAAGGTCGGGCTGGGCTTCATGATTTTGCGCCTTCCTTGTGACTGGCGGCCTCGATAAACACGTCCATCTGCTGCCCGACGAACAGCGGGAGGCTGTCATCCTCGACCCGGTAAATGACTTGCAACACCCGCGTATCCACACGCTCGGTGCCGTCACCGGTCAGCGATCTCTTCGGGAGCACGAATGGCTCGAAGCGGACGAATGTGAGCGGCGTCGTCAGCACGGCGTTGCCACGAACGGCGGCGGGGCCTTGGCCTCGGCCCGCACGCGCCACGCCTCGTGCTCGTCCACGTCGACGCGGATGTGGAGAGGTTTCACTCGACCCAGGAGAACAAGCGGCGCCGGGGTGACTCCGACCGGAGCGAACTCGCCGGGATGAATCTTCACTTGCAGGACCGTTCCATCCACGGGAGCACGCACGATGCTACGGTCAATCTGCGTTTCGATCATCTTGACTTGTGCCGCTGCGGCGGCCACTCGCGCCTTGGCTTCATCGATCCGAGCCTGCGCGATTTCTACCGCCGAGCGGCGACGGGCGAGATCTTCCGCGCTGATGGCGCGCTTGTCCGGAAGGTCCTCGGCAAACCGCAATTGCCGGGTCACATCGTCCAGGAGCGCTGCGTTGACTTTGACCTGACTTCCAGCCACGCGCAGATCGGCCTGGCGCGCGCCGAGGTCGGCGCGCCGTTGGCGACCATCGAGGCGGAACAGGGGATCACCGGCTTTGACCGATTGGCCGCCCGTGACGAACACCTCCGCGACAACGTCCGCTAATGGGGTGCCGATGGCGATATCCTCGCTGCTGGCCTCCACGAGTCCCACGGCGGCGACAGTGTATGAGTAGGGCGAAATGGCGGGTGACGAAGGTGGCACGGTCGCCTCGTGTTGCGGTTGCGAGCGAACGACCGAGAAAATCCCGAAGGTCAGCGCAGGCAACAGGTTGTACTGCTGGAAGACAAACCCAAGGTTCTTGCGGCGAAAGAGAATCTGATCGCTCGATGGCAGTTCTCCGGGCCGCTCACCGAACAATTCCACCTCACCGGCCGTGGGGTCGAGCAAGCCAGTGATCACCGACAGCAAGGTGGTCTTGCCGCAGCCGCTCGGTCCAACGATGAAGGTCAGCTCGGCGAACCGCGCCTGGAAGTCGACGCCGCGCAGCGCCTCGACACCGGCGCCGTTGCCGAAGCGTTTGTGGAGATCGCGGGTAGAAATGGCGAGGGAGTTTGTGTCGTTCATGGCTCACCCGCGAAATACCGCCGCGGGTTCGAGCACCACGACGCGGCGGATGCTCAGCAGGCTGGCGATGATCACGACGAGGAAAATGCAGCCGGCCGTCAACGCGACGCTCTGCCACATCAGGATGATCCCGCGCGTGGCGAGGTTGTGATGACCGAAGAAGTCGAAGAATTCCGCCGCCATGCCGGTCCCCAGGCCGAAACCGATCAGCCCCACCGTCAACGCCTGCAATAGCACCATGCCGGTCAGCCGCCAGTTGGTGACACCGATGGCCTTCAGCGTGCCGAACTGCTTGAGGTTCTCGACGGTGAAGAGATAAAACGTCTGGCCTGCCACCACCGTGCCGACGATGAGCGCGATGGCGATCGTGATGCCGAAGTTCACCGGGATGCCGGTGTTCTTGAGGTAGTAACGGATGCAGTCCCACTGGAATTGGTCGCCGGTGCGCTTGAGGATCCCGGCGAAGATGGACGTCTGGTTCTCCAGCAGGAACGTGCAGAACGCGATGGCAAAGACGAGCCCGAAATACTTGGCCCCGTCACCGGTGAGCATCTTTAGGGCGATGAAGTTCATCGTTGGGATCTCCTTGGAGACCGACCGGTCGGTATGGCATTTCTCGAAAAAAAAATCCCGTCTCTAAGGTTTCAAGCTGTCCAGATATCCGAAGAAGGCCGCGCCCGCCTGCTTCATCAGTTCCTCGCTTTGCGAGTTCTTGGCTGTGCCGATGATGCCCGCCTGTGCCGCGACCACGAACGCCGCCACGTTACGCGGGGAAATGTCCTTGCGGACCTTGCTCGCCTTGATGCCGCGCGCAAACGCCGCCTCCAGACACTCCCGCCAGGCCCCATAAACCTCTTCGATACGCCGGCGGAACCCTTCATCGAGAGGCGACATCTCTTGCGCCAGATTGTTCAGCGGACAACCTTGCACCAAGCGGCCGCTTTCAACCTCATCCTTCATGAAGCGCGCCAGGGTGTGCTTCAGGTCGGTCACCGGGTCGATGGATTGGACCATCGGGTCGAGCCACCGAGCCTTCATGTGGGGCGCGATCACCTCTTCCACGACCGCGTAGCCGAGCACCATCTTGCTCCCAAAGTGATGAAACAGCGCGCCCTTGGTCGCGCCTGCCTCGGCCACGATCTGGTTGAGGCTGCCGCCTTGAAACCCGTTGCGATAGAACTCTTCAAACGCGGCCGTCAGGATTCGGCCCCGCGTGTCCTTCGGTAGCTTGGCTGGAGTCGCATTCATTTCCAGACAACATACCGACCAGTCGGTATGTTGTCAAGCCATGAGAGCGCCGCGCCGGTTGCATCTCTTGGGGTCCCTGCGCGGCGCGGCCGACTGCCGCTCGGCATCCGCGTGATCCGCGGATGAAGGTGGTATCGTTCTCGGGGATGGAGGAATCGTGATGGACGCACCGCGGTGGGAACACTACGAGCACCAGGCGGACATCGGGGTGCGGGGCATCGGCGCCACCCTGGAGGCGGCGTTCGAGCAGGCGGCGATCGCCCTCACCGCGGTGGTCACGGACCCGGCCATGGTGAAGGAGCGCGAGGCCGTGGCGCTGTCCTGCACCGCTCCGGACCGCGACCTCCTCCTCGCCGACTGGCTCAACGCCCTGGTCTACGCCATGGCCACCCGGCGCATGGTTTTTGGCCGCTTCGCGGTCCACATCGACGGTGACCACCTCGCCGCCACCGCCTGGGGTGAGCCGGTAGACGTGGCGCGCCACCGGCCGGCGGTGGAGGTGAAGGGCGCGACCTACACCGACCTGGCGGTCCGCCGCGGACCGGGCGGGGAGTGGATCGCGCAGTGTGTGGTGGATGTGTAGCTGCGCGGGTTGGGGATTGGGGGTTGGGGATTGGGGGGAGAGTTGGCCGATGGACGGCCACAGAAGATGTTCGGAATGACGGGCCAGGGTGGGTGCCGGCCTCGCGGCCGGCGCCTTCTTGGTGGCGCGTGGCATCTTGTCCCGTAGGGGCACGGCATGCCGTGCCCCCTACCCATCCCCACCTCCCTCGCCATCCCCCACCCCGAGTCTTCCTATCCCTTATATTCTTTAGGGGGCCACTGACTGCTGTAGCCCGAGTCAACGCCATGGATACCCGAGAGCTCATTCGTGAGGGGCCGTACCGGTGGCGGCTGGCGCCGCGCGGCGCCATGCGGGTGCCGGGGATCTTGTACGCCAGTCGCGCGCTGCTGGACGGGATGGACGACAAGGTGCTGGAGCAGGTGG
>DASWHD010000117.1:0-2588 GCA_036393335.1 bacterium
CGACCGACGTGACGGCACGCTACGCCTGGCACCGCTACGATGCGGACGGCGACGAGTACTCCCACCACGCCCACGAGCTGCGCCTCACCACCGCCACCCGGCTGCCGGCGCGACTGCGCCTGGATACCGCCATCGACTACACCCGGAAGTCGTTCCGCCACCCCTCGACCTTCCCCGATCCGCGCGATCTGGAGGCGAACCGGCAATATCCCCTGTCCGACGCCGACCGGGAGGACGACGTGTGGCAGCTCGCGGTCGGCCTCGAACGACCCGTGAGCCGCCGCGTGAGCGTGGCCCTGCGCTACCGCTACCTGGACAACGACTCCAATGTCGCCGTCTTCGACTACCGCCGCCAGATCGCCGGCGCCTACGTCACCGTGAGCTACCCGTAGCTGGCAATTCTCACCAAGGGTCGTGGCGAGCGCGCCCCCATGGCTGGCTCGCGGTAGGAGCCGAATCCCTTCGGCGACCCCGGCCCGAGAGGGCCTGCTGCGCGGATGGCGCGGATCGCCGGTGAAACCGGTTCCTACCCAGGACGGCGCGGTGCGTCGGCGTCGCCGCTACTCGCGGCTCACCGGCGGAACCGGCCGAAGCCGAGCCAGTCCGGAGCGCGGCTCAGGGGCCGCACCGTGGCCCAGAGGAACAGGACGGCGGAGCCGACCAGGGAAAACAGGGGCACGCCGCGCTCCGGGTGGAGCTGGTAGCCGAGCCAGGCGCCGCCCCCCCAGACCAGCGCCGCGAGGCCGAGGATGCCGCGGCGCACCACGGCCAGCAGGATGGTCTCCTGCGCCCGGACGCTGCGCGGGTGGATGTGGACGCGCAGCTCGTCGCGGTCGGCCCGGTCCATCACTCGCTGGCTACTGCGGTACAGGTGGCGGAGTGCCGCGGCCTCCTCCTTCACCATCTCGCGGACGCTGCGCCGCACCCCGAGGTCGAGCTCCCGCAGCAGCCCCTGGATCACCGGCATCATGTCCCGGATCGCGTTGTAGTTGGGCTTCCAGGCGGTGCCGAGCCCCTCCACGACGGCGGCGGTCTTGAAGAAGTAGACCAGCTCCGAGGGGATCTGAAACGGGAAGTCGTAGAAGCTGCCGAGGATGTCGTTGGCGATGTCCTGCACGCGCTTGGAGGAGAGGTCCTCGCGGTTGAGGACCGCGTACATGCGCCGTGCCGCACGCTGCAGGAGGGCGGTGTTAGCCTCGTCGCGGATGAGTCCCAGGCGATGGTAGGTGGCGACCAGGGTGTCGAAGTCCTGGCGGATCGCCGCGAGGATCACCAGGATGATGTCCCGGCGGAGCTCCTCGCGGATCTCCACCACCAGCCCGAAGTCCAGGAGGACGATGCGTCCCGCCGGGTCCACCAGGATGTTTCCCGGATGGGGATCGGCGTGGAACACGCCGTGGACCATCACCTGCTCCACGTACAGCTTGATGACCTTCGCCAGGAGCGCGTGGATGTCGTGGCCCTGAGCCTCCAGCTCCGCGACCCGGGTGATGGAGATCCCCGGACAGTAGTGCAGCACCAGGACGCGGGCGGTCGTCACGCCGCCGACCACCTGCGGGATGACCACGTCGTCGCGGCCGGCGAACATGGTCTGGAAGCGCGCGATGTTCGCCGCCTCGTGCTCCATGTCCATCTCCTCGAAGATGGTCTGGGCGAACTCCCCGACCACCGTCTGCAACGACTCCAGGTGAGGGTGCCAGACGAGGTGATCCAGCAGCCGGAAGAGGCGCCGCAGGATGGCGAGGTCCTGCTCCACCATGCGGCGGATGCCGGGACGTAGCACCTTCACGATCACCTCCTCCCCCTGGTAGCGGGCGCGGTGGACCTGGGCGACGGAGGCGGCCGCCAGGGGCTGCCAGTCGAAGGACTCGAAGACCTCCTCCGGGGCGCGGCCATAGGCCTCGGCAAGGCTCTCGGCGATCGCCTCGCGACGTTCCGGGGGCACCTCGTCGTGGAGGGTCGCGAGGGCCGCGAGGTAGACGGTGGGCACCAGATCGGCACGCGAGGCGATGACCTGGGTGAGCTTGATGAAGGTCGGCCCGAGGTGGGCGATGGCCCGGGTCAGGCGCGCGGCCCGGCGGCGGTGGGCTTCCTCCGGAAGCCGTCGTGGCGGCCCGAAGAGGATGAAGGTGCGCAGGTCACGGGCGATCGCCCACAGGAAGGGGGCGGCGGTCACCAGGATGCGCAAGGCGCGCCGGGCGGTGGCAAGGCGACGGTGGCGGCTGACCTGCATGGGCACGTGGGTGTGGGCGGCGCACAGGTGGTCGCCGGGGGAAACGAAGTGGGGGAAGACTTGGCTTGCGCCGGTTTGTAGCACGCCCTTCCTACCATCGCCGCGGGTGCTCGGCCCAGGGGGAAGTGGCCCGGCACGGGTCTCCCCCTTGCCAGGCCAGAGGCGTCACGCCATGGTCGGCCACCGTCGTTGCCGTCCACCGCCCCTCCGGCTTCACGGTGCAGGTCGCCGATCCTGGCCCGCATTGCTCACCATGCCTCTGCTGCGCCCGCGCAACTGCCGGTATCTCCTGGCCGTGTCCTCGTCCGCGGCCGGCCCTGCGGGCCGGGGTCGCCGAAGGGATTCGGCTCCTACC
>DASWHD010000118.1:0-2416 GCA_036393335.1 bacterium
ATTGCGTGAATGACCCCCTCCTCCGGCCTGTTCGAACGCACCCTCGCACCGGTTCTCCGGCGGGCAGTGACCGAGTTCCCGGCGGTGGTCCTCACGGGACCGCGCCAGTCGGGGAAGACCACCCTCCTGCTCCACCTCTTCCGGGAGAGCCACCGCTACCTCTCCCTGGAGCCACCGGACGTGCGGGCGGCGGCCCAGGCCGACCCCCGCGGTTTCGTCGAGCTCTACCCGCCGCCGGTGATCTTCGACGAGGCGCAGTACGCACCCGGCCTGCTGCCGTACATCAAGGAGCGCATCGACGGGGCGCGCGACCGGCCCGGGCAGTACCTCCTTACCGGCGCCCAGAACCTCCTGCTGATGGAGCGGGTGAGCGAGTCCCTCGCCGGCCGCGCCGCCATCCTCCGTCTTCTCCCCCTGTCTTGGCGCGAGCGGGCGGGAGAGTGCCTGACGTCCCGCTGCCGTGGGAAGGGGGGGCGGCCAGCGAGCCCCTCGTGCCGTTTGCGGAGTTGTGGCCGGCCCTGCTGCTGGGTGGCTTTCCGGAGCTGGCCAGCCGCCCGTCGCGCGACGCCGCCCTCTGGCACGGCAGCTACATCCAGACCTACCTGGAGCGCGACCTACGCACGCTGCGCCAGGTAGGCGACCTGGGCCAGTTCCAGACCTTTCTGCGCGCTCTCGCCGCCCGCACCGGTCAGCTCCTCCAGCTCAGCGAGCTGGGCCGCGATCTTGGGCTGGCCGTCAACACGGTGAAGGCGTGGATCTCGGTCCTGTAGGCGACCTACCAGATCGTCCTCCTGCGCCCCTACTGCGCCAACCTTGGCAAGCGCCTGGTGAAGCGGCCGAAGCTCTACTTTCTCGACACCGGCACCCTCTGTTACCTCGTCGGCTTGCGCGACCCCGCCCACGCCGCCGCCGGGCCGATGGCCGGGACCATCCTGGAGGCGGCGGTGGTGGCGGAGGTCCTCAAAGGGTTTCTCCACCGGGGGGAGGAGGCACCGCTGTACTTCTGGCGCACCGCCACGGGCATCGAGGTGGACCTGGTGGTGGAGAGCGGCGGCCGGCTGATCCCGATCGAGGTGCAGACGGCGGCTACCGCCACCCCCGCGATGGTCCGCGGCCTGCGAACGTTTTGCGACGACTTCGGCGACCGCGCCCCACGCGGCTACCTCCTCCACCCCGGCCCGCCCCTCCCCCTCGGCGAGGGGGTGACGGCGTTGCCCTTTCCGTGACCTGCCGGCCCGGCCGCGGCCTACCCCGACGCGGACCGGATGCGGCCGGCCTCTCCCCGACCCCGGCGTGAACCACACGGACCCGGAACTGCAATAGCGCAAGCACGACCCTGCACCCGGCCATGTGTGCCGGTCATTTATGAGCGGCCTTGGATAGGGTCTCCGCCGCCCATTGATTGATGCTCTTGCCACTCGCCTCGGCGGCCGTCGCCACCGCCGCATGAACCTCCGGCGGAACCCGCAACATGAGCTTGCCGGAGTACGGCTTGTTCGGACCCTTTCCAATCCTCTGGCAGGTCTCCAGATAATCGTCGACCGCCTCCTCGAACGCGGCGCGCAGTTCGGCGACCGAGTCCCCGTGGAAGCCGACGATGTCGCGAATCCCAATGATGTGGCCGACGAAGCAGCCGTCCTCTTCACTGTATTCGATGCGGGCGGCGTAGCCCTTGTGGATCATGGCGTTCACGGCTCAACTCCAGCCTGGGTCAGAAAATCGCGGGCATCACGTACCTGGTAAGGCTTCGCCTCCTTGGCGGGATGGGGACGGTGAAAGGTGGCCACAACGCCGTTGAGCACGAAGCGCACCCGCGACCCCCGGCCCTCGACTACCTCGGCATCCAACGCGATGAACAGCGATTCGATCTGTGACCATTCCAGGCTTGCCGGTGTCGGGGTGGAGAAGATGGCCGCCAGGGTCTTGCGATGCCTCTTGTTCACGGAGGAAATGATAGCGTGATCTGCTATCGCCAGCAAAAGGCCGCCCCCTGTCGCGGTGAGCTCGGATCTGGCGAGGCGGCAGGGATCGACCCGGCGCTAGGGGAGGGAATCGCCCAGGCCCTCGCCTACGGCGACCTCGCCGCCCGCGAGCTGCTGCGCGCCGCCCGCAGCGGCGACTGGTTGGTCGCCGGCTACCGCCGCCGCCTGCTGCGCTCCCGCCTCGGCCAGGAGCTGATCGGCACCCGCCACCTCAACCGACCGCCTCTACGGCCCCAACGGCCAGCGCTACCTCGACCTGTTCCTCGCCAGCGACCGCATCAACCGCCTCGGCACGCGCTTCCTCGCCGGGCGGCTGCACCCGGCGGTGCTGTCCATTGCCGTGCTGCCGTCGTTGGCGATGATGCCGTTTGTCTGGATCACTGCGCGGGGGAGGAGCCGTGCCAGGTGACGCGAGCAGCACGGCAGGTTTTTTT
>DASWHD010000119.1:0-6926 GCA_036393335.1 bacterium
CAATACGCCAGCGGAAAGAAGTGCAGTCAGGTCCGTGTGCACGGCCTTGACGTCCCTCCCGACCCGGCGCGCAGCTTCGCGGACGGTGATTGGCCCAGCGCCACACATTGCCTTAAGCAGTTCCCAACGCTTTGCCGTGAGAACCTTCCAGAGCAACTCGGGGCTGGCGAAGGAGATCCGATCCGTCTTCTGCGCCTTTCCGGTCTTCCACGCCTGAGCAAACTCGGCCATGGACTCCTCGGGCGTACGAACATCAAGAGTCACTATCTTCATGGTTAGTCCTTTCAAAGTGCGAAAGACTCTGGACACAACCGGATTGCTCCGCCTGTTCGGCTGGCGCGTCGCCTCGCTCGCAGGCGGTGGCCCTCGCCGTCGAGGGGGTAAGTGTACAATACCTACTGTGGTGTGTAGTCTACACACATACAGAAGGAGGATCGCTGCAATGAGAACCAACATTGTGCTCGACGATGACCTCGTTCGCGACGCCTTCGCCCTGACGGGTGCCCGGACCAAGCGGGATCTTGTGCATCTCGCCCTGGTGGAACTGGTCCGACGCAGGCGACGCCGCGATCTGACCGAGCTCGCCGGCAAGATCCGCTTCCGCGACGGCTTTGACCACAAGGCCCTGCGGGACGTCCGGCATGGTGATGGTTGACACGTCCGTCTGGATCGACGTGCTGCGTGACGACACGGGCGCACGCAAGGCGCGCCTGAGTGCCAGCGTCGGGGAGGAGGATGTGGTCCTCGCCCGATTCACGGAGATGGAGCTGCTTCAGGGGTGCCGCGACGAGGGCGAGTGGGACCTCCTGGCCCCGGTCCTCGCCACCCAGGACTACCTCGAACTTCGCCCCTCCACCTGGCGGGACGCGGCACGCATCTACTTCGACCTGCGTCGCCTGGGCCGTACGGTACGGAGCCCGATCGACTGTTGCATCGCCCAGCTTGCCCTCGACTTCGACACCTTGCTACTGCACCGCGACCGCGATTTCGAGACCATCTCCACCCTCCGCCCCCTCCGGCAGGTGTGGCTGGACTGGTAACTCTCGCCCGCCGAGAGGGCCCCCCGATGGACCTGGATGGCCGGCGCAACCGTACCGTGTGGATGGCGGGATCGGGGGCGGGCAACACCCTCTCCCCCGACTTTCAGCTCGCCCCGGCGCCGGAGGATAGCTGAGGGGTTTTCTATCCGCAGATGACGCAGATGTACGCAGAGTTCGCGGTGGACCCGAAGGTTCGGGTGAGACCCGTAGGAGCGGGCTTGCCCGCGAACCGACACCGGCGCAATCCCAATCGGTTTATGAGCAAGCTCGCTCCTACAGGCAGCGATATCCACCCTCCACTGCGAAACCGTAAATGACAGAGGCTCCGATTCAACGGTGGCGGAGACCCGCAAGGGGAGGGGGGTGGAGCGGCAGCCGATGGCGTGTTTGCTCCGAAGACGGGTGACCGGTATGATCTTTTCATACCGCAAGACCATGGAGGCCAACATCGTGGCTAACGCCGTGAAGAAGACCGTTTCCTTGCCAGTCGAACTCGCAAACGAGGCCGAGGAGATTGCCCGTGCCGAAGGCAAGACCTTGAGCGCGGTGATCCAGGACGCTCTGCGGCTAGCTCGAGCGACGCGGCTCAAGGAAGAATTTCACACCGTCCAGGATTACTGGCGGAGTAAGGCCCGTGACAGGGGGATCCTCACCGACGAGGACCTCGAGCGTTATCTCAAACGGTGAGAGTGGTCTTTGACACCAATGTCCTCGTCTCCGCGCTGGTGATCGGGGGGCGAGCGAGCGAGGCGATGACGCGGGTGATCGAGGGTGCCGATCGCCTGGTGATCTCCCGGGCGATCCTCCACGAGATCTTGGACGTGCTGGCCAGCAAGTTCAGCCGCGATGCGGAGCAACTGGCACGGGTCGCCGTCCTCCTCAGCGAGATCGGGGAGCTGGTTCAGACGACGGAGACCCTGAATGTGCTCGCAGACGAGGCCGACAATCGGATCCTCGAATGCGCCGTCGCCGGCCATGCCGCGGTCATCGTCACCGGCGACCGGGCGATGTTGCAGCAGAAGTCCTTCCAGGGGATCTCCATCGTGACCCTACGGGAGTACCTCTCGTAGACCTTATGGAGCGGGACGCTCCATAAGGTCTACTGGCGGCGAGACGCTCGCCATCCAGGGGGGGTGAAGCCGCCCGGACCTGCGCGAAGGCGGCGAGGGGGTGCGCGTGGCGCCCCCCTCCATATCAGGGCGGGCCCTGCCCGCCACGAGGTGCGGTTACCTGGACGGCGTGGGCGGCGGGCGAAGCCCGCCCTACGTTGTCTCGGACGGGAAGTGACAAATCCAAGTGATCCGCCGATCCTCAGCCGACCCACCCATCCCTGAGCACGCACGAGTCACCCTATGGCCTTCACCGATCTCTTCATCCACCGGCCGGTGCTCGCGCTGGTGGTGAGCCTGGTGATCATCATCGCCGGGTTGCAGGCGATCCGGACGCTCAACGTGCGGCAATACCCGCGCAGCGAGAACTCGGCGGTGACGGTGACCACCACGTACGTCGGGGCCAGCGCCGACCTGGTGCGCGGCTTCATCACCACCCCCCTGGAGCGGGCCATCGCCGCCGCCGACGGCATCGACTACATGGAGTCCCAGAGCGCGCTGGGCCTGTCCACCATCACCGTCCGCCTGAAGCTCAACTACGACCCGATCCAGGCCCTGTCCGAGATCAGCTCCAAGGTCGACCAAGTGCGCCGCGACCTGCCGCCGGAGGCGGAGGTCCCGGTCATCAACGTCGAGTCGGCGGACAGCCGCTTCGCCTCGGCCTACCTGAGCTTCACCTCCGACGTCCTGGAGCAGAACGAGATCACCGACTACCTGGTGCGCATCGTCCAGCCGCGCCTCTCGGCCCTGGAGGGGGTGCAGCGCGCGGACATCCTCGGCGGTCGGACCTTTGCCATGCGCATCTGGCTTAAGCCCGAGCGCATGGCGGCCCTGGGCATCAGCCCCCAGCACGTGCGCCAGGCCCTGGCGGCGAACAACTTCCTCTCGGCCCTGGGGCGCACCAAGGGCTCCTTGATCCAGGTCAACCTGACCGCCAACACCGACCTGCGCTCGGTGGACGAGTTCCAGCGCCTCGTGGTGCGCGAGGCGGGAGGCGCCATCGTCCGCCTGGCGGACATCGCCGACGTGGAGCTGGGGGCCGAGGACTACGACGCGGAGGTGCGCTTCTCCGGCCAGACCGCGGTGTTCATGGGCATCTGGCCCCTGCCCAACGCCAACTCCCTGGACGTGATCACCCGCATGCGCGGCGAGATGGAGTCGATCCAGGAGGGGCTGCCCGCCGGCCTGGAGGCGCGGGTCGCCTACGACGCCACCAACTACATCCGCAACGCGATCCGCGAGGTGCTCAAGACCCTCGGCGACACCCTGCTGATCGTGATGGTGGTGATCTTCCTGTTCCTCGGCTCGTTCCGCGCGGTGTTCATCCCGGTGATCGCCATCCCCCTGTCGCTGATCGGCGCGGTCTTCCTGATGCAGGCCTTCGGCTTCACCATCAATCTGCTGACCTTGCTCGCTGTGGTGCTGTCGGTCGGTCTGGTGGTGGACGACGCGATCGTCGTGGTGGAGAACGTCGAGCGCCACCTCAGCGCGGGGCAAAAGCCGTTTGACGCCGCCCTCCTCGGTGCGCGCGAGCTGGTCGGCCCGATCATCGCCATGACCATCACCCTGGCGGCGGTCTACGCCCCGATCGGCCTCCAGGGCGGCCTCACCGGCGCCCTGTTCCGCGAGTTCGCCTTCACCCTGGCGGGGGCGGTGACCATCTCCGGGATCATCGCCCTCACCCTGTCGCCGATGATGTCCGCCAAGCTGCTCAAGCCGGGAATCGAGGAGCACGGCCTCGCCGGCCGCATCGCCCGCGACTTCCACCGCCTGCGCACCGCCTACGGCCGCTGGCTCAACGTCACCCTCGACACCCGGCCGGCGGTCTACGGGGTGTGGCTTCTGTTCAGCCTCCTCGCCATCCCGATGTTCCGCATGTCGCCGGCCGAGCTGGCGCCGGCGGAGGACCAGGGGGTGATCTTCGGCATCCTCGACGCGGCCGCCAACGCCACCCTCGATCAGACGCGGCAGTACGCGGCGGCGGCCAACGAGGCGTTCCTGAACGTGCCGGAGACCCGCTTCACCTTCCAGATCACCTTCCCCACCAGCGGCTTCGGCGGGATGGTAACGCGGCCATGGGACGAGCGCGAGCGCACCATCTTCCAGATCATGCCCGAGGTGCAGCAGAAGCTGGCGGCGATCCCCGGGATCCAGATGTTTCCTGTCACGCCGCCGGCCCTGCCCGGCGGCGGGGACTTCCCCGTGGAGCTGGTCCTCACCGCCACGGCCGAGCCGGCGGAGATCCTGCAATTCGCCCAGCAGGTCCAGCTCCAGGCAATGCAGAGCGGGATGTTCGCCTTTCCCCCCAAGATCGACCTGTTCCTCGACCAGCCCCAGGCGGAGCTGGTGATCGACCGCGACAAGGTGGGCTCCCTGGGCCTGAGCCTGGAGCAGGTGGGCGCGGACGTGGGGGCGATGCTGGGCGGCGACTTCGTCAACCGCTTCAGCATCGCCGGCCGCAGCTACAAGGTGATCCCCCAGATCCAGCGGGTGGACCGCCTCATCCCGGCGCAGCTCGAGAACATCTATATCACCGGGCCGGAGAGTGAGGACGGGGCGCTGGTGCCCCTGAGCACCGTCGCGTCGATCCGCCACTCCACCGTGGCCCGCTCTCTGAACCGCTTTCAGCAGCTCAACGCCGTGAAGATCAGCGGCGTCAACGTGCGGCCCCTGGACGAGGCCCTACGCTTCCTGGAGGACGCGGCGCGCAAGATCCTGCCCAAGGGCTACCTCCTCGACTACACCGGCGAGTCGCGCCAGTTGCGCACCGAGGGCAACAAGTTCATCCCCGCCTTCTCCCTGGCCGTGGTGCTGATCTTTCTCGTGCTGGCGGCGCAGTTCAACAGCTTCCGCGACCCCTTCGTGATCCTCGCCGGCTCGGTGCCCCTGGCCATGTTCGGCGCCCTGATCTTCACCTTCCTCAAGATGCCCGACCCGAACACCCCGTTCTGGACCCACGGCTGGACCACCACCCTCAACATCTACTCCCAGGTCGGCCTGGTGACCCTGGTGGGGCTGGTGAGCAAGAACGGCATCCTGATCGTGGAGTTCGCCAACAAGCGCCAGGAGCACGGCGAGTCCAAGCGCGACGCGGTGGTGTCCGCCGCCATGACCCGCCTGCGCCCGATCCTCATGACCAGCGTCGCCACCGTCGCCGGCCACTTCCCCCTCACCCTGGTCACCGGCGCCGGCGCCGCCGCGCGAAACTCGATCGGCCTGGTCCTGGTCGGCGGCATGACCATCGGCACCCTCTTCACCCTGTTCGTCGTCCCCTCCATCTACATGCTCGTCGCCCGCGACCACTCCAAGGACCGCGAACGCGAGGCGGGGCTGGCGACGGCATAAGGGAAGGACTCAACGCAGAGGTGTGAAGAGACAAAGGGGCACTATCTCCGTCGCCCTGATGCCGCTCCCACTACGCGCCTGCCATCTGAAGACCACGCGTCAACTGCCGATACCCAAGCCATCCAGACACCGTACCCACCCCTCAGTCGATGACGATCTTCATGCCACCCGAAGCGGCACTTCGATCTCTTCCGCACGCCACGCCGCGTAGGAGAGCGCCGCGCGGAGATCATCCGGTTCGAGATACGGATACGCCTGCAGGATCTCCTCATTGGAATGGCCGGAGGCGAGCAACCCCACCACGGTCCCGACAGTGACCCGCAGACCGCGTATGCACGGCCGCCCCCCCATGACCTCCGGGTCGTGCGTGATCCTCGCGAGAAGCTCCATTCGTGACGCTCCAAGAAACACGGCGCTGTACGGTCTGCCGCCGAGACTATCCAGTCAGCCCAAGCTTGCCAAGGAGAAGGTCGAGATGCTCCGACAGACGGTGCGATCTCCCCGTCTGTTCGGATGAACCCGTCGTGGACCTCGACGCAGTGCTCAACGTGCCCAAGGCTACTCCTGGGGCCGGCCTGGTGACCCTGGTGGGCCTGGTGAGCAAGAACGGCATCCTCATGGTGGAGTTCGCGAACAAGCGCCAGGAGGCCGGCGACGCCAAGCGCGACGCGGTGGTGTCCGCCGCCATGACCCGCCTGCGGCCGATCCTCATGACCAGCGTCGCCACCGTCGCCGGCCACTTCCCCCTGACCCTCGTCACCGGCGCCGGCGCCGCCGCGCGAAACTCCATCGGTCTCGTGCTGGTCGGCGGCATGACCATCGGCACCCTCTTCACCCATCGTCGTCCCCTCCATCTCGGCTCGTCGCCCGCGACCACACCAAGGACCGCGCCCGCGAGGCGGGCCTGGCGACGGTGGAGTGAACCGGGGTTAACCACGAAGGGCACGAAGGGAGTACGGGCACCGCGGCGATCGCACGCACCTGTTCGCCGTTGCCCTAACCCCACCCCTAACGCTTGACGATAGTAACGCAACGCGTTACGTTCTTGCCGTGATCCGGTCATTCAAGTGCGTGGAGACCGAGAAGCTCTTTCACGGCCAGTTCTCCCGGAAACTTCCGCACGAGATCCAGCGGATCGCCGCTCGCAAATTGGAGATGATTACCGCCGCGACGACTCTTGACGCCTTGCGGGTACCGCCAGCCAATCGCCTTGAGGCGCTGCGCGGTGAGCGCGCCGGCCAACACAGCATCCGGATCAACCGGCAGTGGCGGATATGCTTCGTGTGGCGCAACGGTGACGCCTTCGACGTCGAGATCGTCGATTACCACTGAGGTGCACAATGGCCACCCAACGAGATTTTCCCCCGATCCACCCCGGCGAGATCCTGCTGGAGGAATTCCTCAACCCGATGGGGATCACCCAGTACCGCCT
>DASWHD010000120.1:0-32132 GCA_036393335.1 bacterium
GCGCAGGGTGCGGAGAAAATCCACGAGGCCGCGGCGCACGAACGGTTCACCGCCGGTCACCCGGACCTTGCGCACCCCGAGGCGGGCGCAGATGCGCACCAGCCGCGCCGCCTCCTCCCACGACAGGATCTCGGAGCGCGGCACGAACTCGATCCCCTCCGGGGGCATGCAGTAGGTGCAGCGCAGGTTGCAGCGGTCGGTGACCGACAGCCGCAAGTAGGTGACCGGGCGGCCGTGGTTGTCGACCAGGGGGGCCTTGGCCTGGGCCGCGTGCATGACGGCGGGGGGCGCCTGCGCGATCTGCTGGGACATCCTTCACCCCTTTCCAAACACGGGAGGCGCGGCCGTTTCCAGCCACACCCTGTCGGCCTCGGACCCTATCCCCTGGGAGATCGGCCCCCTGGGACGTAGGTCGGTCGGCTCGGAGCGACGGTTCTGGGGGGAGGTTACCTCCCAGTAACCGTTGAGAGCCAGTGACAACAGCCACGCTTCGTCCTGACGGCCGCCGGGTCTCGCCCCTGTCCGCGCTGGCGCGTGCCGTTTACTCCACCGGTTTCGCCATCCTCCCCGCGGAGAATCGACCACCAACCCGCGGGAGAGGCGCGGGTGCAGATCGATCTTTGATGGGGGTGGGGGATGGGGATTGGGGGACGGGGGGACGGAAGAAAGACACGGAAAAATCGCTGGCCGCCCCGCGGCCAACCATCCCCTCACCCCCCACCCCCCACGTCAAACCGCCACCGGCCGATCCGGTCGGGGGCAGCGAGGGCCACCTTCAGCCGCCGCAGGTAGTCCCGCCGCGACATCTCGACGGCACCGAGGCTGGCGAGGTGCGGCGTGGGGAGCTGGCAGTCGATGAAGTGGAACTCCCAGGCAGCCAATTGCCGGGCGAGGTGGACGAGGGCGACCTTGGAGGCGTCGGGGACGCGGCTGAACATCGACTCCCCGAAAAAGGCCCGACCCAGGGCGATGCCGTAGAGGCCACCGGCGAGCTGGCCCGCGTGCCAGCACTCGATGGAGTGGGCGAGACCGAGGTGGTGCAACGCGCAGTACGACTCGATCATGGCGCCGACGATCCAGGTCCCCCCCTCCGGGTCGTCCCGGCGCGGCGCCGCACACCCCTCCATCACCGCGCGGAAGCAGGTGTCGGTGGTCACTTGGAAGCCGCCGTTGCGCAGCCGCTTGGCGAGGCTGCGGGTGACACGCACGCCGTCCGGGAAGAGCACCGCACGCGGCTCGGGCGACCACCACAGGACCGGCTGGCCGTCATTGAACCACGGAAAGATTCCGCGCTGGTACGCGGCGATCAGGCGCTCGGGACGCAGATCCCCTCCCACGGCTACCAGCCCCTCCGGGGAGGCGAGTCGCGGATCCGGAAACCGCAAGTCACGGCTGTCCTGGGCGAGGAAAAACATAGTAAGTAACGATGGTACCAGAACAATTTCTTCCTCCCACAGGGGAGCCTCCGGAGCCCTCCCCTGCGGGGGAGGATGGGGTGGGAGCGGCGGTCGCAGGCAGTGTCCTCCGCCCATGGGCCCTCCCCCAGGCCCCCTCCCGGCGCTAGGAGGCCGCAAAGGGTTCCCCTGCGGGGAGAATCGGTTGTTGGGTTCCGCTTGCCTCGCCGCCGCCCGTGGGGTGAGATGCCCGCCTCGTCCCCCCTGGAGCCCGCGATGCGCTACACCCGCTACCTCTTGAACACCGTCCGCGAGACCCCCTCCGAGGCGGAGGTGGTCAGCCACCGGCTGATGCTGCGCACCGGCATGATTCACAAGGTCGCCGCCGGCATCTACTCCTACCTCCCCCTCGCCCTGCGCACCCTGAAGAGGATCTCCGACATCGTGCGTGACGAGATGAATGCGGCGGGTGCCCAGGAGCTGCTGATGCCCGCGGTGCAGCCGGCCGAGCTGTGGCAGGAGAGCGGCCGCTGGACTCAGTACGGAAAGGAGCTGCTGCGCCTTCAGGACCGGCACCAGCGCGATTTCTGCCTCGGCCCGACCCACGAGGAGGTGATCACCGACATCGTCCGCAGCCAGGTCCGCTCCTGGCGGCAGCTGCCGGTCAACCTCTACCAGATCCAGTCCAAGTTCCGCGACGAGATCCGGCCGCGCTTCGGTCTGATGCGTGGCCGCGAGTTCCTCATGAAGGACGCCTACTCCTTCGATCGCGACGACGCGGCAGCGGCGCTCACCTACGAACAGATGCACCGCGCCTACTGCAACATCTTCCAGCGCTGCGGCCTGCGCTTTCGCGCCGTGGAGGCGGACACCGGCACCATCGGCGGCTCCTTCTCCCACGAGTTCATGGTGCTGGCGGAGAGCGGCGAGGACGCGGTGCTCTCCTGCGATGCCTGCGACTACGCCGCCAACCAGGAGAAGGCGACCACGCGCCGCCCGGAGCCCGACCCGGCCGCGGGAGACGCACCCTACGAGCAGATTTCGACCCCGGGCAAGAGCGCCGTCGACGAGGTGGCGGCATTCCTCGGTGTGGAGCCGAGAAGCCTGGCCAAGACCCTCGTCTACCGTGCCGACGACCGGCTGGTGGCGGTCCTGGTGCGCGGCGACCACGCGGTGAACGAGATCAAGCTCGGCCACGCCCTGGGCGCCACCGAGCTGGTCCTGGCGGACGACGCCGAGGTGCAGGCGGTGACCGGGGCGCCGTGCGGCTTCGCCGGGCCGGTGGGCCTGACCGGCGTGGAGGTCTGGACCGACCATGCGGTGGCCACCATGGCGAGCGCCGTGGTCGGCGCCAACGCGGCCGATACCCACCTGCGCGGCGTCCATCCGGGACGCGACTTCGCCATCGACCGAGTCGCGGACCTGCGGAACGCCGAGCACGGCGACGGCTGCCCGCGGTGCGCCGGAACCCTGCAGCTCACCCGCGGCATCGAGGTGGGACATATCTTCAAGCTCGGCATCAAGTACTCGCAGGCCCTGGGCGCCACCTACCTCAACGAGGAGGGCAACGCGGTGGCGATCGTCATGGGGTGCTACGGCATCGGCATCGGCCGCACCATGGCGGCGAGCATCGAGCAGAACAACGATGCGGACGGGATCATCTGGCCGGCACCGATCGCCCCCTTTCCCGTCGAGATCCTCTTGGTGCGCGAGGACGACGCGGCGTCGCAGGGGGTCGCGACGGCCCTGGAAGAGGCCCTGACCGCGGCCGGGCTGGAGCCCCTGGTGGACGATCGCCCCGAGCGGCCGGGGGTGAAGTTCAAGGATGCCGACCTCCTCGGCCTGCCGTACTGCGTCACCGTGGGACCGCGCGGGCTGGCGGAGGGCAAGGTGGAGATCAAGGAGCGGCGCAGCGGCACGCGCCACGAGGTGGCGCTGGACCAAGCGGTAGGGTGGCTTACTGAGCGCCTGGCGGTTGAGATGTCGGGAAGATGGGAACGCCCGTCGGGCGCGGGGCAGAGCTAGTCATCAAAGCCGGGGAGGCCATCATGGGTCCATTTCAGTTGCGGATGCTGTTCACCAGCGACGACGTGCAAATCCAGGCGGCCTCCCAGGTCCTCGCCGCGCACAGCGGGCGAAGCCTCGACGAGGCGTCGGAGGCCATCCGCAACGTGATCGATGGCCAGCTGCGGATCTTCGAGTTTCCCGACCAAGCCTCCGCACAGGCGTGCGCCGAGGCGATCGGCCACCTGGGCCTGATCACCAAGGTGACGCCCAAGCGCTGAGCCACCGGATGCGCGGGCGGCGCGCCCCGCCTGCCTACGACCGCATCGCACGGCGGTGCTGCGCGCATGGCTGGTTGTGGGACGGGCGCCACGCACCTCGCCGGCACCATCGGCATGATCGGTCCGGACCTCCCACCGTGGGTGGCACGACGGCGCAGCAAATTCCGGGGGACAAATGCGGGGTGGGCCTCCTGCCCAGCCAGGGCCGACACCGAGCGCCACTGCGATCGTATCCACCCGCACCGAGGGGGCACTCTCTCGGTCCGCCGCGCCATCGTGCCGATATTCACAGGCAGGCCCTGTCGGGCCACCATCGGCCCGTCCAGCCAATGAAGTGGGGCGGGCCACCGAGCACTCCCGGTGAACGCCCAGCCCGCGTCGCAACGCCACCTCAACCTAGCCATCCAGGTCAAGCTCGCCCTGGCCTTTGGCCTGATCTGGATCGCCTTGGGGCCGCTTTCGGCCTATCTCACCTACCAGTACGTCTACAGCGATCTGTTTGCGGTCGAGGCGCGGAGGCTCGTTGCGCACCAACGGATCGTCGCCGGCCTCCTGGAGAATCGCCGGCAGGCGCTGCAAGAGAGCATCCAGCTTCTGGCGCGGAACCGCACCATGCGGCTCTTTCTCCTGGCACACCGGCTGGCCGAAGAGGCTCCGGCCTCGGCCGCCGGGACCTATAACGAGGCGGCCGTCGCGGCGGAGATCGAGCCGTTTGCCACCGGGCGGCGGAGGCGATGGCTGCGCGTCACCAACCTGGCCGGAAACGTGTTGATCGAGGCAGGGACGTCCCCGGTGACGACGACGCGCACGGTACCCTCACCGTGGCTATTACTCCGACCCGGTAGCACGTGGACCCGGCTCACCGGCATCCCTGCCCTCACTGCGGCGGCGCCGGTATTTTCCCCCACAGAGACTGGATCCATGCTCGGATACGTGGTCGCCATCGAGCCCCTCGATGACGACCTGGTCCTGTGGCTGAAGAGCAATACCGGCCTGGAGTATGCGATCACCGAGCTGGACGGGACGGTCCTCCTCAGCACCACCGCCGCCCTGTCCGGACGAGTCGCGTTGCCGGAGGGCGGCATCGTCGGCGTGGCCATCCAGCAGGGTGATCACCTCATCTCCGGGACCGAGGAGGCGGCCGCCGGCGTCGTCTTCCTCTCGGCCACCTCCGCGGCCCCCCTGAAAAGCAGTGCGCGCGATGAGGCCCGCCGCGTCGTCCTCACCACCGGCGCACTGGGCCTCCTCCCGCTGACCGTCATGCTCTTGGCCGGCCGGCACTTGATACGACCCCTGACCACGTTGACGGAGAAGATGGCTGCGTACACGGGCCACCCGCCGGCGAGCCTGCCACGGGATCAGGTCACCGCCATCGAGGCGACGTTCGACGAAATGGTCGCGGTCATCTCGGATCGCGAGACACGGCTCTCGGAGACCGCCAACCGCCTGCAGGCGATCTCCGCCACCGCCCTCGACGCCCAGATCACCATCGATCAGCGCGGCCGCATCCTGTCGCTCAACCCGGCCGGGGAAAAGATGCTCGGCTACGCCGCGGCGGAGCTGGAAGGCAAAAATGTCAAGGTACTTCTGCCACCGCCATTCCGGGAGCAGCATGATGGCTATCTCGAAGCGTATCTGCGTACGGGCAGACGCCGGATGATCGGCCGCACCGTGGAGGTGCGCGCCGTGCGGGCCAGCGGCGAGGAATTCCCCTGCGAGCTGGCCATCTCCGAGGTGCGGCTGGCCAACGGCGAGCGCCTCTTCCACAGCAGCCTGCATGACCTGACGGCCCGCAAACAAAGCGAGGAAAAGCTCCGGCGCCTGGTCCGTGGCGTCGAGGCGGCGGCGGAGGTGATCGTCATGACCGATCCCGCCGGCCGGATCTTCTACGTCAACCCGGCGTTCACTGCCGTGACCGGTTACCAGCCGGCGGAGGCGATGGGGCACACAGCACGGCTACTCAAGAGCGGCATGCACCCCGCCAGCTTCTACAAGGCGCTGTGGGAGACCATCTTGCGCGGCGAGGTGTGGACCGGAGAGGTCACCAACCGCCGCAAGGACGGCACCCTATACGAGGCCGCCGTCACCATCGCCCCGGTCCTCGACAACGAGGGCCGGCAGGATGGATTCGTGGCGCTCCAGGCCGACATCACCGAACGCAAGCACACCGAGGAGGCATTGGAACGGCTGACGGCGATGCTCATGGATCAGACGGACGAGCTGCGCCGCTCCAACGAAGAGCTCCAGCAATTCGCCTACATCGCGTCCCACGATCTCCAGGAGCCCGTGCGCATGGTGAAGAATTTCACCGAGCTCCTGGAACGCCGGTACGGCGACCGGCTGGACGACAGTGGCCGCGAGTTCATCGGCTTTGCGATCGATGGTGCCCGGCGGATGCAACGCCTCATCCAGGACTTGTTGGAGTACTCCCGGGTCGGAACCCACGGCCGAGAACCGTCACCGATTGCGACACAAGAAGTGCTGATGGGCGTCCTCGCCAACCTCAAGATCGCGATCGACGAGAGCGCGGCCGCGATCACCCACGGCCCGCTGCCCGAAGTCATGGCGGACGAGAGTCAGATCTTACAGCTCCTGCAAAATCTCGTCGCCAATGCGATCAAGTTCCGTGGGCCAAGCGCTCCGCAGGTCCACATTGAAGCAGGGCGCCAGGGCGATCACTGGCTGTTTGCCGTGCGGGACAACGGCATCGGCATCGATCCTGCCCAGTACGGACGCGTCTTCCAAGTCTTCCAGCGCCTCCATTCCCGCGACGAGTACCCCGGCAGTGGCATCGGCCTGGCGGTGTGCAAACGCATCGTACAGCGCCATGGGGGGCAGATCTGGGTAGAGTCGCAACCCGGCGCAGGGTCCACCTTCTACTTCACGCTGCCGGTCGCCGGACCGCCGGCGGCTCCCGCGACGGTGGTCGCGGGGCAGGACGCCGGATCACCCACCACCACCGCGACCGAGGCCTGAAATGGGCGCGGAAGAAAAACGCGTCTCCACGACGCCGGTACTGGCGATGACCGCCGCCATCGTGATGGGCACCACGCTCCTCCTCGCCATGAAGGTAACCTTTCTTACCGGCTGGCGAGGGTCCAATGAGCCATTGCACGCATTCATCGAGGGGGTCGGTGCATTCATCGCGGTTTGCCTGGCATCGCTGCTGCTGCACCTCGATTCGCGCGACCCGGAGGCGCGGCACAATCGACCCATCGCCGGCGCATTCATTGCCATGGGTCTCCTCGACGCGGCCCATGCGGCGACCGGTGTGGGGAATACCTTCGTGTGGTTTCACTCCGCCGCCACCCTGGCAGGGGGAGCCCTGGTTTCCCTGGTGTGGATCCCGCGCCGCGGCCGCAAAGGGCTGGGTGTGTGGCCGATCGCCATCGCCTGTACCGGCGTCGTGGTGGGCTCCGTGCTGTACGGCGACCGCTTGCCGGCGATGGTCCAGGATGGCGAGTTCACCACAGCAGCGCGGGTGCTCAACCTCGGCGGAGGAGGATTGTTTTTCGCAGCGGCCGCGCGCCTCCTCCTGGACTACCGGACGACACGCCACCACGACGACCTCTTGTTCGCCTTGCTCTGCGGGTTGTTTGGCGGTGCCGGAGCCCTGTTCGAAGGTTCCCAACTCTGGGACCTCACCTGGTGGACCTGGCACCTCGTGCGTCTCTTCGCATACGGCATCGGGCTGTCGTTCGTGGTGCTCCATGTCCGCCGGGAGGAGACCAAGCTGCGCCGCAGCAACGCCGCCCTGGCACGGGCACGACGCGTCCTCGAGAAGACCGTGACGGACCTCGAACGGTCCAACCGCGAGCTGGAACAATTTGCCTATGTCGCCTCTCACGACCTGCAGGAGCCCCTGCGCATGGTGGGCAGCTTCACCCAGCTCCTCGACCAGAGGTACGGCGACCGGCTGGACGACGACGGGCGTGAGTTCATCACCTATGCCGTGGAAGGTGCGCACCGCATGCAGGAGCTGATCCAGTCGCTCCTGCACTACTCGCGAGTCGGGAGCCGCGGCCCGCAGCTCGCCCAGACCCATTGCCAGGCGGTGCTGGACGGCGTCCTTAGCCACCAGCGCGCCGCCATCGAGGAGAGCGGCGCCACCCTCACCGTCGGCCCTCTTCCCGAGCTTCTGGCCGATGTCACCCAGCTCGGCCACCTGTTTCAGCACCTAATCCTCAACGCGATCAAGTTCCGCAGCGACCGGCCGCTGGCCATCGAGGTCTCCGCCGCAGAGGAAGACGGTGAGTGGCACTTCGCGGTGCGAGACAATGGCATCGGCATCGATCCGCAATACGCCGAACGCATCTTTACCCTCTTCCAGAGGCTCCACCCTCGCGATCGCTATCCAGGCACCGGTATCGGCCTCGCGGTGTGCAAGAAGATCGTCCAACAGCATGGCGGGCGGATCTGGGTGGAATCACAGCCGGGCCATGGTGCCACCTTTCACTTCACCTTGCCTGGTCATCGCGAGCCCGCTGCCGATGAGGAGAGCGGCAGCTTGACCCTGGCCATGGTGATGCGAAATGGGCGAGCCCTGGGCCGCAGGTAGCGGCGCGCAACCCTCCACCGACTCCGGCGAAGTTCTGCCCCGGTCAATGTCCCGGCAGAGACCCCCCACGAGGACGGCCCCGATGGCCCATCCCGGCAAGCGCATCCACATCCTGCTGGTGGAGGACAACCCCGGTGACATCCGGCTCACCCGGGAGGCCTTCAGCCAGACGCGGACGCCCATCGACCTGCGTGTGGCCACCGACGGCGTCGAGGCCCTCGATTTCCTGCGTGGCGCCGGGCAATTCCGGAGTGCCCCGCGGCCCGATCTCATCCTCCTCGACCTCAATCTGCCACGCAAAAATGGCCGCGAGGTGCTCGCGGAGATCAAACAGGACCAGACCCTGCGCCGCATTCCCGTGGTCGTCCTCACCACCTCCACGGCAGAAGAGGACATCCTTGGGGCCTACGACCTGCACGCCAATAGTTACATCACCAAGCCGGTCGACCTGGGGCAATTCGACGAGATCGTGCAGACCATCGAGCGCTTCTGGCTATCCATCGCCCGCCTGCCCTCGGGATGAGACGGGGATCGGTTAAACCACTTAATTGTTCGCCATTGTTTGCTCAGCCGCCGTGTCTTTCCACCGAAAGGGGAGGGCATGGGCGACGGCCGCGCCAATGTGCTCCTGATCGAGGACAATCCCGGTGACGTCGTGCTCCTCCGGGCATTGTTGGAAGAGGTCGAGGACCACACCTTCACGATCATCCATGCGGGCTGCCTGGCGGAGGGGCTGCGGCGGCTCGCGGAGGGCGGCATCGACGCCGTGCTTCAGGATCTCTCCCTGCCGGACGGCACGGGATTGGAAAGCGTCCGCACCCTGCGCCGCCATGGGGCGAAGGTCCCGATCGTGGTGCTGACCGGTCTCGATGACCAGGGAGTCGCCCTGCAGGCGGTGCACGAGGGCGCCCAGGACTACCTGGTCAAGGGCAGCGTCGATGGTCATGGGCTCGCGCGCTGCATCCACTACGCCATCGAGCGCGAGCGCCTGCGCGCCGACCTGGAGGAGGCCCGGGACCAGGCGTTGGCCGCGGCGCGGCTCAAGTCGGAGTTTCTCGCCAACATCTCCCACGAGTTGCGCACACCGCTCACCGCCATCCTCGGCTTCTCGTCCCTGATGCACCGCAATCACGAGGGCAAGTGTGATCCGCGCGACCTCAACCACCTGGAACGCATCCACAAGAACGGCCAACACCTGCTGGCGATGATCAACGATCTGCTCGACCTGGCGAAAATTGAAGTGGGTAAGATCGCGGTCAAGGTGGAATCGGTCAGACCGGCAGCGGCCGTGGACCAGGCGATCGATACCCTCATGCCCCTGGCCAAGGAGCGTAACATCGAGCTGATGGCGATCGCACCGAGCGGCTTGCCCACCCTCCAGAGCGATCCCATCCGCCTCCATCAAATCCTCCTCAACCTCGGCGGCAACGCCATCAAGTTCACCCCCCAGGGCCGGGTCACCCTGGAGGCCGCGTGCACCGGCGACGAGGTGACGTTCGCCGTCCGCGACACGGGCATCGGCATCCCGGAAGAGGCCCTGGAGATCATCTTCGACGAATTTCGCCAGGCCGACGGCTCGATCACCCGCGAGTACGGCGGCACGGGGCTCGGCCTCTCGGTGTCACGCCACCTCGCGCGCTTGTTGGGCGGTGACATTGCGGTGGTCAGCCGACCCGGGGAGGGCTCCACCTTCACCCTGCGACTCCCCATCGTCGCACCCCAGGCCGTGACAACCGCTCCTCGCGGTGAACGACCGAACGAGGTGCCGGCGTGACGGTGAGCCGTCCCCACGTCCTGTTGGTGGATGACCGGGAAGAGAACCGGGAGTTGCTGGCGGCGATTCTCGAGGACGAGGGAATCCGCGTGACCTCGGCCGCGCATGGCGAGGAGGGGCTGCGCCTCGCCCTGGCCGATCCCCCGGACACCATCCTGCTGGATGTGGCGATGCCCGGCATCGACGGCTTCGAGGTGTGCCGGCGCCTGCAAGAACGGCCCGAGACCGCCTTCGTGCCGGTACTCTTTGTCACCGCCCAGGTGCTCGACAAGGGAAGCGTCTGCAAGGGGCTGGCCCAGGGGGCCATCGATTACATCACCAAGCCGTTCGATCCCGACGAGCTCGCGGCCCGAGTACGCAATGCACTGCGCTTGAAGGAGCAAAACGACCGGCTGCGGCTGATGGCCCTCACCGACCCACTCACCGGTCTCGGCAATCGACACATCATCAATGGTCGCCTGAAGAGCAGCCTGGCTCGGTGGCGCCGCCGGGGCGAGCCATTTGGTCTGATGATCGTCGACGTCGACCATTTCAAGGCCGTCAACGACACCTACGGTCACGAGGCCGGAGACCAGGTGTTGCAACGGCTTGCCGAGCTGTTTCGCGAGATGGCGCGTGCCGAGGATTCGGTAGGCCGTCTCGGAGGCGAGGAGTTCGTCATCCTCGTCGATCATGCCCACCGCCTGGAAGCGGTCCAGGCAGCGGAACGCCTGCGTCGCCGAGTGTCGCACCTCGCGATGCCACTCGCGGGCAACGTCAGCATCACGGTCTCCATCGGCGTCGTGAGCAGCGATGACCTGCACGTCGATGACACGGAAAAAAGCGCCCTGCACCATGCCGATGACGCGCTCTACGCGGCCAAAGAGACCGGCCGGAACCGTGTCGTCTACTTCCCCAACCTGTCGCCATCACAGGTGGGAGTCGAGGCAATGGAGACTTCCCGACCGATGGGTTCCGCCACCCCGGCGCGCTGATGGCCCGACCTCACACCTCCTCCAGCCGGCCGAGGTGCAGCCGCAGGCGGCGGCGTGCAGTGGCAGCAAATTCGGGATTGTGCGTCACGTAGACCAGCGTGGTGCCGATCTCCTCATTGAGGGTGAGCAACAGGTCATGGACCGCCACCGCGGTCGCTTCATCCAGGTTGCCGGTGGGCTCATCGGTGAGCAGGATCCCCGGCCGACAGGCTAGGGCACGGGCGATGGCCACGCGCTGCTGCTCCCCCCCGGACAGCTCGCCCGGCCGATGGCCGGCACGGGCCGCGAGCCCGACGCGCTGCAACAGCTCCAGTGCCCGGACGTGGGCGACAGACCGGTCTGTCCCCCCAAGGAGCTGCGGTAACACGACGTTCTCCACGGCCGTGAAGTCGGCCAGCAGGTGATGAAATTGAAAGACGAAGCCGATCTCCCGGTTACGGATCACCGCTCGCCGGCCGTCACTCAATCCGTAGAGGTCCTCGGAGTCAATCCACACCCGCCCGCCGGAAGGTCGCTCCAGCCCCCCGAGACAGTGCAGCAAGGTGCTCTTCCCCACTCCGGACACACCGACGATGGAGACACACTCCCCGGCCTCGATCACCACATTCACGCCGCTGAGCACTGGCAACGGAGTGCCGTCCCGATCGAAGCTCTTGGACAGATCTTGAGCACGCAGCGAGGCCAAAGCGGAGACCTTCTACCCGGCACCTTCCGGGGTGTCAATGAAACCGCCGTAGATCGTGGCGGCCGCTTCGCACGGTGGCACGGCGATCCGCGGACCACGACACGATCGAGCCGCGCCGTCCCCCGAACCGCCGGCCGCACTTTTCCCGGTTAGCCGTCACGCGCTTGACTGATGCCCTGTCCGCACCGATCATCGATCCTGAATTATGAGACACAAGTCTTTGAAATTTAACGAGCGATTAGATGTCGAGGCGCGCCAGCAGGAGATCCTCAAGGCGATTGTTCAGGACTACATCGCCACGGCCCTCCCGGTCGGTTCCCGGGCCATCGTCCGCCGCCACGGTCTGAAGATGAGCGCGGCGACTGTCCGCAACGTGATGGCCGACTTGGCAGACCTCGGCCTGATCACCCAACCCCACGCCTCCGCGGGCCGCGTCCCGACGGACCTGGGGTACCGATTCTACGTCGACTGTTTGCTGACCACCCAGGAGCCGACGCCCCAAGAGCGGGAGCTGATCGGCGGCCAACCAGAGGAGGCAAGCCTGACGGCGTTACTCACCGGCTCGTCGCGGATCCTGTCGGGCCTCACGCAACATGTCGGCATGGTCACTACGCCCTTTCTCGGGGACCCGGTCCTGAAATACATCGAGTTCGTACCCCTGGGGGGACGGCGCATCCTTGCCATTCTGGTGAGCCGTTCCAATGATGTGCAAAATCGTGTCTTTCGGCTTGACCAGGACCTTTCCGAGCGGGAGCTACAGAAGGTCTCGCGCTACCTCAACGACAAGCTGCAGGGGCTCACCCTGCGGGAGATCCACGACCACGCCGCCCGTGAGCTTCGTTCCACCCAAGACATCTACTACCGGCTGCTCATGGAGGCTGTGCGCCAGGACGACCTCTCCTCCAACGATGCCGCCAAGCTCCTGTTCGTGGAGGGCAGTAGCTCGATGCTCGAGCTCCCCGAGTTCGAGGACATCGACCGCGCCCGAGAGCTGCTCCGTGCCCTGGAAGAGCGCCGTACCCTGCTCACCGTCCTGGATGTAGTCATGGAGGCGGAAGGCGTACAGGTCTTCATCGGTGCCGAGACCGAGCTCGGCGGCAAGCTCGATTGCAGCGTCGTCGCGGTCAACTACGGCGTCGAGGGGCGCGTACTCGGCGCCATCGGCGTCATCGGCCCGCGGCGCATGGACTACTCCCGAATTATTCCCCTCGTGCATTACACCTCTCAGGTCGTGGAAAGGAAACTACGCACCGTATGACTGCCAAACGCCACGCAGCGCAACCCAACCCGCCCGGTGACCAGGACCGCTCTGCCGACGAGCGTTCCCGCAACACCGGTGTACCCAGCGATGACGTCGAGCAGATCCCGGTGATCGACCTCGACGCGGAGATGGCCGCGGCGGAGAGCGCCGCCACCCCGGAGCCAGAGACGGACGAGGCGCAATTGACCGCCTCCGAACGGCAGGCAAAAGAATACTACGAGCGGCTCCTGCGCCTCACCGCGGAGTTCGACAACTACAAAAAGCGCATGGCGCGGGAGAAGGCCGACTTCATGCGCTACGCCAATGAAACCCTGATCAAAGACTTGCTGGAGTCGCTGGATAACCTGGAGCGTGCCCTATCCCACGAGGCGGAGGACGGCATGGCAGGCCTCGCCGAAGGGGTCCGCATGACCCTCAAGATGCTCCTCGATACCCTGGCGCGCCACGGGGTCCAGCCGGTGGAGGCGATCGGCAAGCCCTTCGATCCCAACTTTCACGAGGCGGTGAGCAACGCCGCCGCCGAGGACGTGGAAAACAACCACGTGGTCGAGGAGTACCAGCGCGGCTACCTCCTCCACGACCGGCTGCTCCGGCCAGCCATGGTCCAGATCTGCCGAAAATAGGTGACATTCCGCTGGCGAGGTAGGGGAGGGAAGACTAGCGCTACGGCAGGACCCTTCCCATATTGGGGGGTGCGGGAGCCGGGGAGGGCCGATCCCGCAGGCACGGCAACCACTTCACGAATTCAGACAGACACCAAACGGGGTTCGAAGGAGGAGCAATGGGTAAGATCATCGGCATCGACCTGGGGACCACCAACTCCTGCGTGGCGGTGATGGAAGCAGGAGATCCCGTCGTCATCGCCAATCAGGAAGGCAACCGCACCACACCATCGATTGTCGCCTTCACCGACAGCGGCGAGCAGCTCGTCGGGCAGGTGGCAAAACGCCAGGCGGTGACCAATCCGGAGCGCACCATCTTCTCGGTGAAGCGCTTCATCGGCCGCAAGTTCAGCGCACCGGAGACCAAGCGGGCGCAGAAGACCCTCCCTTACCACCTGGAGGCGGCAGCCAATGGCGACGTGTGCATCAAGGTGGATGGCAAGACCTACAGCACCCAAGAGATCTCCGCCAAGGTGCTGCAGAAGATGAAGCAGACCGCGGAGGACTACCTCGGCGAGCCGGTCACCCAGGCGGTCATCACCGTCCCGGCCTATTTCGACGACTCGGAGCGCCAGGCGACCAAGGACGCCGGCAAGATCGCCGGCCTCGACGTGCAACGCATCATCAACGAGCCGACCGCCGCCGCCCTCGCCTATGGTATGGACAAGACCGGTGAGAAGACGGTGGTGGTCTACGACCTGGGCGGCGGCACCTTCGACGTGTCGGTGCTGGAGATCGCCGAAGGGGTGTTCGAGGTCAAGGCCACCAATGGCAACACCTACCTGGGTGGCGACGACTTCGACCAGCGCATCCTCGACTGGCTCATTGTGGAGTTCAAGAAGGACCAGGGCATCGACCTGAGCAAGGACAAGATGGCCTTGCAGCGGCTCAAGGAGGCGGCGGAGAAGGCGAAGATCGAGCTCTCCTCGACCACGGAGTCGGACATCAACCTGCCGTTCATCACCGCCGACGCCTCGGGGCCGAAGCACCTCGCCATCAAGCTCAGCCGTGCCAAGCTGGAGCAACTGGTCGGAGACCTGGTGACCTCCACCCTCGGGCCGTGCCGGAAGGCGCTGGAGGATGCGGCCCTCGACAAGGCCAAGATCGACGACGTCATCCTCGTCGGCGGCATGACGCGCATGCCGATGGTCCAGAAGGAGGTGGAGAAGTTCTTTGGCCGGCCGCCCCACAAGGGGGTCAACCCCGACGAGGTGGTGGCGATCGGTGCCGCCATCCAGGGGGGGGTCCTGCAGGGCGACGTGAAGGACGTGCTGCTCCTCGATGTGACGCCCTTGTCGCTGGGCATCGAGACCCTGGGCGGCGTCACCACCCGCCTGATCGAACGTAACACCACCATCCCCACCAAGAAGAGCCAGGTCTTTTCCACCGCCACCGACAACCAGCCGGCGGTGTCGGTCCACGTCCTGCAAGGGGAACGGGAGATGGCGGCCGACAACAAGACCCTGGCGCGCTTCGACCTGACCGGCATCCCGCCAGCACCGCGCGGCGTGCCGCAGATCGAGGTGACCTTCGACATCGACGCCAACGGCATCGTCCACGTCAGCGCCAAGGACCTGGGCACCAGCAAGGAGCAGTCGATCCGCATCACCTCGTCCTCCGGCCTGTCCGACGACGAGATCAAGAAGATGATCAAAGAGGCGGAGGCCCACGCGGCGGAGGACAAGGCGCGGCGCGAGCTCACCGAGGCGCACAACCATCTCGACAGCCTCATCTACAACACGGAGAAGACCGTGCGGGAGAACCAGGCCAAGCTCTCCGCGGAGACCAAGAAGAGCGTCGAATCCGCGCTGGAAAACGCCCACAAGGCATTGGACAGTGACAACAAGTCCGTGATCGATTCGGCCATGACGGAGCTCACCAGTGCCTCCCACGCCCTGGCCGAGGAGCTCTACCGGTCCGGGACCCAGGCAGGGTCGACGCACACCACCGGCAAGGGCTCCGACGACGATGTCGTGGATGCCGACTTCAACGAGGTGGACGAGGACAAAAAATAGGAATTAGGGGCTAGGAGTTGGGGACCAGGGATGGATGCCGGCCGTACGGCCGGCACCATTTCTTTGGTGCTTTGCTTCACTGATAGCCCGACCGATGCTCGTCGGCCCGCAGGGCCGGCACCTCCCCTAGCCTCGAATCCCTAATCCCTAGCCCCGAACGATGGCCTCCAACGTCGACTACTACCAGGTCCTCGGGGTGAGTCGCGACGCGACCGCCGCGGAGATCAAACGCGCCTATCGCACGGGGGCCATGCGTCACCACCCGGACAAGAACCCGGGCGACACGGAGGCGGAGCGCAAGTTCAAGCAGCTCACGGAAGCGTACGAGGTCCTGTCCGACGAGCAGAAGCGCGCCCAGTACGACCGATTCGGCCATGTCGGCCTCGGTGCCAACGGCGCCGGGGCGGGGGGCTTCGCCGGCGCCGGCTTCTCGGACATCTTCGAGGACATCTTCGGCGACTTCTTCGGTGGCGGTGGTCGCCGCCGCGCACGCGCGCCGCAGCGCGGCGCGGACCTGCGCCTCGACCTGGAGGTCACCTTCGAGCAGGCGGCGATGGGCGCCGAGATCTCCGTCGACGTGCCGCGCATGGAGACCTGCGGCGAGTGCCGCGGCCGCCGCACGCGGGGTAACACGCCGCTGCAGAGCTGCCACACTTGCGGCGGCAGCGGGCAGGTCCGCTTCCAGCAGGGCTTTTTCAGCATGGCGCGAACCTGCACCGCGTGTAACGGCGAGGGGCAGATCGTCACCGATCCCTGCCCCAACTGCCACGGCACGGGCCGAGTCCGCCATACCCGCCAGATCTCGGTTAAGATCCCGGCGGGCGTCGAGACCGGCACCCGGCTGCGCCTCAGCGGCGAGGGCGAGGGGGGCATCCACGGCGGCGGCCGCGGCGATCTGTACGTGGTGATTGTGGTCCAGGAGCATCCGATCTTCTCCCGCTCCAACGACGACATCCTCTGCGAGGTGCCGATCTCCATCGCCCAGGCCGCCCTCGGTGCCGGCATCGAGGTGCCCACCCTGAAGGGCGGTGAGCCCCTCACCATTCCCGCCGGTACTCAGACCGACGCCATCTTCCGCCTGCGCGGCAAGGGGGTGCCCAACGTCCACGGCCATGGCATCGGCGACGAGCTGGTGCGGGTCATCGTCGAGACGCCGACCAAGCTCACCGATCGCCAGCGAGAGCTGCTGGAGGAGTTCGCCAAGCTCAGCGGCGAGGAGACCCACCCGCGCGGCCAGGGCTTCTTCCGCAAGGTAAAGGAGCTGTTCGACGAGGCGACGGGGAGATAGCTGTCGGCATGCAGCGGTCAACTCCCTCCCCCTCCGGGGGAGGGTTGGGGTGGGCGCAGATAGAGCAAACACCCTGTCCCTTCCAGGGGGACTGCCTTTCATGTTGAACGACTCCCCCGACCGCGCCTTGCTGAGGGTCCAGATTCGCGTCGCCCGGACGGCGGCCGAGGCGGTGGAGGAGTTTCTCTGGACGCTGGATCCCGGCGCCGTCGGGCACGTCGTCCACGGTGAGGAGGCGGAGCTTGGCATCACCCTGTCCGCCGCCGCCGCCGCCGGGCTGCAAGGACGCCTCGCCGCATTCCTCCGCCAGGTGGGGTGCGACACCGCGGCCATCGTGGCGATCGCGCCGTACGAGGAGGAGGACTGGGCGACCGCCTACCGCCAGGCGTTCGCGCCGCTCTGCGTGAGCGACCGGCTCGTCGTGGCACCGACGTGGTGGGAGGCGCCCCTACCCCCGGGCCCCATCGTCCTGCGCATCGACCCGCAGATGGCGTTCGGCACCGGCCACCACCCCACCACCCGCGCCTGCCTGAAGTGGCTGGTACGACGGGCGGCGGCCGTGGGATCGAGCCCGGGCGGCCTGATCGATGCCGGGTGCGGCGCGGGGTTGCTGGCAATCGCCGCGCGCCGTCTCGGCTTCGCGCCGGTGGTCGCCATCGACAACGACCCGATCGCCTGCGCCACGGCGCGGCAAAACGCGGCCGCCAACGACGCCGCTGCGATCGCGGTGATCGACGGCGAGCTCGCCTCCGCGGTGCTGCCCACCGTCCCCACCCTGGTCGCCAACCTCACCGCCGGCGCCATCGTCGAGCTCTTCCCCCGCCTCGCCGCGTGCGTCACGCCGGAGGGCCAGATCTACCTCGCCGGCATCCTGGCGAAGCAGGAGCAGAGGGTCGCCGCCGCGATCGCCGGCCATCGTTGGCGGGTGGCCGAGCGCCACCTCAGCGACGGCTGGCTCAGCCTCGCCCTGCAAGCCGTATAACCCCGTCCTGCCGCGGATCTACGGCGTGGCTCGCCCCGTGGCCATAGTCATCCCTCGCGGAACGATCCTCGCTTTACCGGATCCGCACCCGGTGCGGCAGTGGCTGGTCCCCTCTCCCGGAGCTGGAGATCGAGATACTTGCCGTTGACCACGTAGGCAAAGGCGAGGACCTCCGCCACCATGGTGTACAGCTCGGTTGGGATCTCCTCTCCGAGGTCGAGCTGCTCCAAGAGGTGCAGGAGGTCGCCGTCCTCCTCGATGGGGACGCCGCACTCCCGGGCGATCTCCACGATCTGCCGGGCGATGTCGCCGCTGCCGCGGGCGATCATCTGCGGCGCCGTGTCTGCTCCGTGGCGATAGCGCAAGGCCGCCGCCTTGGGCGTGGCCGATGAGTCATGTGTGACCATGGTGTTCGCTCAACCGGCCACGGCGGACAGGCCGGCGTGCTGCAGCTTGCCCTTGAGGCGCAGTAGCGCCTTGGTATGGATCTGGGAGATGCGCGATTCGGTGACAGACAGCACGACGCCGATCTCCTTCATGGTGAGCTCATCGAAATAGTAGAGCGACAGCACCGTGCGCTCCCGCGCAGGCAGATCGTCGAGTCCCTTGGTGATCACGTCTTTCACCCACTTCTCCCCCAGCTCCTCCAGAGGGTCGATCGATTCCGGGTCCGGCACCGAGTCTTGCAGGTGGCGGTCATCGTCACTGTCATCGAAGGAGTCGTTGAGACTGATGAGCGGCAGCCCCTGGGCCTTGCTCTGCAGGATGGTGAGCTCCGGGACGGTGAGGCCGAGCTCGGCGGCCACCTCCTCGGTGGTCGCGGGCCGGCCGTACTCTTGCTCCAGGCGGGCATACGCCCGGGCCAGGGTATTGATCTTCTGGCGTACCGAGCGCGGCACCCAGTCCTGGGCACGCAGCTCGTCGAGCATGGCGCCACGGACACGGATCTCCGCGTAGGTCTTGAACTGAATGTTGCGGGAGATGTCGAACTTCTCGATCGCGTCGATCAGACCGAGGACCCCGGCATTGATCAGCTCCTCCAGCTCGATGTGCGCCGGCAGGCGCGACGCCACCCGATGGGCGATGTATTTGATCTGCGGGGCGTACTGGAGGATGAGCTTGTTACGAGTGGTTACCGGACGCCCACTTCCTTCGGCCAGATATGCTTGGATGAGCTCCATCATGGTGATTTCTCCCTGAATACGGCGACGGCCTGCCTAGACGGCTGACGGGCTGGCTTCCGGTGCCCACAGGCGGCGCCAGAAGAACTGGATGTTTCCTTTCGGGAACATGGCGGTGGGGCTGCGCTCGATGGCCATGGCGATCTCGCGAATGCACCGGCTGGAGATCGCCTCCGGATAGCGCTCGTTGACCAACTGTTGATCGCGCACGGCCCGGGCGAGCTTGGGGTCGACCGGCACGAAGCCGGCGAGCTCCAGTCGGATGTTGAGGAACCGATCGCAGACCGCGGTAAGGTGGCGGAATACGGACAACGCCTCGCGCTCGCCGCTCACCTCGTTGACGATTAGCTTGAACGACTTCTCGCCGTGCTCGCGGCTCATCACCTTGATCAGGGCGTAGGCGTCGGTGAGGCTCGTGGGCTCCGGGTTGGCCACCACGTACACGTCCTGGGCGGCCATGTTGAAGAAGCAGACATTGGCGGCGATACCGGCGCCGGTGTCGATGATGAAGACGTCGACCTCCTCCTCCAGCTCATCGATCGCCGACAGGAAGCGCAGGCGGTCGGCCTCCGTGAGGCTGGTCAGGTCGACCTGGCCGGAGGGTGCGGGCAGGATGCGCATGCCGCCCGGGCCGGAGACCAATACCTCCTGCAGGGTTGCATCGCCACGTAGGACGTCATGCAGGGTGAACAGCGGGTTGAGCCCGAGCAGGACGTCGATGTTGCCGAGCCCGAGATCGGCGTCGAGGACCAACACCTTCAGGCCGCGTTCACTCAAGGCGTAGGCGAGATTCGCGACAATGTTGGTCTTGCCCACGCCCCCCTTGCCGGAAGTGATCGAGAGCACCTTGAGGCCGGTCTCCCGGCGGTGGTCGTCGTGGTTGGCGAGTGGCTTCATGCGGGACCCTTTGCAGACTTAGCGGATGGTGGGAAGGAGGACACGTAGCGCCTCGCTGGCCGCTTGTGCGACGGCCTGTGGGTCGCCGCTGGCCATGGTGCGTCGTGCACGGGTCGAGGAAGCAGCGGCGATTGGCGGCGCCGTGCTGCGGCGGCGGGTCACCAGGGCGCAGAGGAGGTCGGGGCTGGCGTCCACCAGATCCTCCGGGATTTGCCGGCCGTTGCTCAGCCAGCTCACCGGCAGGCCTGACTCGGCGGCGATCGCCACGACCTGGCCAAAGTGGCTCGCCTCGTCGATCTTCGAGAAGGCGAGACGGCCGACACCGAAAGCGGTGTAGGCGGCCACCTGGCGGCGCATCTCCGATAGGCTCGTAGCGGCCGGTAGCAGGAGGTGGCACACGGCCGCCTCGGGCATGGCACGGAGCAGGTCGGCGATCCGTGACCGGCCGCCGGCGTCCACGGCCGTCGTCGGCGCATCGATGAAACACGGCCGGTCGGCACCGAGTTTCTCGATGAGGACAGCCAGCTCACCGGGTTGGCCGACGCGGTGCAGAGAGAGACCGAAGACCTCCGCGTACCGGCTAAGCAACGCAGCGCCTTCCGGGCGCGCATAGTCGAGGGTGATCAAGCGGGGTAAGCGTCCGTGGAGCAGGCGCTCGCGCAGGGCAAGCTTCACCACCAGGGTGCTCTTCCCGGCGCCGCTCCCGCCGAGAATCGTGTGGATGCCGCCGTTCACCGCGGGTGCACGGCGCAGCTCGCGGCCGAGCAGCGCGGCGAGTCGTGCAGCAACCGTCTCGCCCTGCGCCAGCGGCCGCTCTGCCAGGTCACCGGTGAGGCGCTCTCCCCAGTGGCGGGCGGCCAGACCATCGAGGCCGCATCGCTCCAGCTCGCCCAGCAGCGTGGGGGCGACCTCGGATTGCGGCGAGGCCGACCACACGGTGGGGAAACCGGGCGGGTTGGTGCCGGCGGCGATCAGCGCGTCGACCTTTTGCGCGAGATCCACTAGGCCGGCGGTCACGACGACCAGCTCGTTGTGGGGTGGCACGGATCGCAGCCGCTGGCCATGCTCGCGCATCTCGCCCACCTCCATACGCAGGGCGCCAACCGCCTCTTGCAGCGCGGTGAGGGCCGCGGCGACGGCACCGGGCGGCGATGCGCTGTCGCTCGCGACCGTGTCCAGGATCGCAGCGAAGGACGCGGCGGTGTCGCCGTCCCTGACGGTGGTCGCCGTCACGGTATCCACCGCGGGCAGGGCCGTGTCACGCGGCGGGCGGCGTGGGCGTGGGATCGCCTGTGGATCGACCGCCGCGACCACCTCCACCAGCTCACCCTTGCGACGCCGTCCCGGATCCGTGATCTGCCGCGTCTCGAGGAGCACGGCGTTCGGCCCGAGGGCCACCTGCACCTCGGCCAGTGCCTGGGAGACATTCTTGGCGGAAAATCGCTTGATGCGCATGGTTTCGCCCTCACTCGACGACCGCCATCGATCGGATCCGGACGGTCGGCTCAATCTCATTGAACGACACCACGGCCAGTCCCTTGATGAAGCGCTCGGTCAGCCGGCGCACATGACGGCGGAGCTGCGGGCGGACGAGAAGCAGCGGCGTCACGTTCGCCGCCTGCAGGTCGCGGGTAGTCTTTGCCAGGGTGTCGATGATCTGCTGGGCGCGCTTCGGCTCCATGGAGAGCTGCTGCCCGCGTTCCCCCTCGGCGATCGCCCGGCCGAGCTCCTCCTCCAGCGCGGGAGAGAGCGTCACCACCTGCAGCTCGCCGGTGTCTGTGACGTACCTGTGGGTGATGGTGCGCGACAGGGCCGTACGGACATACTCGGTGAGCAGGTCGGTATCGGTGGACACGGGTGCCCAGTCGGCGAGGGCCTCGAGGATGGTCTGCAGATCGCGGATCGAGATCTCCTCGTCGATGAGGTTCTGCAGGACCTTCTGCACCTGGCCGAGGGTCAACAGGGCCGGCACTAGCTCCTCCACCACCTTCGGCTGACGCTTGGCCACGTTGTCCAGGAGGTTCTGCACCTCCTGCCGCCCGAGGAGCTCGCTAGCGTGGGAGCGGATCACCTCGGTGAGGTGTGTGGCCAGCGCGGTGGGCAGGTCGACCACCGTATATCCGGCGAACTGCGCGCGCTCGCGCTCCCGTTCCGAAATCCACAGGGCCGGCAGCCCGAAGGCCGGCTCGGTGGTGGCAACTCCCTCCACCGGCTTGGTCACCGTGCCGGGATCCATCGCCAGTAGGTGGTGCAGCATCACCTCCCCTTCGCTGACAGACACGCCACGGATCAGGATGCGATACTGCGCCTGCTTGAGCTGCAGGTTGTCGCGAATGTGGATCGGCGGCACCACGATGCCCAGGTCGATGGCCGCCTGTCTGCGAATCGACTTGATGCGCGTCAAGAGATCGCGCGACTCGCCGCTGTCGACCAAGGAGATCAATCCGAAGCCGACCTCGAGCTCCAACACATCGAGCTCCAGCAGGCTGGCCATCGCCTCCGGGCTGGTGTCGGGTCCGACCTCTGCCTGGGGTGTGACCTCTTGCTCCTTGGCGACCACGGCGGCCTTGGACGAGGTCGAGACCCGCCACGCCGCAAGCCCGGTGACGGTGGCGAGAATCGCAAACGGCAAGAACGGCAGTCCCGGTACGATGGCCATCAGGCCAAGGACCCCGGCCGCCATGGAGATTGCACGCGGGTAGGCGCCGAACTCTCCGAGGACGGTGGCGCCGAGGCTCTGGCTGGTCGCCGAGTTGGTCACCACGATGCCCGCGGCCGTCGAGATAATGAGAGCGGGGATCTGGGAGACGAGGCCGTCGCCCACGGTCAGGATGGTGTAGTTTTCCACCGCTTGACTGAGGGTCAGACCTTGCTGCGCCGTGCCGATGATCAACCCGCCGACGATATTCACGGCGGTGATGACGATGCCGGCGATCGCGTCGCCGCGGACGAACTTGGACGCGCCATCCATCGCGCCGTAGAAGTCTGCCTCACGCTCGATGCGCCGCCGCCGGGCGCGCGCCTCTTGCTCGTCGATCGTGCCCGCATTGAGGTCGGCGTCGATGCTCATCTGCTTGCCGGGCATCGCGTCCAGGGTGAACCGGGCGCTCACCTCGGCGACGCGGCCGGCGCCCTTGGTGATGACGATGAAGTTGATCAGCACCAGGATCAGAAAGACGGTGATGCCAATCACGTAGTTGCCGCCGACCACGAAGTGGCCGAAGGCGCGGATCACCTGACCGGCAGCGGCGGGACCCTCGTGGCCGTGGGATAGAATGAGGCGCGTCGAGGCGACATTGAGCGACAGGCGCAGCAACGTAACCACCAGCAGCAAGGGCGGAAACGCGGAGAAGTCGAGGGGCGACGCCGTCGACATGCTCACCAGCAGGATGAGGACCGCGCTGGTGATGCTCAGCGCCAACAAGACGTCCATCACCGGCGCCGCCAGCGGGATGGTCATCACTGCCAGGATGCCCAGCACGCCGACGGCGAGCAGCAGGTCACCACGCCGTGCGATGGACGCGGCGGCCATGGGTACAGGGATCGCGGTCGCCATGCTAGCTCACCCCTCCTGTGGCCGGTGCCACGCGGTAGCCGCGGTGCTGCGCATCGCGCCGCGCGCGATACACGTAGGCGAGGACCTCCGCCACGGCCCGGTACAGCTCCTCTGGAACGACGCGGCCGATGTCGACGGTGCGATACAGGGCGCGCGCCAGCAGCTTGTCCTCACGCAGCATCACGCCATGCTCGCGGGCGATCGCCTTGATGCGTTGCGCCAGATGATCCGCCCCCTTGGCCACCACCCGCGGAGCCACGTCCTCGCCACGGCGGTAACGCAGGGCAACGGCGTAGTGGGTCGGGTTGGTGATCACCACGTCGGCGGTGGGCACCTCGGCCATCATCCGTTTGGTGGCCATCTCCCGCTGCAGGCTACGGATACGCGAACGGAGTAGCGGGTCCCCCTCGGTCTGTCGGTACTCCTCCTTGACTTCCTGGTGGGTCATGCGCAGGTCTTGGGTGTGTTTCCAGCGCTGGTAGGCAAAGTCCGCGATGGCGAGCAGCGCGAGGATGACCAGAACGTTGCGCATCATCTGGAAGCTCAGCTGGCCGAGAGCCGGCAGCAGCTCCTCCACGCCGCCGGTACCCAGGCCGAGCACCGCGTCGATCTGGCGGCGCAGTGTTACCCACAGGAGCACCCCGAGCACGACGATCTTGGCGACCCCGCGCAACAGCTCCATCAGGGCGTTGAGGGAGAAGAGGCGCTTGAAGCCCGCGATCGGGCTAACGCGCGAGAGCTGCGGACTCACGGCGTCACCGCTGATCAACAGACCCACCTGCCCGTACCCACCGGCCAGTGCGCCAATCGACGAGGCGAGCAGCACCGGCATGAGGATGGCACCCGTAGCGAGGAGCCAATCCACCCCAAGGGCACCTACGGTCTCGCTGCTCAGGGCGATGCGGCCGCCGGCGTCGAAACACTGCCGCGCCACGGTCTGCAGCCCACGCCACATACCTTCTCCACCCAGGGAGAGCGCGAGCACGCCGCCGGCCAAGACCAGGACCGATACGACCTCGCGGCTGCGCGGCACCTGCCCCTTGCGGCGCGCGTCTTCGCGCCGCTTTTGAGTGGGGGCAAAGGTGCGATCTGGATCGGCCACGACGAGCGTTCCTTAAAATGCGACGAGATGGCGCAGCAGGTAGCCAAACTGGTCCCTAAGCTCACCCACTCCGTGCCCCATCCACCACGTCAGCAGAGGCAGGGTGAGGCCGACGCCCAGTAGGCCGACGGTGATCTGGAGCGGGAAGGCCACCATGAAGACGTTCATCTGCGGCAGGGTGCGCGCCAGGATCCCGAGCCCCAGATTGGTCAGGAGCATGGCGGCGATCACCGGCGCGGCTACCGAGATCGCCGCGACCAAGACTCCAGCCGTGACGGTGACGATCAGCGTCATGACGCCGCCGCTGAGCTGCGCCTCGAGGAGCGGCACGCGGCTGAAGCTCACTGCCAGCGCCTCGATCGCCCGGTGATGACCATCCAGGGCGAAGAACAACAGGGTGGCGACGATGAACTGGAACTGCGCCACCACTACCGAGCTGGACTGGCTGGTAGGGTCGAACTGGCTCACCGCAGCGAACCCCATCTGGATGCCGATCTCTTGCCCCGCGAGCTGCACTGCGGCAAACAGCGCGACGATGACGAATGCGACCAATGCCCCAACCAGCACCTCGCCACCGATCGCCACCGCAAGCTCCGGCAGCCCGCCGCTGAGGGTTGGCAGCACCGCCCGCGGGGCGAGCAACAAGGTCATGCTCAGGGCCAGACCCGCCTTCACCACCCGCGGGACGTTGCCGCCACCCAATACCGGCGCCAGTCCGACCACACCGGCAACACGCGCCAGGACCAGGGCGAAGCGCTCAGCCACGGCGGCGTCGATGGCGATCGTCGCGGCCATCAGTGCACCAGCTCAGGCAATGAGGAATACAGGTTGGTGGTGTAGTCGATCATGATCTGTGCCATCCATGGCATCAGCGCCACGAGGACCAGGGAGATACTGAGGATCTTGGGGACGAAGGTGAGGGTCATCTCCTGTACCTGGGTCAGCGCCTGAAGGAGACTGACTACGACCCCGACCACCAAGCCCACGGCCAACATCGGCCCCGCCACCAGCAAGGCCACCTCGATCGCCTCGCGCCCCAGCCCCACCACGAAGTCCGTCGTCATCGCTCACCTCGGTTCCCGGATCCGTCCCCGTACGATCCACTCAGCAAGGTCGATGCCACCGCCGTAGCCTTCTGCCAACGCCTGGCGCCGAAGTGGCACGCGATGCGGAACTACCTATTTTTCAAGAGCATTTCGTCTTGAGAGCGCAACCTGCCATCGGCGACAGGGCAGGCCATCCCTACGGCCGGCGTCATCGACTCGTCACCGGAGGCGGGGGAGAGAGTCACCCGCTTGACGGGCACCGCGGAGCAGCGACCACCCAGCGGGTTTCCGTGGCGGTACACCGGGCGATGGATATGGATCTTGTTTAGGTTTCATCCCTCACAACCGATACGAAGCCCCAGGAGGAAACACACCCACCGAGATGGGAGAGGCGCCCCGTGAAACCGTTGACGGATGAACAAGTCATCAACCCAATCCTCAACTGCAACTCGAAGATCGACATCCTCCGCGTCCTGACCCGAGCGGAGGACCCGTTGACCGGGCGGCGCATCGCCATGTTGGGGGGGATCAGCGGCCGCTCTTGTCAGCTCTCCCTACAAGCCCTGACCGAGGCCGGTGTGTTGATCCGCAAGGTGGTAGGGCGCGCCCACACCTACTCCCTCGATCGCAGCCACCACCTGGTGCAGCAGGTGGTGATTCCGCTCTTCGAGACCGAAGAGGCGTTACTCACCTGACTGACCCAACCCACGCGCCGACTCGCGAGCAGCGCCGACCGCTACCCTCCCCTCCCTCCGGGACTCCACCGATGGCCGAGCCGTCTCCCGCGACCGTAATGAGCCACAAGACGGTGGAGCGGCTGATGTCCAACGTCCGCGAGCTGCCGACCCTGCCCTCCATCGCCGCACGGGTGGCCGCCGTGGCGCGGGACCCGGACTCTACGGCCCGGGACATGGCGGCGGTCATATCCCAGGATCAGGCGCTGACCGCCAATCTGTTGCGCGTGGTGAACTCGGCCTACTTCGGGTTTCTGCGCCGCATCTCCAACGTGTTCGAGGCGATCAACCTCCTCGGCTACAACGAGGTAGTGAACATGGCATTCGCCGTGGCGGTGGTACGGGAGTTCGACTACCAGTCGGCCAATGACTTTGATCGCCGCGCCTTCTGGACCCACTCGATCTGCGTCGCCACCGCCAGCCAGATCCTTGCCGAGCGAGTGCGTTATCCGCGGGTCGATGCGGCCTTCACCGCAGGCCTGCTGCATGATCTCGGCAAGCTCATCCTCGATCAGTTTTTTCCCGAGCCGTTCGCGGAGGTACTGCGGTGCATGCGCGTCGATGGCGCGAGCAGCCACGCCGCGGAGGTGCAGGTGCTCGGCGTGAGCCATGCGGAGATCGGCGGCTGGATCGCACGGAACTGGCTCTTGCCGGAACCAACCATCGCATCGATCCGGCATCACCATCATCGTCGTGCAGAGCGGATCGGGCTCCCCGGCGGCGATGACCCGATCGTCGACATCGTCCAGTTCGCCGACCTCTACTGCCGAGCCGAGGGTTATGGCAACAGCGGTGACCTGCAGACGCCGGAGGTACCAGTCGACCTCCTTACGGACCTGAGGCTCGCGGAAGATGTGCTCCCGCCCCTCAGCCAGCGCATAGCGGCGGTGGCGAAGGACATCCAGGTCTTCTTTTAGCACGCCGCCCGGCACTGGGCGGAGGGGTCGGAACCCCACGCGGTGCCCGCCCCTCCTTAAACGACCGGCAGCACCTCGGCGAAGTCGTGGATGGCGGGAAACTCCTCCGTGTCCCGTGGCGCCTGCTGGCTGTCCGGTCGTGCCACCGCCAGCAGGTAGGCGATGCCGTAGCGGCGCGCCGCGCGCAGCACAGGTAGGCTGTCGTCCACCAGCAGGGTGCGCTCCGAGTCAAACGGGATCAGGGCGTGCAGGCGCGGCCAAAAGCCAGGGGCCTCTTTGGGGAGGCCCAGATCGTGGGAGACCACGATGTCGTCCAGATAGGTCCCGAGGGAGGTGCGCCGCAGCTTGAGGGAGAGGCTCGCCACATGGGCATTGGTGACCAGGATCAATCGCTTGCCGGCCCTCCGCGCCGCGGCCAGGAACTCGAACGCATGGGGATGGACACGGATGAAGTGGCTGATCTCCTCTTTGAGCTCGGCGATGGGCAACCCGAGCTCCGCGCTCCAATGGTCCACGCAATACCATTTCAGGCTGCCCTGCACCTGACGGTACCGCTCCCGAAGTTCGGCGAGGGCGAGTTCCGGTGAGATGCCTGTGCGACTGGCGATCGCGTCCGGGACGTGGCGTAACCAGAACTGGTTGTCGAAGTGCAGATCGAGCAAGGTGCCGTCCATGTCGAGCAGGACGGTGTCGATCTCCGACCAGGGGAGCGCCGCAGCCGGGCTGCCCATGGCTTACAGGTCCACGATGACGTCAGGCGGCAGGAGCCCCCGCAAGGCCGCACGCGCCGCAGCGACCTCGGCCGAGTCTCGCCCCTCGAAGCTGACCCGTACCCGATAGTCCTCCCGGTCCACCACCGGGTAGCTGCCCACCTCGACACTCGGAAAACGGTCCACCACTTTGTCCAGGAGGTCGGCAAGCTCCCCTTCGCCCATCATGGTGTGCAGGAAGCAGCGTGCGAACGGTGTCGTCCGCAGCCGATCACGGAGGTCGGCGAGCCGCTGGCGGAAGTACTTTGGGATACCGGGAAAGAGGAATACGTTTTCCTTGCAGATCGTCGGCCAGCGGCGCTCCCCTCCGCCCACCAACTGCGCCCCCTGCGGGACCAATGCCATGCGGAGCTGCCGCGGCGTGGGATCCGCGCCCGGGTGACTGGCGCGGATCAGGTGTTCGAGGGTCGGGTCACGTACCAGGGGAACGCCGAAGGCATGCGCCACCGCCGCCAAGGTAACGTCGTCATGGGTAGGCCCGATGCCCCCGGTGGTGAACACGTAGGTATGGGCGCCACTCAAGGCCCGCACCGCGGTAACGATTGCGTCCGTCTGGTCGCGCAGGATCCGCACCTCCTGCAGGGAGATGCCGAGGCCCCACAGCTCCTGCGCAAGGTACGAGAGATTCTCCTCCTCCACCTTGCCGGACAGAATCTCGTTGCCAATCAACAGGGCCGCAGCGGTCGTCGTCATCAACGGGACTCCCCCTCGAACTGACGGCCCCGCGCGTCCCTGCGGGGCACAGCCCGCCGGCCGTTACGCCTCGGTGCCGGTACGCATCAGGACATCCCCACCTTCTTCCTGCTGCCGACAGTCATCGATGATCTCCTGCAGCGTCCGGTTGCCCAGATAGTCCCGGATGTGCCGTTTGAAATCCTGCCACATCCGGCCGGTACCCGCTGCACACGACCGTTCGCTGGTCTCCCCTCCGCCACTGCCCACCCCCTCGGTGAGGTTGGAGAAGACCTCGATACCGAGAACCCGAATGATGTCGTCAATGGAGATCTCGGAGGCCGGACGCGCGAGGAAAAAGCCACCTTTCGGTCCACGGATGCTGGTGACGATGCCGCCGCGCCGCAGCTTGTTGAACAGCTGCTCCAGGTAATGGAGGGAGATGCCCTCCACCTCCGCGATCTCCGACAAGGGAATCGGGCGCTCGCCCGTGGAGTAGTTGGCGATGTACGCCAAGGAGCGAACGGAATAGGTGATCTTCGTGGATAGTAACATCTTGTTTTTCCTTAAAGTGCGCGCCTTCAATCCCCGGAAAAGGGAGGCGGGTCAGTCACCCACTCGCGAGCTAAACTGGCAGTTATGAGTCATCCCCTACTAAAAGGGTTCGGACCCGGCTCCGCTGGGACGAGGCACGCCCTGTTCGCGGTGCAGAGGGTTGCATATAGGCTGATGCAACACCAGATTGGAAACGGGGATGACCACTCTAGAGGACCCTAAATGATTACTGTCACGGAGAAAGCCGCCAGCAAAGTGAGGGAATTCCTGTCCAAGCAGGGAAAAACTGAGGGTGCCGTCCGCATCCAGGTGAAAGGGGGCGGCTGCTCCGGCATGCAGTACCTGTTCAGCCTCGTCGATTCCCCCCGTGCCGATGACGCCGTGATCACGGACAAAGGCGTCAACGTGTGCGTCGACCCCAAGAGTGCCGTGTTCCTGGAGGGCGCCGAAGTCGACTTCGTCGAAGCGTTTATCAACGGAGGCTTCAAGGTCCGCAATCCAAACGCCAGCGGGTCGTGCTCCTGCGGAGAGTCGTTCAGCGCGTAGGTGCCGCTTGCAATGGATTCTCTCCAGGTCAAATGCCAGAGCTGCGACCAGCAGCTCGCGAGTTTTTTCTGTCACGACTGTCGGATCGCCGTTCCGGTGCCCCGGGGCGTCGACTACTTTCGCTACCTGGGGCTGCCGCAACGGCCCCTGGTCGACGCGCAGCGGCTAGAGGCCACCTATCTGCGACTCAGTCAAGAGTATCACCCGGATCGCCATCCGGACCTCTCCGCCGAGGAAAAGGAGGCCATCCTCTACCGCTCGGCGCTCCTCAACCAGGCGTACTCCTGCCTGCGCAATCCCAAGCAGCGGGTGCAGTACCTGGTGGAGTTACTCACTGGCGGGGAACGCAGCCGCAGCAAGGCGATCCCCCCGCAGATCGCGGAGCTTTTCCGGCGGGTGCAAACGACCTTGATGGCCGCGGATGCTTATCTCAAGGAGGCCGAGCGTCCCAAGTCGTCGATCGAGGCGGTCGCCTTTGCCCTCAAGTCGAGCGGCGTGACGGCGCAGCGCGAGAGCCTGATGGCATGCCGGAAATCGATCGAGGGGGAGCAGGCGACCGTCTTGAGCGAGTTGCAGGAGATCGACGCCCAGTGGCACCAGGCAGGCGAGGCCTCGGAACAGGCATTTCACCGCCTCAACAACGTGGCCGATGCCTTGTCGTACCTGGACCGGCTCGGCCAGCAGGTTCACGAGCGCCTCGTCGCCCTGCACATGCTCACCCCCGCCATCCTCCCGGCAACCTCCACGGCCCCTATGCCTCATCCCGTGGGAACAGATCCGCAATGAGTCGCATCATCGGCATCGATCTCGGCACGACCAACTCGGTCGTGGCCGTCATGGATAGCGGCATGACCCTGGTGGTCGCCGACACATCGGGAGAACGGATCACCCCGTCGGTCGTACTCTTCCCGAAGGACGGCGAACCCCTGGTCGGAACGCCGGCCAACCGCCAGCGGGCACTGGAGTCGGACCGCACCATCTATTCTGCCAAGCGATTCATGGGTAAGCGGGGTTACGAGATCGCCGCCGAGGACATGGTCGTCACCTACCCGGTGACGGGCAAGGGTGAGGGTCCCGTGGTGTTTCCGATCGATGGGCGCGTGATCTGTCCCGAGGACGTCGCCGCGGAAGTGCTGAAGAAACTGCGCGACGATGCGGCGGCCTTCCTCGGACAAGACGTGACACGGGCCGTGATCACGGTCCCCGCGTACTTCAATGATGCGCAGCGCAACGCCACCAAACGCGCAGGTGAGCTGGCGGGGCTGACCGTCGAGCGCATCATCAACGAGCCCACTGCCGCGGCATTGGCCTACGGCTTGGGGCAAGAATTAGACGCACACATTGCCGTCTACGACTTTGGCGGCGGGACGTTCGACATCTCCATCCTGGAAGTGAGGGAGGGCGTGTTCAAGGTCCTCTCCACCTGTGGCAACACCCGTCTCGGCGGTGACGACATCGACGCCCGCATCGTGGCGCACCTCGAACGGCAGATCCGCCAGGCCGGGCACGGCGACTCGTTGGGCCGCCCGCATGTTACGGCCCGCCTGCGTGACGCCGCGGAAGCGGCGAAGAAGGTTCTCAGCGACGAGACGGAGACCGAGATCAAGCTCCCGTTCCTCGGCCCCGACTTCAGCTTCTCGTACACCCTCGATCGCCCCACCCTTGAGGCGTTGATGCGGGACGTGGTGGAACAGACACGCCGCCCCTGTATCCAGGCCCTGGGCGACGCGCGACTGGAGCCCGAGCAGCTCGCAGCCGTGCTCCTCGTGGGGGGCTCGACGCGGATCCCGATGGTACGCGACCTGGTGGAAAGCATCTTCCAGCGGACGCCGGACAGCTCTATCAATCCGGATGAGGCGGTGGCGGTAGGTGCCGCGACCCAGGCCGCGATCCTCGAGGGCCACCACGACGAGCTCCTGCTCCTGGACGTCACGCCGCTCTCCCTGGGCATCGAGACCTACGGTGGCTTGATGAATGTCATCATTCCGCGCAACACCACCATTCCCACCAAGGCCGGCGAGTCCTTCACCACCGCCGTCGATAACCAGCGGTCGGTCTCCATCCGCGTCCTGCAAGGCGAGCGCGAGATGGCCCACGACAACTGGGAGCTCGGCAAGTTCTTGCTGGAGGGCATCGACCCGGCCCCGGCCGGGGTGCCGCGGGTCGGCGTGCAGTTCACCATCGATGCCGATGGCATCCTCCATGTCCTGGCCCGTGACCAGCTCACCGGCCACGAGCAGACGGTGCGCATGAAGTCGACGGTCGACATGCCCGAGGA
>DASWHD010000121.1:0-20667 GCA_036393335.1 bacterium
TCGGGCCACTCGCGCGGGTGGCCCTCCTCCGGCAGCTTGCGGGTGGCATCGATGCCGATCTTGCCGCCGAACTTGGGCAGGGGCGAGGAGTGGTCCAGGGCGTCGAGCGGCCCCTCGACGATGGTCACGTCGCGCCGCCAGTCGACGTTGTTGGACAGGCGGAACACCACCTGGCGCGGGTCCTGGACGTCGACCTCCTGGTCCACCACCACGATGCACTTGGAGAACTGCATCTGCCCGGCGCCCCAGATGGTGTGCATGATCTTGCGCGCGTGGCCCGGGTAGCGCTTGTCGATGGAGATCAGCACCAGGTTGTGGAACACCCCCTCGATGGGCAGGTTGAGGTCGACGATCTCCGGGTTCTGGCGCCGCAGCAGGGGGAGGAAGATGCGCTCGGTCGCCTTGCCCAGGTAGTCGTCCTCCATGGGCGGCGGGCCGACGATGATCGTCGGATAAATAGCGCGCTGCTTGCGGGTGATGCAGGTGCAGTGGAAGACCGGATACGGCTCCGCCAGGGAGTAGTAGCCGGTGTGGTCGCCGTACGGCCCCTCGATGCGTGACTCGGCCGGGTCGACGTAGCCCTCCAGGACGATCTCCGCGCTGGCCGGCACCTCCATCTCCGGAATCGTCTCGCAGGGCACCAGCTCCACCGGCTTGTTGCGCAAGAAGCCGGCGAAGAAGATCTCGCCGATCCCCTCGGGCAGGGGGGCCGTCGCCGAATAGATGGTCGCCGGGTCGCAGCCCAGGACCACCGCCACCGGCAGGACCTCGCCGCGGCGCGCCCGGTCCTGGAGGTGCTTGGCGCCGTGCTTGTGGATGTGCCAGTGCATGCCGGTGGTCTTGGCATCAAAGAGCTGCATGCGGTACATGCCGACGTTGCGGAAGCGGCCGTCCGCCGACTTGGTGAAGACCAGGGGCAGGGAGATGAACGGCCCACCGTCGTCCGGCCAGGCGGTGATGATGGGCAGCTTGGTCAGGTCCGGGTCGTGGTCGATCACCTCCTTGCACGGCGCCGTCTTCACCCGCCGCGGCAGGAAGTTGCCGAGCTGCTTGAGCTTGGGCAGGGAGCGCACCGCCCCCATGAAGTCCTTGGGCCAGTCGGGATCCAGGAGGTCGATCAGGCGCGCGCCGGGCTCCTCCAGGGACTCCACGCCGAGAGCCATGCACATGCGCCGCTCGGAGCCGAACAGGTTGATCGCTACCGGCAGGTCCGCGCCCTTCACCCGCTCGAAGAGCAGGGCCTTGCCGCCGCCGATCGCCTTGCACTGGGCGTCGGCGATGGCGGAGATCTCCAGGTAGGGGTCGACCTCGCAGGTCACCCGGCACAGCTCCCCCGCCTCGTCCAGGGCGCGGAGGAAGTGGCCGAGGTCGTCGTAGGCGATGCGCGGCTTGGGCGGGGCGTCGGCCATGGTCTTCGCGGGCGGGACGGATGAGGGGCGAGTCTATGGGGGTCACCGCCGGCGGAAAAGGCGGTGGGATCCACCGCTTGTTCCCGCACCGGCGTGGGCGTACCGTCTGACCGTCTCCGGCCAGCGGGAGGGAGTACCGATGCTGCTCACCGTCAATGGCACCCGGCACGAGGTGGAGGCGCCGCCCGACATGCCCCTGCTGTGGATGCTGCGCGATCTCCTCGGTTTGACCGGGACCAAGTTCGGCTGCGGGATCGCGCAGTGCGGTGCCTGTACCGTGCACGTCAATGGCGCGCCGCTACGCTCCTGCATCACGCCGGTATCCGCCGTCGCGGGCAAGGCAATCACCACCATCGAGGGCCTGTCGCCCGATGCCAGCCATCCGGTGCAACGCGCCTGGGCCGAGCTGGACGTGGTGCAGTGCGGCTACTGCCAGTCCGGCCAGATCATGTCGGCCGCCGCCCTCCTGGTCGCGAAGCCCAATCCCAGCGATGCCGACATCGACGCCGCGCTGAGCGGAAATATCTGCCGCTGTGGCACCTACCGGCGCATCCGCGCGGCGGTGCACCGCGCGGCCGCGCTCGCCAAGGTCTGAGGGAGGCAAGATGCGACTCTCCCGGGATCGTCACTCCGCCGTCTGAAGCACACCTCCCATGGATGACATCGCAGGCCTTTCCCGCCGCGACTTCCTCAAGGCCGGTGCCTGTGCCACCGGCGGCCTCGTGATCGCCTTCGTGGTGCCCGGTGCGCAGCGCTTCGCGCGCGCCCAGCCGGCGGTCGCCGGGACGACGTTTGCGCCAAACGCCTTCCTGCGTGTCGGCAGCGACGACAGCGTCACCGTCCTGCTGGCACACGCGGAGATGGGCCAGGGCATCTGGACGACATTGCCGATGTTGATCGCCGAGGAGCTCGACTCCGACTGGAGCAAGATCAAGGTCGAGCACGCGCCGGCGGCGCCGGCCTATGCCCATACCGCTTTCGGTATGCAGATGACCGGTGGCTCATCCAGCACCCGGTCGGAATTTGATCGCTATCGCCAGGCCGGCGCGACTGCGCGCGCCCTGCTGGTGGCCGCCGCGGCTCAGCGCTTCGCTGCGCCTGCCGCAGCTTGCCGCACCGAGAATGGCTGGGTCGTGTGCGGCGACCGGCGCGCGCGCTACGGCGAGCTGGCCGCGGCCGCGGCGCGGCTCCCGGCGCCGGAGACGGTGGCGCTCAAACCCGCCAAGGACTGGCAGATCATCGGCCATCGCACCCGGCGTCTGGACACCCCGGAGAAGATCACCGGCCGGGCGCAGTTCGGCATGGACGTGCAGTTCCCCGGTCTGCTCACCGCCGTGGTGGCGCGGCCGCCGGTGTTCGGCGCCACGGTGCAGGGCTGCGACGCGAGCCAGGCCAAGGCCGTGCCCGGCGTACGCCACGTGGTGCAGGTACCCAGCGGCGTGGCGGTGATCGCCGACCATTTCTGGGCCGCCAAGCTCGGCCGCGATGCCCTGAAGATCGACTGGGATCTGGGCCCGCACGCATCCCTCGACGGCGCCGTGCTGCGCGCGGAGTTTCGTCGGCTGGCCGAGACCCCGGGTGCGGTCGCCGCCGCGGCCGGCAACGTCACGGTTGCCCTGAGCGCGGCGGCTACGATTCTGGAGGCCGAATACGCGGTGCCCTATCTCGCGCACGCGCCGATGGAGCCGCTCAACTGCACGGTGAAGATCGGCGCGGATCGGTGCGAGATCTGGACCGGCACCCAGTTCCAGACCCTCGACCAGCAGGTCGCGGCGCAGATCACGGGGCTCAAGCCCGAGCAGGTGGAGATCCACACCGTCTTCCTCGGCGGCGGCTTCGGCCGTCGCGCCACCCCGACCTCGGACTGCGTCACCGAGGCGGTGCATGTGGCCAAGGCCGCGGATGCGCCGGTCAAGACCGTCTGGACCCGTGAGGACGACGTGCGCGGCGGCTACTACCGGCCGTCCTACCTGCACCGTGCCCAGGTCGGTCTCGGCAGCGACGGCCTGCCGGTGGCCTGGCGGCACACGATCGTCGGCCAATCCATCCTCGCGGGCACACCGTTCGAGCAGGCGATGGTCAAGGACGGCATCGACATGACCTCGGTGGAAGGCACGTCCGACTCGCCGTATCTCAAGGGCCTTACGGACTTTCACGTCGATCTACATTCGCCCCAGACCGGCATTCCCGTGCTGTGGTGGCGCTCGGTCGGTCACAGCCACACCGCCTTCGTGATGGAAGGCATCATAGACGAGCTGGCCCATGCCAACCGCAAGGACCCGGCGGAATACCGCCGCCGCCTCCTGAAAGACCACCCACGTCACCTCGGGGTGCTGAACCTGGCGGTCGAGAAGGCCGGCTGGGGGTCGCCGCTGCCCGAAGGCCGCGCGCGCGGCGTCGCCGTGCACGAGTCGTTCGGGAGCTACGTCGCCCAGGTGGCCGAGGTATCCGTGGACCGGAGCAAGATCCGCGTGCACCGCGTGGTCTGCGCCGTCGACTGCGGCATCGCCGTAAATCCCGAGACGATCGCGGCACAGATGGAATCGGGGATCGTCTTCGGGTTGAGCGCAGCGCTGCACGGCGCAATGCACTTCACGGGCGGGCGGGTGCAGGAGTCCAACTTCCACGACTACCCGGTGCTGCGCCTGAGCGAGATGCCGGTGGTGGAGGTGCATATGGTGGCGAGCACCGAGAAGCCCGGCGGGATCGGCGAGGTCGGTGTGCCGCCGATCGCGCCGGCGGTGGCGAACGCCGTGGCGGCGCTGACGGGCGAACGGCTGCGCGAGCTACCACTCACGCTGCCCACCTGAGGGAGGAGGTCGCGATGGGCGTGCGCCTCCTGCCGATCCTGTTGCTCGTGATCCCGCTTGCCGCCTGCGACCCTGCGGCCAAGGCGCGCGCACAGGCCGTCGCGGCATTCGCGACGGTCCAGGAGGTCTTCCAGCACCCGCGCTGCCAGAACTGCCACATCCCCGGTGACGCACCGCTGCAGTTCGACGCCGGCCTACCGCACGCGATGGCGGTGGCGCGCGGTCCCACCGGCACGGGCGCGCCGGGCCTGCCCTGTGCCGCCTGCCACGGCAGCGCCAATCCGCCTGCCAGCTACGGACCCCATGCGCCACCGGGCGCGCCCCACTGGGGGCTGCCGCCGCCCTCGCACAAGATGGTGTTCATCGGCCTTTCGCCGGCCGAGTTGTGCGCGGCCATCCAGGACCCGGACGCCAACGGCGGCCGCGACTTCGCGGCGCTGATCGAGCACGTGAGCCAAGACCCCCTGGTGCTCTGGGGCTGGGATCCCGGCGGCGAACGCGCGCCGGTGCCGGTCCCGCACGCCGAATTCGTTGCCAAATTCAAGCAGTGGGCGGCTGCCGGCGGGCCGTGTCCGGAGGACCGGCTCGAGGATGCCTCACGCTGACCGGCCGCCGACCGCGCCACCCATGGAAACCGCCGACCACGAAGTGCTGCGCACCGCCTGCGAGTGGCTCGCGGCGGGCGAGACCGTGTATCTCGTCACGGTGGCGAAGACCTTCGGCTCCGCGCCGCGCCCGCCGGGCTCATTGCTTGCGCTGCGCGCCGACGGCCGCTTCGTCGGTTCGGTTTCGGGAGGCTGCATGGAGCACGACCTCGCCGCGCGCCTGCGGGAGGGCCGCCTGCCGCAGAGGCTTCCCGGGGTCGTCACCTATGGCGTCACGCGCGAGGAGGCGCAGCGTCTGGGCCTGGCGTGTGGGGGTCGGCTCGAGCTGGTCATCGAGCGACTCGACGCTGCCGCCCCGCTGCACGGCATCCTCGCGCAGATCGAGGCGCGCGCGTGCGTCGCGCGCCGCCTGTATATCGCTACGGGCGAGGCGAGCCTGCGGCCGGCCAGCAACGAAGAGGGGGAGTTCTCGTACGACGGCCGTGAGCTGCGCAAGGTCTTCGGTCCCCGCTGGCGGTTATTGTTGATCGGCGCCGGGCAGCTCTCCCGTTTCACCGCGCAGATGGGACTGGCGCTCGACTACGAGGTGATCGTCTGCGAGCCGCGCGCCAAGATCGCCGAACGATGGCAGGTCGCGGATACCGTGCTCGACACCCGCATGCCGGACGACGCTGTGCAGGGCCTCGCCCACGAGCACTGCGCGGTGCTCGCCCTCATGCACGACCCGAAGCTCGATGACCTCGCTCTCATGGAGGCCCTCGCCGGCCCGGCGTTCTACGTCGGGGCGCTGGGCTCGCAGGCCAACAACGACAAGCGGCGCGCGCGTCTCGCCGCCTTCGGCGTGGCGCCGCACCGGCTCGCGCGGCTGCACGGCCCGGTCGGACTGCCCCTGGGCGCCAAGACGCCGGCCGAGATCGCGCTCGCCACCCTCGCCGGCGTCACCGCCACGCGCCACGGCGTCGCGCTCGCAGCCAGTGCGGCGCTGCCGCCCACGGGCCGCCAGGCCCATGGCTGATCTCTGGGGCGTCCTGCTCGCCGCAGGAGCGAGCCACCGCTTCGGTGCGGACAAGCGTCTTCATCCCCTCGCGGGCGGCGTGGCGATGGCGGTCCGCGCGGCGCGCACCCTGCTGCATGCCGTGCCCCACTCCGTCGCCGTGGTACGCGCCGCCGACCGCGAGGTCGCGGACCTGCTCGCCGCCGAAGGCATCGGCATCGTCGTGAATCCGCGCCCGGACGACGGCATGGGTGCGAGCCTCGCCTGCGGCGTGCGCGCCGCTGCCCGGGCCACGGGCTGGGTGATCGCGCTCGCCGACATGCCGTTCATTCAGGCGGCGACGGTCGCGGCGGTCGCGCGGGCGGTAGGACAGAGCGATGTCCTCGCCGCTCCCGTGTTTGCGGGCCACCGCGGCCATCCCGTCGCCTTTGGCCGTGCCTACTTCGCCGACCTCATCGCGCTGACCGGCGATACCGGGGCACGTGAGGTCCTGGAACGGCACCTGGAACGTCTGACGCTCATACCGGTCGATGATCCGGGGATCCACAGGGACATCGACTGCCCTGCGGATCTTGCCACAAGGGGGACCATCCCCAGGAGGGTTGCCATGGGTAGAATGACGTCGGATTGGGTGGCGCCGTGAATAGCGTGACGACGGCCGGGGGTGAGGCGGTGGGGTGTGGCGGGAGCGAGTGGCTACCGCTGCTGCACGCGATCGCCGACCGAGCGGACCGCATCGCGCTGCGCTACTTCCGCACGGCGGATCTGCGCGTCGACCGCAAGGTCGATGGCTCGCCCGTGAGCCAGGCGGACCGGGCGATCGAGACCATGGCGCGCGAGCTGATGGCGGCGCGCGCACCCGCAGCGGGCGTGTATGGCGAGGAGCAGGGCGGATCGCCCGCAGGGGGCGGCACACGCCTGATCATCGACCCGATCGACGGCACGCGGAATTTCGTCCGCGGCATCCCGGTGTTCGCCTCGTTGCTGGCGATCGAGCGCGACGGCGTGATCATCGCGGGGGTCGTTTCGGCGCCCGCCCTGCGGGCGCGCTGGCACGCCGCCCGGGGTCAAGGGGCGTTCGCCGCTACGCGCCGCCTGCGCGTGTCCGCGATCGGCGAACTCGCGCGGGCCCACGTGTTCCATGGCGACCTGAGCGGACGGGCCGAGGGGCCGACCGTGCCACGCCTACACGCGCTGCTGGCGTCGGTGGAGCGGACCCGGGGGTTCGGCGACTTCTATCAGCACATGTTGGTCGCGGAAGGCGCAGGGGAAATCGCCGTCGATCCAGACCTGAAGCCGTGGGACATCGCGGCGGTGAAGATGATCGTCGAAGAGGCAGGCGGACGATGCACGTCGTTCGCGGGGGACGATTCGCTCAGCGGCGGCAACCTCCTCTCCACCAACGGCGCCCTCCACGAAGCGGCGCTCGCTTTCCTGCGACCCTAGCCCGCATTTCTCACCATGAATCTGCTGCGACCGTGCGCGCCATCACAGCCTGCGGCCGGATTCCGTGCGCCACCGGGCGTAAGTCTCCTTCGCGGGGTTGAAATAGCCGTAGCGGAGGTGGGGGAAGCGGGCACGCAGCCGCCGCATGAATTCCCCGACGCCGAACCCCTCGCGCACCGCGCCCGCGGGCATGCGCTCGCGGTAGAGCTCGGGATCGATGTTCAGATTGCGCATCTGGATGAGGTCGAGGTCCGTCTCCTCGACGAGGGCCGAGATCGCGTCCAGCTCCTCGTCGGTGTCCGTGAGGCCGGGGAAGACGAGGTAGTTGAGCGAGCGCCAGCGGTGGCGTCGCCGCATGACGCGCAGCGACTCCCGCACGTCGGCGAAGTCGTACCTCTTCGGTCGATAGTATGCCTCGTACACGGCGGCGCGGGCGCTGTTGAGCGACACGCGGATCGCGTCCAGCCCCGCGTGGCATAGGGCGTCGACCACCGCGGGGAGGCTGCCGTTGGTATTGACGTTCACGGTGCCCTGGGCGGTGCGTTCGCGAATCAGTCGCGTCGCGGCGGTTAGCAGCTCGCGGCCGAGGAGCGGCTCGCCCTCGCACCCCTGACCGAAGCTCACCACCGCCTCGGCCACGCGCGCGATGTGTGCCACCGCCAGGTCCGCGATCTCCCGCGGCGTAGGTGCGCGGCGAATCCGGTCGTGACTCGCGCGGAACTCGCCGTCGGGCTGGAGTGAGATGCAGCCGACGCACTGCGAGTTGCATGTCACGCTGGTCGGGATCGGCGCCTCGTGCCGGCCAATGAAGAAGTTCTGCGCCGCACGACACCCGTAGGTCAGGGCGCAGGTTTCCAATTGCTGCACCACGAGGTTGTCTGGCATCGCACGCACACCCTGCGCAACCTGCTTCTGCAACCGCCGCGGAGCGAAGCGCCAGGGATCCTGGCGCGGATCCTCGTCCACGCGGACGCCCGTCGCCCAGAACCGACCGCCCGCGAAGCCGAGGGCGGAGTAGGCGAACAGCGGCAGCACCGGCGCGCCGGGCAGGGTACGGTAGGCCGGGTGGAGAAACATCGTCCACGCCGGGGCGAGGAAGGCCGCGACCGCGCACACCTCTTCGCCCTCGCCGTCCCACTCGACCGCGGCCCCGGTGCCCGGGTCGAGCCCGATCGGCCGGCGCCCGGGGAGCAGAAAGAGGTCGCTGCCGCGCGGCAGGGGGGTCAACTCGTCGTCGCGCACCGGCCGCGGATCACCGCCCCCCACACCGGCCATGAGCAGTTCCGGGTGATCGAGGATGGTGCCGTCCACCCGGGCGTAGACCATGCGGGGGGGATCGCCATGGGATCGGATCATGGCCGTACTTTGCCACAGGGCCATGCATGGTGTTGTCGCCGTAACCCGCATTTCTCACCATGGATCGTCGCCAGCCCGTGCCAATGGCCGTAGATCCTGGCCGGCCCGCGGTAGGAGCCGATTCTATCGGCGACCCCATGGGCACAGGTCGCCGAAGGGATTCGGCTCCTACCCCGGACGAGGACCCGGGCAGGAGATGCGGCCTGCCTGCCGGCAGGCAGGGCAGTGGCGCGGGCGCAGCAGAGTCTTGGTGAGAAATGCGGGGTAAGCCGGGCGGGGACGTGCCCGCGAATCCGGGTCGGGCACCCCACCGCTCGAGAACACCGTACACGCCCTGGGCGCACGCGATCTTCCCGGGCGGACAGCCGGGGCGGATCCACGCTACGATGAGCCATGGCCCGGACCGACCCCCTCGCCTCGCACCTCGCTGCCCCGGCAAAGCGTTGCCGTTTGACAGAGTCGTACGCCTCCTAGAACCACTCCATGAGCCTGGGGGAGCAGATCCGGCGGAACACCGCCTGGGTGGCGCTGGGCGGCGTGCTGCGCCGCTTCGGGGCCTTCCTGGTCGGGATCGTTCTGGCGCGCCTGCTGGTGCCGGAGGACTTCGGCCTGCTGGTCACCGTCCAGGTCTTTACCGGGGTGGCCAGCTATCTCGCCAGCGGCGGCATGAGCGAGGCCCTGGTGCGCTCGGAGCAGGCCAGCGCGCGCGACTTCCACGTCGTATTCACGGTGCAGCTCGCCACCGGTGTCCTGATCTACGCCCTGTTCTTCGCCGCCGCGCCCTGGTTCGCCGCCTGGTACGACCAGCCCATCTATGCCGACCTGTTCAAGGTCTCCGCCCTCGGCTTCGTCCTGCGCCCCTTCGTCAACGTGCCGCGCGCGCGGCTGAAGCGCGACATGCGCTTCAAGGCGATCTCCACCCTCGGGCTGGTGTGTCAGGTCTTCGGCAGCGGCAGCAGCATCCTCATGGCCTGGCTCGGTTACGGCGTGTGGAGCCTGGTGCTGGGCGGCCTGATCGGTTCGGCGGTCAACGCCCTGCTGTTCGCCCGTGCGACACGCTGGACGCCGCGCCTGGCCTACGACCCGGGCATTACGCGGCGGCTGGGCAGCTACGGCATCAAGACCACCCTGGTCAACATCATCCTGCACTTCCGCGACCAGACCGCCAACTTCATCATCGGGCGCCAGTTCGGCGCCGCATCGCTCGGGCTGTACAACAAGGGCGACAGCCTCGCCGCCATGCCCATGGAGACCCTGGCGCGCTCCCTCTACCCGCCGGTGTTCCGCGCCCTCGCCAAGGTGCAGCAGGACCTCAACGAGTCCCAGTACATCTTCCTGCGCAGCAGCGCCCTGCTCGCGGTCTACGCCTGGCCGCTGTTCACGGGCCTGATCTGGCTGGCGGCGCCGTTCGTGGAGGTGGTCTATTCCGCCAAGTGGCTCGGTGCGGTGCTGCCGCTACAGATCCTCGCCTGCCGGGGTTATCTACGGACCCTGGGCAATCTCTCGGGGGCGGTGTCGGCGGCACGCAACCGCCTCGGGCGCGAGATCTGGATTCAGCTCGAGGGGCTGGCCATCCTGGCCATCGCCTGCCTGATCGGGGTCCACTGGGGGTTGACGGGGGTCGCCGTCGGCGTGGCCTGCGCCTGGGCCTATTCCTCGCTGCGCATGGCCCTGTTCGCCGCCGCCGTCCTGCGGGTGAGGGCGCGGCGCCTCGCCCGCGGGCTGTTGCCGGCCATCGGCCTCAACCTGGGCCTGCATGGCTGGCTGGCGCTGGCCTCCTTCGCGCTGGAGACGCTGAGGCCGCAGGCGTCGCCGCTCCTGCGCCTCCTCGGCCTCGGCCTGAGCGGCACCCTGCTCTATGGGCTCGCCTTCCTCTACCTGCCCATCCCGAGTCTGGCGACCGAAGCGGCACGTTGGAAGCGACGGCTGGGGCTCGACCACACTTAACAGGAGGTTACAAACCGCCTCTTCGTGCTCCGCCGCGCCGGCGAGCTCGGGCTTTCCACCTGGCAGAACCTCTTCCTGTGCGACTTCGACGGCCCGCGGGAGCGGCGCACGGTGGTGTGCACCTTACGCGCCGGCCGGACCGCCGGCGACGTGGCGGGGTTCGCGTTCGTGAGCGTCATCGTGATGGCCCTCTACGCCGGCGTCCTGTACGGCCTCCGGCTGTGGTGGACCGTGTTCCAGGAGACGGCAGTGGGAGGGCAGTTCCTCGACCCCTTCGTGGAGCGGGCCTTGCTCATCGAGACCTTCCTTGCTCAGCCCCTGTGGGTGGTCACCGGCCAGATCAACCTGGCCACCGCAGCGGCCGGGCTGGCGGTCGGCGCCGTGGGGTGGTGCCTCGCCCAACGCCTCCCGGAGGGCGATCCGCCCACCCGATGTCCGACAAGATCCACCGCCGTGCGATGGATGTGAATGGCGGAACCGCTTGCGGCGTTCCGCCCTGATATGGAGGGGGACGCGACCTACGGTCTACAGCGGTGGGAGCACCCCTGACGCGTGGTCGCGGATCACCGCGAGGAAGGCGTCGCCATAGCGCGCCAGCTTGCGCTCGCCGACCCCGGAGATTTGCAACAGCTCCTCGTGGGTCCCTGGCCGGTGCTCCGCCATCGCCAGCAAGGTGGCGTCGTGGAAAATGACATAGGGCGGCACCGCTTGCTCTTCGGCGAGCTGGCGGCGACGGGCGCGCAGGGCCTCCCACAGGGGTCGCTGTGCGGCGCTCACCAGGCGGGGGTCGCGTGCCGCGCCGGTGCGGCGCGCGGCCCGGTGGGCACGGGGTGCCTCCTGGCGCAGGAGCACGCGCTCCTCGCCGCGCAGCACCGCGCGGCTGCGCTCGGTGAGCTTCAGGGAGCCGTGGCCCGCGCTATCGACCGCCAGCAGCCCGCGGGCGATGAGCTGGCGGTACACGCCGCGCCACTGGACCGCGGTGAGATCCGCACCGATGCCGAAGGTGGAGAGACGCTGATGGCCCCACTGCGCGATGCGTTCCCCGGCCTTGCCGAGGAGCACGTCGATGAGGTGGGCGACACCGAAGAGCTGGCCCGTGCGGTAGACGCACGACAGCGCCTTCTGCGCCGCCTCCGTGGCGTCCCACTGCGCCGCCGGCTCCAGGCAGTTGTCGCAATTGCCGCACGCCCCGCTGTGTTCCTCCCCGAAGTGGCGCAGCAGGGCCTGACGGCGGCAGGTGGCGAGCTCGCAGAAGGCGAGCATCGCCTCGATCTTCTCGCGTTCCCGCCGCTTGTGCCTGTCATCCGCCTCCGAGCCGTCCACCATGTTGCGCAGGGCGATCGCGTCCTGCAGGCCGTAGGCGAGCCACGCGTCGGCGGCCAGGCCGTCGCGCCCCGCGCGACCGGTCTCCTGGTAGTACGCCTCCAGGCTCCGCGGCAGGTCGAGGTGGGCGACGAACCGCACGTTCGGCTTGTCGATGCCCATGCCGAAGGCGATGGTGGCGACCATCACCACCCCCTCGCCGTTGAGGAACCGGTCCTGATGGGTCTGGCGCACCTGGCCCGACAGGCCGGCGTGATACGGCAGGGCCTGCCAACCGCGCCCCTGCAACCACTCGGCGGTCTCCTCCACCCGCTTGCGCGACAGGCAATAGACGATGCCCGCGTCTCCCCGGTGCTCCTCTTCCAGAAAACGCGCGAGCTGCTCCCGGCCGTTGTGGCGCGGGGCGACCCGGTAGCGGATGTTCGGGCGGTCGAAGCCGGCCACGAACTGCGCCGCATCGGCCAGGCGCAAGCGCGTGGCGATCTCGTCCCGCGTGCGCTCGTCGGCGGTGGCGGTGAGGGCGATGCGCGGTACCCCGGGGAACCGCTCAGCAAGGACATGAAGCTGCAAATACTCCGGGCGGAAGTCGTGGCCCCACTGGGAGACGCAATGCGCCTCGTCGATGGCGAACAGGGCGAGGCGGGCACGGCCCAGGAGGTCAAGGGTACGTGGGGTGAGCAGCCGCTCCGGGGCGACGTACAGCAGGTCGAGGCGGCCGGCCAGGAGCTGCCCCTCCACCGCCCGCGCCTCCTCCAGGGTCTGAATCGAGTTGAGAAAGGCGGCGCGCACGCCGGCCTGGGTGAGGGCGATCACCTGGTCGCGCATCAGGGCGATGAGGGGCGAGACGACGACGCCGGTGCCCTCCCGGACCAGCGCCGGGATCTGGTAGCACAGCGACTTGCCGCCGCCGGTGGGCATGACCACCAGCGCGTCCTCGCCGGCGATCAGGCGCTCGATCACCTCCCCTTGGTGGACACGGAACTCGCCGTAGCCGAAGACCGTGCGCAGGAGGTGGAGTGCCCGGCCGTCCATGGGAAGCGATTCTCCCCATCCGGCCGGTCCCTGTCACCGTCTTCCCGGGCGCCACTGGAGCGGTGTACCTACTGGCTCAGCCGCCCACGGTCGCGGGGTTGCGCTCCCGCTCTGACGCGCGCGCCTGGGCACGGCGATCCACCGGCAGCTCGAAGGTGAAGCATCCCCCCCGCCCTGCGCCGCTCTCGGCCCAGATCCGGCCGCCGTGGCGATCGAGGACCGTGCGGCAGAAGAACAGGCCGAGGCCGCAGTTGCCCGACACCTTGCGCACCTCGTCGGTGCCCTGCCAGAAGCGGCCGAAGACCGACTCCAGCTCGTCCTCCGGGATCCCCGGCCCCTGATCCTGGACCGCGACCCGCTGGTGCTCGCCGTGGTCGGTCACCGTCACCGTGATGGTACTGCCGGCCGGCGAGTAACGCACCGCGTTGGACAGGAGGTTGCCGATGACCCGCCGGATCAGCTCCCCGTCGGCCCACAGCCGCGGCAGGTCGGCTGGGGCGTCGACCTGCAACCGGAGATCGGCCCGGCGCAGGGTGGCCCGCATCTGGTGCGCGACGGTTTCCACCACCGCGGCCAGGCCCACCTGTGCCATCTTCAGGGCGGTGGCCCCCTCCACGCTGCGCACGATATCGAGAAAGTCCTTCACCATCTTGTCCAGGTTCGCCGCGTTCGCCGTGATCAGGTCGATGACCTCCTGTTGCTCGGGACTCGCCTCCCCCAACAGACCGTCGGTAAACATCGCGCACGACTGCTGGATGGACACCAGCGGGGTGCGAAGGTCGTGGGCCAACATGGAGAGGAGATCGAGACGGGGCGTGGGCATCGTGTCCTTACTCGGCTCGGCGGCCTCCCCGACCGACCGATCGCATGCTGCGTTACCTTATCGAACGCCGCGCCCGCGACTTCATCCCCGGCACCGGCCAACTGGGCAGGGCGCCGACAAATCCGCTACCTTCTCTGCGGGTCTGCCCTCGTAGCTCAGCAGGATAGAGCACAGGATTCCTAATCCTGGGGTCGCGTGTTCGAGTCACGCCGGGGGCACCAATCCCCCCTTTCGCCGCAAATGCCCGCCGGTTTACTGTGCTGGCGAATCGCTGTCCCAGGCACGCGGGGGGAGGAGCAGGACCACCCATAAAATTCCGGAGCCGACCGACTTGCTTGTATCCATGGAGAAGTGACCTCATGACCCCAACCACACAGGACGCCACCACCATGAACGACAAAGAGAAGAAGGCCAAGAAGAAGAGTGCCCCGCAGGTAAAAGCCGGCGCTGAAAAGAGCACCCAGAAAAACGTCGCGACGGCCGAGAAGAAGAGTGCCGCTTCCCCTGCCAAGAAGAGCAAGGCCACGCTCACCCCGGAACAACGTTTTCGCCTGGTCCAGGAGGCGGCGTACTACATCGCCCAGAAAGACGGGTTCCGGGGCGATCCCTGTGGGTATTGGCTGGCGGCCGAGGCCCAGGTGGCCAAGGACCTCGCCTAACCCCTGTGACCGGCACTCGGCGCGGGACGGGGCCGTCGCGAGAGATCGTGCGATTGGCGCGTCGGGGGCGGTGATACCGGTGGCGGCATCGTCCGATCGCCGGGTTGGGGCTGTCGAAAAACCACAAATAAGCGCCAGGGAAGTTCCATGGCGGCGCCCACACCGAGGGAACGGCTGGACGCCATCGCCACCGGTTTCATGGAGGCGATGTTCGCGGCCGGTGCCGCCAACGCCACCGCGGTCATCGATCGGCTCGATCTGACCGGTGTGACGACGGTGGCGGACCTCGGCGGTGGGCCGGGCCATTACCTGGTGGAGATCGGCCGCCGCCTGCCGTCGGCTGATCTCTACCTCCTGGACCTCCCCCTCAGCCTGGAGAGCGCCCGCGAGTTCCTGCGCCGGCAGCCGGGGGAGAGCGGGTCCGGGCCGTCGCCTGGGATTTCTACGATGCGCCCCCGCCGGCGGGTCTGCCGCCCTTCGACCTGGTGTTCCTCTCCCAGGTGGTGCACGCGGAGTCCGAGGAGCGCAACCGCGCCCTGCTGCGCACCCTGCGACCCCTGATCGCTCCGGGGGGGCCGGCTGGTGGTCCATGAGAACGTGGTGGAGCCGGACCGTACGGCGCCGAAGGAGGCGGCCCTGTTCGCGGTCAACATGCTGGCCATGACCGCGGGTGGGCGCACCTATACGACGGCGGAGATCGCCGCCTGGGGGGGCGAGGCGGGCTTCACCTTCCACGGCGGCGAGCGCCTCCACGCCCGCTCCTACCTCGTCCACCTGCGCCGCCCGGCCGCGCCATGAAGCGGTTGACCATCACCGCGCCCGAGTGGGCCCTGGACTACGCGGGGGCGAAGGCGGTGGCGGACGGGGTGGCCGCGGCGCTGCTCGGGGAGTCCACCTGCCTGTCGTGGTATGACCGGGAACGCGACTACGAGTCCCCGGCCGGGGCCACCGAGTGCCACGACGGCTGTCCGGTGCCGGGCTACATCGACTACGCCGCCAACCGCGGCGCCACCTTGCAGGTGGAGGTGGACGGCGGCCGATTCGTCTTCTGCTACCGCGGGGTCGCGGAGTTCCTGTAAGCCGCTAACGCCGTTAGCTCATGTCCACCTGACCGGCGCGAGAGGAACACGAAAGCACGAAAACGGGAAAACACGAAAGGTCCGCAAGAACATTTCCTGCTTGCGTGATCCCATCTGAATTCAGCGTCCGGGTTCTCGTGAGCCACTGGCAGATGCGAATCCACTGATCGCCGGCCCCCGTCCGTGAAGAGAACGGGTTACCGGATGCGCTCGACCTTGAAGTGATCCGGGAACGGGTCGTGGCTCGCCTCTACCTGGATCCGGCACTGGAAGGCGAGCTCCAACTCGTCGAGGGTGAGGCGCTCCTCGCCGTAGAGGAGATCGACGATGTCCGGGTGGGCGGTGATCACCAGGTCGCCGCCGGTGCTGCGCCCGGCCACCCGCCGCACCTCGCGAAACAGGTCGTAGGCGATGGTGGTGCCCGACTTCACGTAGCCGGTGCCGTCGCATTGCGGGCACGGCTCCATCATGGTGCGGCCCAGGTTCTCCCGGACCCGCTTGCGGGTCATCTCCACCAGCCCCAGCTCGGAGACCGGGTAGATGGTGGTGCGCGCCTTGTCCATGGCGGTGGCGGCGACGAGCTGCTCGTACACTTTTTGGCGGTGCTCCAGGATCTCCATGTCGATGAAGTCGATGATGATGATGCCGCCGATGTTGCGCAGGCGGAGCTGGTAGGCGATCTCGTCCACCGCCTCCAGGTTGGTCTTGAGGATCGTGTCCTCCAGGTTGCGTTGCCCCACGAAGCGCCCGGTGTTGACGTCGATGGCGGTGAGGGCCTCGGTCTGATCGATGATGATGTAGCCGCCAGAGCGCAGCCACACCCGGCGCCGCAGGGCGCGGGACAGCTCCATCTCGACGCCGAAGTGGTCGAAGATCAGCTCCTCTTCCCGGTATAACTCGATGCGCGGTGCCAGCTCCGGCAGGTAGGCGTTGACGAACTGTCGCAGGCGGTCGTACTCGGTAGGGGAGTCGATGATCAGCCGGTCGACGTCGTCGTTGAGGAGGTCGCGCACCGTGCGGGTCACGAGGTCGAGGTCCGAGTGCAACAGGGCAGGTGCCGCGCTGGGCTTGCCGCGCGCCACGATGTTCGCCCACAACTTGCGCAGGAATTGCGCCTCGCGCGCGAACTCCTGACCGGTGCACCCCTCGCTGACCGTGCGCACCACGTACCCCTCGTCCGGCTGCCGGGTCTCCTCCACCAGGCCACGGAGACGTTCGCGCTCTGTCTCGCCGGCGATCTTGCGCGACACCCCCACGTGGTCGATGTCCGGCATGTAGACCAGGTAGCGGCCGGGAAAGGTGAGGTAGGTGGTGACCCGCGGCCCCTTGGTGCCCATCGGCTCCTTTACCACCTGCACCAGGACCTCCTGTCCCTCCTTGATCAGGTCGGTGATCGCCCGCGCCGGTCGTGGCTCCAGCTCGGCGACGGTGTCCGGCGCCTCCTCCGCCACCGCCTCATCGGTCGTCTCGTCGACCTCGCCGTTGAGGTGAAAGGCGCGGGGCGGGGGCTTGTTGGAGTCGTCGCGGATGTCGTCGACGTGGAGAAAGGCCGCCTTGTGCAGGCCGACGTCGACGAATGCCGCCTCCATCCCCGGCAGTACCTTGCTCACCCGCCCCTTGTAGATGTTGCCGATGGTGCCGCGCGCCCGGGTGCGATCGATGTAGATCTCGGTCACCACCCGGTTCTCCACCAGTGCGACGCGCGTCTCCTCTGTAGCGGCGTTGACGACCAGCAGGGTGGACATGGGTGGGGGAGCGGTTAGCCGTTAGTGGTTAGCTCTGTTACCAGACGGTCGCACGGCATCTGTCCGGTGTCGGTCGGTGAGGTGCTGTATCCCGGTCGCGATCAGCGATCGGCCAACCGCTAAACGCTGTCCCTTACGACGCCATCGCCAAGCCCTTGCGCTCCTCGTCGGTGGCGGCCGCGGGTTCCAGGAGCGGCGCGCCGTGGCCGTCGCGCAGGGCGGTGCGCACGATACTCAGGTGTTCGTCCCCAGGGTAGTCCGCCCCGAGGAGGGCGGCCACGACCTCCGTCGGACGCGTCGACCCGTCGTTGCTCACCGCCAGGGTGAGGCCGAGGGGGCCGGCGGCCGGGAGCCAGAGGTCGAGGACCATGGGCCGCAGGTCCACCTCCTTCGGGCCACTCTTGCGCCGGCGCACCACGGACAGGCGCGGGCTAGCGGCGAGACGGCCCGGCAGGGTGGCAAGCACCCCGCGCCAGCGGGGCGCAAAGCCGACCTCGTAGGTCGCCTGCTTGAGGATTTCTCCCAGGCCGGGGGCGTCGGCCGGCAGACGGTCGGCGGCGGTGACGGCGAGGCCCGACGGCAGAACGGGGCGCAGGCGCGCCACCACGTCGTCGGCGGGGAGCGGCGCGAGCAGCTCCACGTCCAGGTACTCGGCGAGACCAGTGCTCCCCACCGGCAGGGCCGGGCCGAAGACCAGCCGCGGCCTGGGATTGAAGCCCTGCGAATAGCGCAAGGGCAACGCCGCGCGCACCATGGCACGTTGCAGGGCGGTGCCCAGCTCCAGGTGCGAGAGGTGCCGCGCCGCGCCGATCTTGGCGAACCGCAGGCGGTAGCGAAACGATGGCGGGGGTGGCAGGTGTGCCCGTGCGGGGACTCCGGTGCCGGGCTCCGCGAGGCCGTGGTTACCTGGGAGCGCCGGTGCGCTCGACGGCCTCGGGGCGAAAGCGGTGAACAGCTCGTTCTTCACCTCGTTGAAGTCGCACACCCCGCACACCGTGCACTTGCCCACCCGGCAGTCGTCGATGAGCGCCGCCGCCACCGCCTTGTCCCACTCCTTACGCAGGTACTTCTTGGGGATCAGGGAGTCGATGTGGTCCCACGGCAGGGGCTCGTCCAGGTCGCGGGCCCGGGTGTTGTACTCCTCCGGCACGATCCCGGTGGCGGCGAAGGCGCGCTCCCAGCGATGCAAATCCAGGTGATCGCCCCAGCCGTCCAGGTAGGTGCCGTTGGTCCACGCCTGGTGGATCAGCGCCCCCACCCGGCGATCGCCGCGGGACAAGACCCCCTCGAGCCAGGAGATGCGCGGGTCGTGCCAGCGGAAGCGGATGCGCCGATCGTGTAGCCGGTGGCGCAGGTGGCGGTGGATCGCCTCGGTCTGCGCCAGGGAGATCTGCGCGTGCCACTGGAACGGCGTGTGCGCCTTGGGGACGAAGGTGGAGCAGCTCACCGTCAGGGTGCGCATGCGCGGGTTCTGCTGCCGCGCGATCTTCAGGCAGCGCAGGGCCAGGTCGGCGATCGCGTCGATGTCCGCCAGGGTCTCGGTGGGCAGCCCGATCATGAAGTACAGCTTCAGGGAGTCCCAGCCGCCGGCGAAGACGTCGTGCACCGTCTGCAGGATCGTCTCGTCGCTGACCACCTTGTTCACCACGTCGCGCAGGCGCTGGCTGCCGGCCTCCGGGGCGATGGTGAATCCCGACTTCCCTGAGCGCCCTATCTCGGCGATCAGCTCCGGGGTCAGGGCGCCCACCTTCAGAGAGGGCATCGCCACCCCGAGATGACCGCCGCGGTTGCGCTCGATCAGCTCGTGCACCAGGGGTTCGAGGCACAGGTAGTCGCCGGTGGAGAGGGAGGAGAGGGAGACCTCGTCGTAGCCGGTGGCGCGGGTCGACGCCTCGATTAGGTCGAGCACGGTTTGCGGCGCACGCTCGCGCACCGGCCGGTAGATGTAACCCGCCTGGCAGAAGCGGCATCCCTGGGTGCAGCCGCGGGAGATCTCGATGGAGACCCGGTCGTGGACCGGCTGGACGTACGGCACCACCGGCGCCCGCGGGTAGGGCCGGGAATCGAGATCGGTGACCAGGGCCTTGGCCACCCGCGGCGGCGTGGCGGGGTCGACGGGCCGCGTCACCACCAGGCGGCCGCGGCCGTCGTACTCCGGGGCGTAAAGGGCCGGGACGTACACCCCCTGGATCTCAGCGAGGCCGCGCAGCGTCTCGTGGCGTGGGATGCCGGCGCGCTTCGCCAGCCGCAGCCGCTCGGCGATCTCCACCACCGCCGCCTCGCCGTCGCCGATGAGGAAGAAGTCGACGAACTCCGCCATCGGCTCCGGATTGAACACCGTCGGCCCGCCGGCGCACACGAACGGGGCGGAGGCGCCGCGGTCCGCCGCGCGCACCGGCACACCGCCGAGATCGAGCATCTCCAGTACCGTCGGATAGCTCAGCTCGTACTGCAGGGAGAAGCCGATCAGGTCCAGCTCCCGCAGGGGCGTGCCGCTCTCCAGAGTGGGTAGCAGCACGCCCTCGCGGCGCATCAGCGCGCGCATGTCGAACCACGGGGCGAACACCCGCTCGGCGGCGATGCCCTCGCAACCATTGAGGATGTCGTACAGGATCTTGCAGCCGATGTGGCTCATCCCCAGCTCATAGACGTCCGGGAAGCACAGGCCGACGCGCACCTCCGCCTCCCCTTTGACGATGGCGTTGACCTCGCCGCCGGTGTAGCGAGCGGGTTTCTCGACGCGTTCGATGAGCCGTTGGAATTGTTGCCGTTGGGAATGCATGGGGAGCCCCCCGCCGCTGCCGATCCTGCGGCGCGTCACGCTAGGGTATGGTCCGGATGAACACAATCAAACGATTGGCAAACCACCGCCGGTGGCCGGCACTGCTGTGCCTCTTTTCGATCGTGCTTGCGCCGACCCTGCTCGACGCCGGGCCGCCGCGCCACAGCAATCGCCTGGCCGGGGAGAAGTCCCCCTACCTCCTGCAGCACGCCCACAACCCGGTGGACTGGTACCCGTGGGGGGCGGAGGCCCTGGCGCGGGCCAAGGCGGAGAACAAGCCCATCTTCCTGTCCATCGGCTACGCCACCTGCCACTGGTGCCACGTGATGGAGCGTGAGTCGTTCGAGGACGAGCAGATCGCGGCCCTCCTCAGCCGCTGGTTCGTGTGCATCAAGGTCGACCGCGAGGAGCGTCCCGACCTCGATGCGATCTATATGGCGGCGGGGAGGGGCGGTTCTATGTCTGGACGCCGGCGGGGCTGGAGGCCGCCCTGGGTAAGGGCGACGCGGCGCTGTTCGCCGCGGGCAACTTCGCGGCGCACACCTCGGTCCTCTACCGGGTGGCCGACGACGCGACCCTCGCCCAACGGTTCGACAGCAACGCCGCCGCCGTGGCGGACCGGCTGCGCACCGCACGGGGCAAGCTGCTCGCGGCCCG